>NZ_JBFAUH010000031.1:0-103535 GCF_040679095.1 Streptomyces sp. NPDC052496
CTGGCCGCCGCCGCGGCCGAGCGGGGCATCAGGGTGCTGGACGCGCCGGTCTCCGGCGGCGAGGCCGGTGCGATCGAGGCGGTGCTGTCCATCATGGCCGGCGGCGCCCAGGAGGACTTCGACGCCGCGTACCCGCTCTTCGAGGCCCTGGGCACGACCATCGTGCGCTGCGGTCCGCACGGCGCCGGGCAGACCGTCAAGGCCGCCAACCAGCTCATCGTCGCCGTCAACCTCCAGGCCTGCGCCGAAGCGGTGGTCTTCCTGGAGAAGTCCGGCGTGGACCTCGCGGCCGCCCTGGACGTCCTGAGCGGCGGGCTGGCCGGCTCGACCGTCCTGACCCGCAAGAAGGAAAATTTCCTCACTCGCAAGTTCACGCCCGGCTTCCGCATCGACCTGCACCACAAGGACATGGGCATCGTCACCGACGCCGCCCGCGCCGTCGGCGCCGCCCTGCCCGTCGGCACCCTGGTCGCCTCCCTGGTCGCCGCCCTGCGCGCCCAGGGCGACGGCGGCCTGGACCACTCCGCCCTCCTGCGCGGCGTCGAACGCCTCTCCGGCCACACCACCGTTTGACGGCCTGTCAGGTCATCGACGAGGCCGTCGGCGCGGACGCGCGTATCGTCACCGATGCCGGACTCCGCCGGCTGTGCGGCTTCCCGCACCGGTCTTCGTGGCACCACGCACACCGCTATGTGGTGTGCGGCCGGAACGGGCCGCCCGGCCGGCACGTGCCGGTCACGATCGGCGTACGGGTGGCGCTGGACGCCCTGGGCTGCCGGGACACCGCGGTCGTCACACTCGTACGTACCCATGAACTCCCGCATGCGGCCGACGCGTTGACCGTCGCCGTGCGCCACGAGACGCCGTTCGTGCTGGCCGCGATCGGCTCCGGCGGCCGGAGCGGTGAGCAGGCTCTGGACCTGATGCGGGCGTACGGTTGCTCGGCGCACCGGGTGAACGATCCCGACGAGCTGCGCTCGGCGACCGTCTGGGCCCGCAAGGAAGCCGTGACCACCGCACGACCGGTCCTGCTGCTGGCCATCACGCACCCCGAGGCGTGAACCCCCGCACCTCCCCCAGGCTTCCCGGCGGCGGCGCCGACACCTGTCCTGTCGCGCCCAGGCGCCGCCGCCGGGAACACCCTCCGAGCGGGCCGAACGCCGCTCCTCAGCACCGCCCCGCAACTTTTCAACAAAGTGTTGACGATGGTGGGGGTGCTCCCTACGCTCCAACATGCGGAAGCCGACTTCCGCGTTCTCGTACGGAAGGTCACCATGCCGAAGCCCACGACGACGCGCCGTCTCACCACGGAGGCCGGCGCTCCGATCGCCGACAACCAGAACTCCGCCACCGCCGGCGTCGGTGGCCCGCTGCTCCTCCAGGACCAGCACCTCCTGGAGAAGCTCGCCCGCTTCAACCGCGAGCGCATCCCGGAGCGCGTCGTGCACGCCCGCGGCTCCGGCGCGTACGGGTACTTCGAAGTGACCGACGACGTCACCGGGTTCACCCGCGCCGACTTCCTGAGCGCGGTCGGCCGGCGTACCGACCTGTTCATCCGCTTCTCGACCGTGGCCGACAACCTCGGCGGCCCGGACGCCGCCCGCGACCCGCGCGGCTTCGCCGTCAAGTTCTACACCGAGGAGGGCAATTACGACCTCGTCGGCAACAACACCCCGGTCTTCTTCATCAAGGACCCACTGAAGTTCCCGGACTTCATCCACTCGCAGAAGCGCGACCCGTTCACCGGCAAGCAGGAGCCGGACAACGTCTGGGACTTCTGGGCCCACTCCCCCGAGGCCACCCACCAGATCACCTGGCTGATGGGCGACCGCGGCATCCCCGCCTCGTACCGGCACATGAACGGGTACGGCTCGCACACGTACCAGTGGACGAACGCCGCCGGCGAGGCCTTCTTCGTCAAGTACCACTTCAAGACCAACCAGGGCATCCGCTGCCTGAGCAGCGACCAGGCCGCCGAGCTGTCCGGCAAGGACCCCAACAGCCACCAGACCGACCTGCTGCAGTCCATCGAGCGCGGGGTGTACCCCTCCTGGACGCTGTACGTGCAGGTCATGCCGGCGGCCCAGGCGGCGGACTACCGCTTCAACCCGTTCGACCTGACCAAGGTGTGGCCGCACGCCGACTACCCGCTCCAGCGCGTCGGCCGCCTCGTCCTGGACCGCAACCCGGACAACGTCTTCGCCGAGGTCGAGCAGTCCGCGTTCTCGCCGAACAACTTCGTGCCCGGCATCGGCCCGTCCCCGGACAAGATGCTCCAGGGCCGGCTGTTCGCCTACGCCGACGCGCACCGCTACCGCCTGGGCGTCAACCACACCCAGCTGCCGGTCAACGCCCCGAAGGCGACCGTGGCGGACAACTACGGCCGGGACGGCCTGATGGCGTCCAACGCCTACGACCGGCACGCCAAGAACTACGAGCCCAACTCCTACGGCGGCCCGGTCCAGTCGGACCAGCCGCTGTCCGCGCCGCTCGCGCTCACCGGCCACACCGGCACCCACGCCGCCCCGGCGCACGCCAAGGACGACGACTTCTTCCAGGCCGGCGAGCTGTACCGGCTGATGTCCGAGGACGAGAAGAACCGCCTGGTGGCGAACATCGCCGGGGGCCTGGCCCAGGTCTCCCGCGACGACGTGGTCGAGAAGAACCTCGCCCACTTCCACGCCGCCGACCCGGAGTACGGCAAGCGCGTCGAGGCCGCGGTGCACGAGCTGCGCGAGGACTGAAAGCCTGTGTCATGACCCAGGTCAGCGCGAGGGCCCGACGGGAGGTCCGGTCCTCGCGCGTCCGCGCCGGCCGGTCCGCTGAGGGGTGGCCGGCCGGCGCGGACAGGCGGCGCCGGGCTCCGCGGCGCACGGTCACGGGAGTCCGCGGCCGGTGCGGCCCGGCCTCCCGGGAGACACCAGTGCGGTGGCCGTGACCGTCCGCGGGAAGGACGGTCCGTCTCCCCGGAAGCGCCACGGAGCCCGCGTCCCGCCTTCTTCCTCCGCACCCCTCCCCCGAACCCGCCCGGCGGTGCGAATGTCCTGTCGCGCCCATCTCCCGTGCCGCCGGGCGGCACCACCGCACACGGGCCCGGCTCTCCGGGCCGATCCCCGGAAAGCCGGGTCCGCGCGCATATGTCTGCGGTAATGTCGGCACCGCACTGTGAATGTCCCCCCACGCGAGCCGCTGGAGGGGACCATGGACGGCAGCACTGCCCGCCGACCTACCTGCCAGGAGCCGCCATGGCCGACAGCGTGCCGGTGCGCTGCCCGACCTGCCGCCGTGAGAACGCCTTCACCCCGCCCACCTTCCCGTGCGCGTGCGGTGCCCCGTTGACCATGCCGGTGCTGCGCGGCGGCATACCGGTGGAGATCGTGCACCGTACCTGGCAGAGCTCCTGGGTCGAGGTGCGCTGCGACACCTGCGGACGGCTCGACGAATGGCCGGCGCCGGAGTCCGGCTGCGCGTGCGGAACGGTGGTACGCGTCCCCGTCGTCCCCGTACCGACCCCGCCGCCGCCCAACCCGCCGGCGCCCGGCAGCCCCGCCGCGGCACCGGCCGGCGGACCGCCGCGCCGCCCGCCGGTACTGCGTCCCGCCTTCCGCCCCGTCACCATCCGTACGGCCGACGACTGTGTCACCGCGGCGGCCCAGTACCTGAAGTGGCTGGGCTTCACCGACGTCGCGCGGGCGCCCGAGCTCACCGCGTCCGGTGTGGACCTGCGCGGCAGCGGCGTGGTGGCGCAGGTCGACCCGACGACCCGGGCGACGAAGCTGCGCGAGGTCGAGTGCCTGTGGCTCAACGCGCTCAACGACTCCGCGGTCGCCGTCTGCTTCTCCCTGGCGGGCTACTCCCGCGACGCCCGCGCCCGCGCCGACGAACTCCACCTCCCCCTGTTCGTCATGGACCTCACGGGCACCCCGCAACCGGTCAACGACCCGGCCGACGAACTGATCAGGGACGGTACGGAGCGCTGAGGCGCCGGACGGCTGCCGCGCAGGCGTACAGCCTCGGCAACCGTTGCGTGGCCCGGCACGCGAGAGCCCCCCACCGGCGCGCGGTGCGGGGGTCTCGGTCCTGGGTGGGCCACGCGGCGCTCTGTGTCGCGTGGCCTCCGGGAAGGGGCGGTGGAGGCTACTGGCCCGGCGGGTCGAGGGTGATGGCTCCGGCGGGGCAGAGGCCGGCGGCCATCCGGGCCGCGGCCCGCCGTTCGGGGGCCGGTGCCGGGTCCAGGAGTGTCACCAGGCCCTCCTCGTCGTCCTGGTCGAAGACTCCGGGTGCCGTCAGGGCGCACATGCCGGCGCCGACACAGCGGTCACGGTCGACGCCGATCCGCAGCGGTTCTCGTTCGTCGCTCATCGGGTCACTCCTTGTCCCAGGTGACGGGCAGACTGATCACGCCGTAGATGTTGGCACGGTCGCGCAGCGGTACCTCCTGCGGCGGCACCGCGAGGCGCAGGGTGGGGAAGCGGGCGAAGAGCGCCGGGAACGCGACGGTCATCTCGACGCGGGCGAGCTGCTGGCCGATGCACTGGTGGGGGCCGTGGCCGAAGGAGACGTGCCCGGTGGCCTTGCGGTGGATGTCGAACCGGTCGGGGTCGGGGAACTTGAGCGGGTCGCGGTTGGCGGCCTGGACGGACACCGTCACCGTCTCACCCGCCTTGATCAACTGGCCTTCGATCTCGACGTCTTCCAGGGCGGCGCGCGGGATGGGGTCGGCCACGCTGAGGTAGCGCAGCAGCTCCTCGACGGTCTGCTCGGCGAGGCCCGGATCGGCCCGCAGGGCGTCCAGCTGGCCGGGGTTGCTGAGCAGGGCGAAGGTGCCGAGGCCGAGCATGTTCGCGGTGGTGTCGAGCCCGGCGGCCAGCAGCACCCCGCCGACTCCGATCAGTTCCTCCTCGGTGAGGTCGGAGCTGGTCAGGTCGCTGAGCAGGTCGTCGGTGGGCTCGGCGCGCTTGGCGGCCACGAGTTCGCCGATGAACTGTCCGACGGCGGCGAACGCCGCGCCCCTCGCCTCCGCGTCCGAGGTCTGGTCGAAGACGGTCGCCACATGCTCCTGGAAGCGGTCCCGGTCGGCGTACGGCACGCCGAGCAGCTCGCAGATCATCAGCGCGGGCACCGGCCGCGCGAACGCCTCCACCAGGTCGACGGTGGGTCCGGCCTGCTCCATGGCGTCCAGGCACGCGGTCGTGAACTGCTCCACCCGCTCGGCGAGCTGACGCATCCGCCGGACCGTGAACTTGCCGGTGAGCAGCCGCCGGAAGCGGGTGTGATCCGGTGCGTCGAGACCGAGGAAGTCGCCGGGCATCGCCGGCGGCACCTCCGTCATCCCCTCCATGCCCGGCATCGGTACCGGCAGGTGCAGGAGTTCGTAGCGGGAGCTGAAGCGCGGGTCGGACAGCACCGCGCGGGCCGCGGCGTGTCCGGTGACCAGCCAGCCTATGTGGCCGTCGGCGTAGCGCATGCGGCGCAGCGGCCGGTCGCTCAGCGCGGTGAGTTCGGCGGGCGGGTCGAAGGGGCAGCCGGTGCGCCGGTCGGTGGGCAGGGTGGGCAGCTCGTCGGCGCCCACGTCGGCGGTGCGGGCCCCGGAGGTCGTCGGGTCGTGCGTCATGGGGTTCTCCAGTGATCGTCGTTGCTGGTGAACGTGCGTACGGCCAAGGCGGGTCGCCGCTCAGAGCCGGTGGTGCGGGGGCGGCGTCACCGCTTGGCCCCGGTCTTGAAGGTGCGGCGCGCCCATACGTAGCCGACCAGGCTGAGGCCGAGGCACCAGGCGAGGGCGATGACCGCGCTGGAACCGATCTCGGTGCCGAGCCACAGACCGCGCAGGGTCTCGATGACCGGTGTGAACGGCTGGTACTCGGCGAACCAGCGCAGGCCGGCGGGCATCGACTCGGTCGGCACGATGGCGCTGCCGAGGAACGGCAGGAAGGTCAGCGGCATCGGGATGTTGCTGGCCGTCTCGACGTTCTTGGCGACCAGGCCGATACCGGCGCAGATCCAGGTCAGCGCCAGGGTGAGCAGGGTCAGCAGGCCGATCGCGGCGAGCCATTCGAGAAGCGTGGCGTCGGGCCGGAAGCCCACCAGGAGCGCGACGCCGACGACGAGCGCGACGCTGGTCATCGTCTGGATCACGCTGCCGACGACATGGCCGGTCAGGAACGAGGACCGGGAGACGGGCATCGTACGGAAGCGGTTGACGATGCCCTCGGTCTTGTCGGCGCAGACGCTGATCGCGGTGGTCAGGGAGCCGGACGTGGCGGCCATCAGGATGATGCCGGGCGCGAGGTAGTCGATGTACTCGCCGCTGCCGGTGGGCGTGCCGCTGATGCCGGTGCCCAGGGCGCTGCCGAAGACGTAGTTGAACAGCAGCAGCATCATGATCGGCATGATGACGACGGTGAGGGTCAGGGACGGGTAGCGCAGGGCCTTCTTGAGGTTGCGCCGCAGCATCGTCCGGGAGTCCTTGGCGGCGTAGGACACGGTGGCCATCAGGCGTTCTCCTTGGTCGGTGCGGCGGTGCCGGCGGGGCGGGGCTGACCGGTGAGGGTCAGGAAGACGTCGTCGAGGTCGGGGGTGTGCACGGTCAGCGACTCGGCCTGGGCTCCGGTGCTCTCCAGGGTGTCCAGGACGGCCCGCAGGGTGGGCAGGGAGCCGTCGCTGGGGATCTGCAGGGTGAGGGAGTCCTCGTCGCGGGTGGCGGTGCCGAAGATGCCGGCCGCGGCGCCCAGGGCCCCGGCGTCGGCGAACCGCACCCGGATGTGACCGCCGGGGATGCGCTGCTTCAGCTCGTCGGCGGTGCCTTCGGCGATCAGCCTGCCGTGGTCCAGTACGGCGATACGGTCCGCGAGTTGGTCGGCCTCTTCGAGGTACTGGGTGGTCAGGAAGATGGTCACGCCGTCGTTGGCGACGAGATCCCGGATGATCTCCCACATGGTGCGCCGACTGCGCGGGTCGAGTCCGGTGGTGGGCTCGTCGAGGAAGATGATCCGCGGGTTGCCGACCAGGGTCATCGCGAGGTCGAGCTTGCGCCGCATGCCGCCGGAGAAGGCGACGGCGCTCTTGCGCGCGACCTCGGACAGGTCGAAGCGGCGCAGCAGGTCCCTGGCCCGCCGCTTGCCCTCGCGCCGGTCGAGGTGGTGCAGGTCCGTCATCAGGAGCAGGTTCTCCTCGGCGGTCAGCAGGTTGTCGACGGCCGAGAACTGGCCGGTGACGCCGATCGCGGCGCGTACCGCGTCGGCGGACCGGGTCAGGTGGCGGCCCGCGACCCAGGCCTCGCCCGCGTCGGCGTCGATGAGCGTGGAGAGAATTTCCACGGTGGTGGTCTTACCGGCGCCGTTCGGCCCGAGCAGCGCGAAGACGGTGCCTTCGGCGATGCTCAGGTCGACGCCGTCGAGTACGAGCTTGTCGCCGTAGGACTTGCGCAGTCCGGTGGCGGTGATCGCCTGCGCCGTCGCGGGTGCGGCGGTCGGCGCGGACGTCCGGGTGGCGGTCATGCCGCTGTCCTTTCGAGTGCGGTGCGTCGGGGTACGTCGGGTCAGGCGCGGTGGATGATGATGTCGCCGGTCGCGGTACGGGCGTGCACCTCGACGGTCTCGTCGGAGTCCGCGGGTCCGTCCGCGGTGCCGAGCGAGTTGCGTACGGTGCCGAACTTGGTGTGCGTGTCGAGCCAGGCGGCGGTGCCCTGGTGGATGCCGACTTCGAGGTCGCCGACGGAGGTGCGCAGGTCGATACGGCCGCGGGTGACGTCGCCGACGCGGATGCCGCCGCTGGCGGAGGAGGCGTCGACCCCGGCGTGGGCGACGGCGATCACGGTGCGGCCGTTGGCGCACTTGGCGCTGACGTCGCCGTGCGCGATGCCGACGGAGATGTCGCCGTTGGCCGCGTTGGCCTTCAGTTCGCCGGTGACCTCGCCGATGTCGGTGGCGCCGTTGCTGTTCTTGACGCGCGCCGTGCCGGTGACGGTGCCGATCTCGATCCGGCCTGAGCCGACGGCTTCGAGGTCCCCGGTCGAGCGGGCCAGCCGGATGTCGCCGTGGTCGGTCCGGAGGTCGGCGCCGGCCGCCTCGTCGACCTGGAGGTCGCCGAGCGAGGTCTTGAGGGTGACGTCCCCGAAGCGGCCCTCGCAGAAGAAGCCGCCCAGCGCCGAGGAGCCCCGGACGTCCGAGCCTGCGGGCAGTTCGATGCTCACCTCGATGGCGCCCGGCTTGCCGAACAGGGACCGCTTCCTGGGCGTCTTGACCGCGAGGCGGCCGCCCGAGCAGGTGACCTGGGTCTGCTGTACGGCCTGGACGTCCCTGTCGTCGGCTCCGTTGCGCGGCAGCACCTCGACGACGGTGTCGGTGCGCTTGCCGGCGGTGATGCGGGCGGTGCCGCACTCCAGTTCGAGGGTGGCGATGATCGGTTCGGGGGTCTCGTAAGCAGGCATGGGTGTCCCGTCCTCGTGGCTTGGGTGAGTGGTCCCGCCGGTGCGGCGGGTGATGCATGGTGGCGGCGGGACCGCGATGCGGGCGGTCCGCCGGTGTGGGGTGGGCCGGTGGCCCTGGGCCCGGCCGCCGGGCTCCCGGTGTACGTACGGAGTCCGACGGCGTGCTCAGCGGGTCCAGCCGGTGAAGCCCTGGTCTCCCTGGGCCGCGGCGCGGCCCGGTGGGCTCGCGCGCTCACCGCCGTCGAGGGCGGTGGCCGCGGCCCGGACCAGCCAGGCGTTGACCGACAGCCCCTCCGCCGCCGCGGCGTGCTCGGCGCGGGCCTTGAGGTGGGCGGGGAGGCGGAAGTTGATCCGTGCCGTGGCGCCGTCGTCGGTGTCCGTGAGCGGCGGTGGCGGGGCGGCCACGGCGGGTTCGGTGACCGGCGCGCGCCCCGCTCGGAACGGCTCGGGTGCGGGCGGCGCGGTCACCATGAACTCCGGGTCGAGTCCGCGCAGCCGTACGTCGACCGAGCCCGGTGCCAGCTCTCGCGTGACCTCGCCCATGGCGGCGGACAGCGCGTTCAGGAGGGTCAGGCGGACGGCGGACTCCAGCGGCGCGGTGAGCCGCTCGGCGAGGGCGCGGGCGTCGTCACCGCCGGCGTCCGCGGCGGCAGCCAGTTCGCGCCGAAGGTCTTCGACGTAGGGCGTCAGGTCCATGGCGTCATCATGGCACTTCTTTGGCGCCTTGGCGAGCCAGTTTGGCATTGAATTGGCGCGCACGCCTCTGACCTGCGACTTTCCTGGAAAATTGCCGATGTCCAACCCCCCGGCGCCACCACTGCGGCCCGCAGTGGCACCGCAGTGACGCCACGGCGGCACCACTCGGATCGCGCGGAATCGCGGCGGATCGCAGGGCTGTGCGCCACCGCGCTGCCGGTCTGGCGCCACGGCCCGGGCGTCGGTCAGGCCCCGTACCCAGGGCCTTAAGGTCGGGAGCGACCCATCCGGCGTACGGAAAGCACTCCCCATGAAGGCCAGGACCAGCGCGAACGCGCTGCTGCAACTGCGCGGCGTCAGCCGCCGTTACGGCGACCGGCAGGCACTGCACCCGATCGACCTCGACCTGGCCGCCGGCAGCTGCACGGCCCTGTTCGGCCACAACGGGTCCGGCAAGTCCACGCTGCTGCGCATCGCGTGCGGCCGGGACGCGCCGACCACCGGTACGGCCCGGTTCGCCGGCCGCAAGGTCGCGGAGGACGACCCGGAGGTACGGGCGCGGGTCGCGGTGGTCGGCGACAGCGTCGCCTGTTACCCCGACCTGACCGTCCGCGAGCACCTGGAACTGGTCACCGTGGCCCATGCCGTGGACGACGCCCAGGCCTGGATCGACCAGGTGCTCGCCGACCGGCGGCTGGCCGGGCACGCGCACGCGCTGCCGGGCTCGCTGTCCTCCGGCCAGTTGCAGTCACTGTTGCTGGCCGCCGCGCTGGTACGGCCGCGTGACCTGCTCGTCCTCGACGAACCCGAGCAGCGGCTCGACCCCGACGCCCGCGCGCGCCTGGCCGCCCTCCTGGTCGCCGAGAAGGCGGACGGCGTGGCCGTCCTGCTCGCCACCCACCAGGCGGAACTGGCCCTGGAGGTCGCCGACCGCATGATCGCGCTGGAGGACGGCCGGGTCGTCGAGCAGGGCAGCCCGGCGGAGGTGCTGGAGAAGCTGGGCGTGCGCTCATGACCGCACGCGACACGGAACGCGGTGCGGAGGAGGGCTCCCCTGCCGAGGACGGCTCCCCGGCGGCCGCCGGCTCGCCGTACGAGGCCGAGGAGGAGGCTGCCGTCTGGACCGAGGCCGACGACGACCGCACCCCCGAAACACTGCGCTGGCTGCGCGCCAAGCGCCGCGCCCACCACCGGCAGCGCCGCCGCGACCAGGCCGTCCTCGTGTACTGCGTCGTCCTCGCGGCCCTCGGGTACGGCAGCGGCTACGCCCACCGCTTCCTGAGCGAACTCAAGCTCGGCGCGGACCACGGCACCCTCGGCGCCGACCTCCAGCGCGCCCTGCCGGCCGCCTTCGTCGCCGGCACCCTCGGCCTGGCCGTCCTCGCCGCCCGGGACGCGCTGTGGCGCGGGCCGGTCGTGGTGTCCGGGCCCGCCGCCGGCTGGCTCCTCGCCCAGCCCGTACGGCGCGGGGCGGTGCTGCGGCCCGCCTTCCGGGTCTCGGCCGGGCTGGCCGTGGCCGCCGGGCTGCTGGTGGCGGTGGCCGCGGCCGTGATCCTCCAGGTCACCGGCCTGGCGTCGTTCGGCGGCGGACTGGCGGCCCTGCTGCCGGCGGCGCTCTGCCTGCCGCTGCTGGCCGTGTCGCTCGGCATGGTGGTGGAGCGCAGACCGCACCTGGCGCGCTCCGTACGGCGATCGACCGCGCCGGTCACCCTGCTGCTGGCCCTGAGCGCCGGGCAGGCCGCCCTGGCCGGCACCGGTCACCGCTGGGCGCCGCTGGAACTGGCCGAACTGTGGTCCGGTCCCTGGGGCTGGGCAGCGCAGCCGGTCGTGGCCGCGACAGGCGGACCGGCGCCGGCCTGGCCCGCCGCGACCGCGCTCCTGGTGGCCGGCACCGTGGCGGCCGTCCTGTACGCCCACCGGGACGCCGGGTACGTACCCAACGCGCAGCTGCGCAGCCGTGCGGCGACGGCCACGGCCGTCACGTCCGGGGTGTTCGCCCTGGAACTGCGGGCCGCGAAACTGGCCGTCATGGAGGCGGGCGGTGACGCGCCGAAGCGCCGGTTCCGTCTGCCGCCGCCGCGTCACCGGTACCTGGTCGTCGTCCGGCGCGACCTGCTGGCCCTGTTGCGCTCGCCGGGCCGGCTGGGCCGCGCCGTCACCTGGACGGCCGCTGCCGCCGCGGCGGCGGGGCTCGGCGCGGCGACGGCGGGCGAGAAGCGCGTACTGGGCCTGGCCGTGGGGCTGTTGTGCGGGTACGCGGCGGTCGGCGCCCTCGCCGAACCGGCCCGCCTGGAGACCGACGACGTACGGCGGGCGGCCTGGTCCCCGTTCCGGCTGCGGACGCTGATGCTCCAGCACGCGGTCGTGCCCGCGGTCCTCGGCGTGCTGCTCGGACTGCTCGCGGCCGTGCCGTACGCGCTGGCCGGCGCGGGGTGGACGCTCCTGCTGATGCCGCTGTGCGCGGTGCCGTTCGCGGCGGCGGCGGTCTTCGGCGCGTGCCGCGGACCGGCGCGCACGGACCTGCTGTTCGCCGGTGGCGCCACGCCGATGGGCGGCCCCGGACCGTTCCTGTTCGCCGCGTGGTACGCCGCCGGCCCCCTGGTCTCGGTCACCGGGCTCACCCTCGTACTGAACGCGGCCCTCGCGCACGGCCCCGACGCGCGGTCCGTGGCCCACGTGGCCGTCATGGCGGCGCTGCTCACCGCCGGCCTGCTGTTCTTCGTGACCCGCTCGGCGGACCGCCTCCTCAGACACTGACCCCGCGAGGGACGGCCCGGCCCCGGCAGACCACCCGAAATTCGGCTGCCGGGCGCCGGCCGGCCTGCGACGGTGCTTCCATGAACGCAACTGAGCCCCGCCCCGTCATCCGTGCGGCCGTACCCCGCGACCTGCCCGTGTTGCAGGACATCGAGCGGGCGGCCGGGGAGGCGTTCCGGGCGGTGGGGATGGACCGGATCGCGGACGACGAGCCGCCGTCGCTCGCGGAGTTGACGCGCTACCAGGAGGCGGGCCGGGCCCTGGTCGCCTGCTCCGGGGCGGCGCCGGATGCCGCGCCGCTCGCGTATCTGCTCTGGGAGCCGGTCGACGGCTGCGCGCACATCGAGCAGGTCTCCGTGCATCCGGACGGCGCGCGGCGCGGGCTCGGCCGGGCGCTCATCGAGCGGGCCCGGCAGGACAGCGGGCTGCCGTCGGTCACGCTCACCACCTTCGCTGGCGTGCCGTGGAACGCCCCGTACTACGCCCGGCTCGGCTTCCGGGTCCTGGCCGACGCCGAGATCACCCAGGGCCTGCGCGGGATCCGCCGCCGGGAGGCGGAGCTGGGGCTGGACCGGTGGGAGCGGGTGTGCATGCGGCGGGACGGCTGATCCGGCGCTCCGGTGGGCGGTTCGGGTGGCCTGCGGGCGCTCCTCGCTTGCCCGGGGCCGGGGCCACCGCTGCGGGGCTGCCCCGGGGCTGGCCGGTGCGTGCGGCATGGGTGGGAGTGACCGCGGCCGTGGGCCAGTTGCTGCTGGTGGCGGGTTCCGGCCGCGCGATAATGGCCGTATGTTCGACGCGAAACGGCTGCGGGCCGTCTGCCTGGACTTCAACGGGGCGACCGAGGAGTTCCCGTTCCCCGGCCACCGTGAGGTGTGCACGTTCAAGGTCGGCGGGAAGATCTTCGCGTTGAGCAGTCTGGACGCCGAGCCGCTGAGCGTGAGCCTGAAGTGCGACCCCGACCTGGCGGAGCGGCTGCGGGCCGCGCATCCCGAGATCGTGCCGGGCTACCACCTCAACAAGCGGCACTGGAACACCGTCTCGCTGGCGGGGGCGCTGGACGACCGGCTGGTCCTGGACCTGATCGAGGATTCGTACGACCTGATCGTGGCCCGGCTGCCGCGGGCGCAGCAGCTCGCGCTGGACTGGCCGGGCCGCGCCTGACCTCACGGCGCGCGGCCCGGCCGTACCGCTCCCGGCGGCGCTACGCCTGGGCCGCCTCGACCGGGCCCGCTGCGCCCGCGTCCGCCGGCCGTGCCGGCTCCAGCGCCGCTTCCGCCGCCAGCCGGGCCGCCAGCCGCTCCCGCAGCTCGACCTTCCTGACCTTGCCGCTGACCGTCATCGGGAAGGTGTCGAGGACGTGGACGTACCGCGGCACCTTGTAGTGCGCGAGGCGCGAGCGGCAGAAGCGGGTCAGTTCGTCGCGGGTGAGTCCGTCCGCGGTGTCGCGCAGGATGACGCAGGCGGCGATCTCCTCGCCGTACTTGGCGTCCGGGACGCCGACCACCTGGACGTCCGCGATCTTCGGGTGGGTGTGGAGGAACTCCTCGATCTCGCGCGGGTAGACGTTCTCCCCGCCCCGGATGATCATGTCCTTGATGCGGCCGACGATCCGCAGGTAGCCGTCGTCGTTCATCACCGCGAGGTCGCCGGTGTGCATCCAGCGCTCCGCGTCGATCGCCTCGTCGGTGCGCTCCGGCTCCTCCCAGTAGCCCAGCATCACGCTGTAGCCGCGGGTGCACAGTTCGCCCGGTTCACCGCGCCGTACGGTCGCGCCGGTCGCCGGGTCCACCACCTTGACCTCGATGTGCGGCAGTACCCGGCCCACCGTGCCGGTGCGGTGCGCCAGGTCGTCGTCGCGCCGCGTCTGGGTGGAGACCGGTGAGGTCTCGGTCATGCCGTAGCAGATGGAGACCTCGGCCATGTGCATCTCGGAGACGACCCGCCGCATCACCTCCTCCGGGCACGGCGAGCCCGCCATGATCCCGGTGCGCAGCGACGACAGGTCGTACGTGGCGAAGTCCGGGTGGTCGAGTTCGGCGATGAACATCGTCGGTACGCCGTACAGGGAGGTGCAGCGCTCGTCCTGGACGGCGCGCAGGGTGGCCGCCGCGTCGAAGGCGGGCGCCGGGATGACGATGCAGGCGCCGTGCGAGGTGGCGCCGAGGTTGCCCATGACCATGCCGAAGCAGTGGTAGAAGGGCACCGGCAGGCAGACCCGGTCGTGCTCGGTGTAGCCGACCGTCTCGCCCACCCAGAAGCCGTTGTTGAGGATGTTGTGGTGGGAGAGGGTGGCGCCCTTGGGGAAGCCGGTGGTGCCGGAGGTGTACTGGATGTTGACCGGGTCGTGCGGCGACAGCTCCTTCGCGCAGGCCGCCAGCCGCTCGTGCGGCACCCCGGCGCCCGCGGCCAGCAGCCCGTCCCAGGTCGGGTCGTCGATGTAGACCACGTCGCGCAGGGCCCGGCTCTCGGCCCGGACCTGTTCGATCATCCGCCGGTAGTCGCTGGACTTGTGGGCGACGGCGGAGACCAGCACGCTCATCCCGGCCTGCTTGAGCACGTACGCCAATTCGTGCACGCGGTACGCGGGGTTGATGTTGACCATCACGGCGCCGATGCGGGCGGTGGCGTACTGCACCAGCACCCACTCGGGGCAGTTGGGCGCCCAGATGCCGACCCGGTCGCCCTTGCGCACGCCCTTGGCGAGCAGGCCGAGCGCGACCTCGTCCACCGCCCGGCCCAGCTCGGCGTACGTCCAGCGGCGCCCGCCCGCCACGTCGACCAGCGCCTCGCGGTCGCCGAACCGGCCGATGGCGCGTTCCAGGTCGGCGCCGATGGTGCGGTCGAGCAGCGGCCGGTCGGTCTCCCCCCGCGCGTACGCCTCCCGGGGGTGCTCCGCGCCGCTCTCCAGGGGGCCCGGTGGGTGGCTCGGTGACCTGCTCATGTCGGTCATCGGTGGTCTTCCTCTCGGTACTCGGCGGAGCCACCGCCCGCTGCGGCGGTGCGCTCACGCAGTTCCACACGGCGGATCTTGCCCGAGACCGTCTTGGGCAGGTCCGCGAACTCCAGCCGCCGCACCCGCTTGTACGGGGCGAGCACCGCACGGGAGTGCGCGAAGAGCACCGCCGCGGTCTCCGGCCCAGGCTCCCAGCCGGCCGCCAGCACCACGTACGCCTTGGGCACGGCCAGCCGTACGGGGTCGGGCGCGGGGACGACGGCGGCCTCGGCGACCGCCTCGTGCTCCAGGAGTGCGCTCTCCAGCTCGAAGGGTGAGATCTTGTAGTCGGACGCCTTGAAGACATCGTCCGCGCGCCCCACGTAGGTGAGGTAGCCGTCGCCGTCGCGCGCGCCGATGTCGCCGGTGCGGTAGTAACCGCCGGCCATCGCCTCGGCGGTGCGCTCCGGGTCGCCGTGGTAGCCGGTGGTCAGGCCGACCGGACGGGACGACAGGTCGAGGGCGATCTCACCCTCCTCGGCGGGCTCGCCGGTCACCGGGTCCAGCAGGACGACGTCGAAGCCGGGCAGGGGGCGGCCCATGGAGCCTGGCTTGAGGGGCTGACCAGGGGTGTTGGCCACCTGGACGGCGGTCTCGGTCTGTCCGAAGCCGTCCCGGACGGTGACGCCCCAGGCCTCCCGCACCCGCTCGATGATCTCCGGGTTGAGCGGTTCACCGGCCGCGACGATCTCCCGCGGCGGGTTCTTCAGGGCCGTCAGGTCGGCCTGGATGAGCATCCGCCACACGGTCGGCGGGGCGCAGAAGCTGGTGACGCCCGCCCGGTCCATCTCGGTCATCAGCCGGGCCGCGTCGAAGCGGGTGTAGTTGTGGATGAAGACGGTGGCTTCGGCGTTCCAGGGGGCGAAGAGGTTGGACCAGGCGTGCTTGGCCCAGCCGGGCGAGGAGATGTTCAGGTGCACGTCGCCGGGGCGCAGGCCGATCCAGTACATCGTCGCCAAGTGGCCGACGGGGTAGGAGGTGTGGGTGTGCTCGACGAGCTTGGGGCGGGCCGTGGTGCCGGAGGTGAAGTAGAGCATCAGGGGGTCGTCAGCCCAGGTGGGGCCGGTGGGCTCGTACGTCTCCGAGGCGGTGTACGCGTCCTCGTAGGTGAGCCAGCCGGTGGCGGCCGTCCCCGCGTCGCCGCCGACCGCGATCCGGGTGTAGTCACCGGGGACGTCCGCGAACTTGCCGGTGTCCGCGGCGCGTACGAGCACGTGCCGGGCCCGGCCGCGGGCGACGCGGTCGGCGAGGTCGAGCGGGCCCAGCAGGGGCGTGGCGGGGATGACGACGGCGCGCAGCTTCATCGCGGCCAGCGCGGTCTCCCACAGCTCCACCTGGTTGCCCAGCATGACCACGATCCGGTCACCGTCCCGGACGCCCTGCGCGGCCAGCCAGTTGGCGGCCTGGTTCGAACGGCGGCGCAGCTCGTCGAAGGTGCGGCGGGTGTGGGTGCCGTCCTCCTCGACGATGTGCAGGGCGGTGCGCCCGTTGCCGTCGGCGATGCGGTCGAACCAGTCCAGCGCCCAGTTGAAGTGCGCGGGGCGGGGCCAGGTGAAGCCCGCGCGGGCACCGGCGTAGTCCGCACGGTGGCGGAGGAGGAAGTCACGCGCCGCGCGGAACTCCGCGGTCGGGTCGGCGGCCGCGGCGCCGGTGCCGGTCGTGGGTTCCGCCCCGTTCGCGGCGGCCTCCGTCGCGTCCACAGCGTTCACCGCTCCTCCCGCCGCTTCCGGAACAGGGACAACCTCCCTCATACCGTCCGTACCACCCGTCGCACCTGTCGTATCCGTGTCCGCCATGTGTCCTCCTCATTGCCGCACCGCCTACCGCCATCGTGTAATCAGTGACGCAGGTCTCACCACCCCCGAACGGGGGGAAGCGGAGGTTTCGGCGTGCGGGTCGAATCGGAGTGCGGCGGATCGGTCGACGTACGGGCGGCACTGTCGCGGCTGCGGCGGGCGAGCGGACTGCCGGTGGCGTTCGGCGGTTTGCGGTACGGCACCGGCCGCTACCGCATCAGCGAGCTGACGGGCGCCAGGTCCGCCGCGCTGCACGGGCTCGCCGTCCGGCACGGCAACGGCCTCGGCGGCAAGGCGGCCGTGCTCACCCGGCCCTTCGCGGTGACGGATTACCACTCCTCCGCCGTCATCAGCCACGAGTACGACGCCGCCGTGGCGGCCGAGGGCCTGTTCTCCGTACTCGCGGTGCCGGTCGTCGTCCGCCGGCGGGTGCGCGGAGTCCTGTACGGGGCCCTGCGCCACCCCGTGCAGCTCGGCGACCGCCCGCTGTCCGCCGCCATGCAGGCCGCCCGGGAGCTGGAGCAGGCGCTGCTCCTCCAGGACGAGGCCCAGCGGCTCCTGTCGGTCGCCCGGCAGCCGACCGCCGCCGGCCCGGCGGCCTGGGAGGAGGTACGGGAGGCCCACGGCGACCTGCGGGCCCTGGCGCAGCGCATCGCGGACCCGGTGCTGCGCCACGAGATGCTGGCGGTGTGCGGCCGGCTGGCGGCGGCGTCCGCTCCCGGGTACGTCCGGGCGGACGGCGCGGTGCTGGCGCCGCGCGAGGTGGACGTCCTGGCGTGCGTGGCCACCGGCGCGACCAACGCGGTGGCCGCGGACCGGCTGGGGCTGCGCCCGGAGACGGTCAAGAGCTATCTGCGCTCGGCCATGCGCAAGCTGGGGGTCCACTCCCGGCTCCAGGCGGTGGTGGCCGCGCGCCGGGCGGGGCTGCTGCCGTGAGGGGCGGGCGCCGGGCCGCCCGCGCATGTGTCAGCATGCTGACATGATGGAGAGCACGCCGGCCGAACCGCCGCACCCCGCGGAGGACGTCACCCACCACGTGGGGTACCTGCTCAAGCGCGCCCAGGCGGCCCTGCGTGGCGCCATGGACAAGGTCCTGCGCGAGCACGGGCTGACCGTGCCGCAGTACGCCACTCTCGAACTCCTGGCGCTGCGCCCCGGCATGTCCAACGCCGACCTGGCCCGGGCCACCTTCGTCACCCGGCAGTCCGGGAACGTCGTCCTGCGGGGCCTCCAGGAGGCGGGGCTGATCACCCGCCCCGCCACCGCCGACCACGGCCGCGCCCGGCCCGCGCACCTGACCGAGGAGGGCCACGCACGCCTCGCCACCGTCCAGGCCGCCGTCTACGCCGTCGAACAGCGCATGGTGGAGGCGGTCCCGCCGCACCGTATGCCGGCGCTCCTCGCCGACCTGGACCGCATCGCGGCAGCCCTGGAGGAGTGACCCGCCGGCCCGTCGGGCGTACGACGAGGGCGGGGCCCGGAGGCCCCGCCTCAGGAAGCCGGCCGCTGAGGGCCCGTCACTTGTGATGCGGCTGGTAGTACGACCCCAGCTGCTGGTGGTAGTCCGGGTTGCCGAGGTGCTTCTCCTTGTCGAACTCCGGGGAGTTCTTGATCTCTTCCTTGGTGCGGGAGACGTAGATCTTGCGCTCGGCGGTGTCGACGGACGTGACGACACCGGCCGGCAGCAGGACGTGCTTGCCGAAGATCCACACACCGGTGTCGACCACGATCCAGGCGGAGCCCACCTCGTCGGAGTGCTTGTCGACCTTGCCGATGCTGCCGTCCGTGGCCTCGACCTTGAAACCCGTGAGGTCCGTGCCGGCCGTGTGGCCGGCGGCGGCCGGGTAACCCCAGATGTCGGTCATGGAACGCTCCTTCGCACGATCGGGACTCGGAACACGGCGGCGGGTGCCCGGCCGCACCGCGCCCAAACGGTGCGGTGCGGCACGGTGCACCGCTTCCGGCCACCGCGCGGCCCCGCAGCGGTCCGCTCAGAAGTCGTCGCCGGCGAACGGCAGGTACTCCGTCTCCAGCGCGGCATCCAGCGACCGGGCCGCACCCGGCGTACGTTCCTCGGCCAGCCCGGCGCGCACCAGCCGCCGCAGCGGCACGCCGCCGAGGTAGCAGGCCGCCAGCTCCCGTACGTCCAGGGCCAGGTCGGCCGGGTCGCCCGAGGGCTCGTACGTGGCGCCGGACGGGTCCGCGGTCAGCCGGAAGCGGCCGGCGTTGGCGGGCAGGGCGGCGTCGCGCACCTCCAGGACGAGATCGGCGGGTACGGCCCAGGAGCGGGCGGTCAGCGCCCGGGCCACGTCCACCAGCCGGAGCCACAGCGCGGGCAGCCGGCCGGTGACGCGTACCTGGTCGCGGTCGGCGGCGAAGTGCAGCAGCGGGTCGTCGGGGGCGACCGCCCAGGCCCGCACCTTGCGGGTCAGGTCGATGGCGGCGAGATAGGACCACAGCGCCGCGGCGGCCGGCGCGTCGGGCGCCTCCATCTCCCCGACGGTGACGACGCCCTTCTCCCCCACCCGGTACACGACGTATCCGGCGGCGGGTGCGCCCTTGTCGCCGAGGACGACGATGCGCGACGGGCCGTCCTTGCCGTCGTCACCGTCCTCGTCGCCGGAGAGCAGCGCGCGCCGCCACCACGCCTCGTCGCGGGAGAGCCGTCCGCCGCGCCGCGCCCGGCCCGCCTCGTACAGCGGCGCGAGGACGCCGACGGCGTCCGCCGGGGCGAGCAGCCGCAGCGGACGCCGGTCGGGCGTGATGCGCAGGCCCAGGGGGCGGGTGGTGTCGATCTCGACGCTGTACGCCTCGGTGGCGGGGGCGAAGCCGAAGCGGCCGTAGATCGCGTCCTCCGACGCCCACAGGCAGGCCAGCGGCCGGCCGTCGGCGGCGCAGCGGCGCCACATCCCGGCCATCATGCCGGTCAGTACGCCGCGCCGCCGGTGGGTGGGGGCGACGGAGACGAAGTCCAGTTCGGCGACGGGCAGTTCGCCGCCCGGGACGGAGAGGCCCAGGCGGTGCGCCGCGGCGAAGCCGACGATCTCCCCGTCGTCGTACGCGCCCACCCGCTCGCAGCGCAGCAGCGCTTCGCGGTGGCGCTTGCGGGTGGCGTCGCCGGTCTTCTCGTGGAACGCGAGATAGGCGAGATCGAGGGCCCGGTCCACATGCGCTTCAGGGATGTCACGTATGTCCGTGCTCACAGGGAAGACGCTAGCCGCGGGGTCCGCGCGCCGTCACCCGGTTTTACGTGACGGGCCGCCGGAGCCGCGGGGGCCGCCGCCGGAGCCGCCCGGTCCCGAGAAGAAGTCCCGCACCCGGTGGCGGCGCCGGTTCCGCGCACGGTCGTCGTAGTCCTCGCCGTACGGCTCGCCGTAGTCCCTCTCCCCGCCGTCCGGGTTGTTCAGCACCGTCCAGCTCACGGCCGACACCGCCGGCTCCAGCGACAGCCTGCTGACCGCCTCTTCGAGCAGGCTGTCGTCGCGCCGCTCGGTGGTCAGCTCGGCGGCGACGGTGACCTTCGGCGGCGTACCGTCGTCCTGCCGCGCGGCGCCGTCGTCGCGGCTGTGCACCGCCCGCAGCCGGAAGCCGGGGCGGCTGACGGCCTGGACGACGAGCGTCCTGATGTGCGCTTCCTCGGGCTCGGTGCACACCGCCTCGAAGTAGTAATCGGTCGCCACCTCCGCGCCGCCGCCGGGCTCCCGGTCCAGCCGCCGGCCGAGCGGCCGCAGCACCAGGTTCGCGCCGACCACACCGGCCGTGCCGAGCGCCGCGACGACGTACAGGCCGGTGCCGGCCAGGGCACCGACCGCGGCCGAGCACCACAGGGTGGCCGCGGTGTTCAGGCCGCGTACGTTCAGCCCGTCCCGCATGATGACGCCGGCGCCGAGGAAGCCGATGCCGGAGACGATCTGCGCGGCGACCCGCGACCCGTCGTAGCCCGTGGTGCTGGTCGCGGCCGCGAAGCCGTACTGCGACAGCAGCACGAACAGTGCGGCTCCGGCGGCGACCAGCGCGTTGGTGCGCAGCCCCGCCATCCGGGCACGCCACTGCCGTTCCAGGCCGATGACCGCGCCGAAGCCGAGGCCGGCGGCGATGTTGCCGGCCAGCTGCCACTCGTTCACCATGATCCGCGCTCCTCTTCCATCCGTCGGTGCGGGGCCGCCCGCGGGCGGCCCCCTTGTGTTCGACAGGTTCGACAGCGCCCCCGGATACGGGGAATTCGACGCGCGACGAGTGAAATCGATCGCGAGTGACCGGCGATTACGCTATTACCGGACGTGCGGGAATGCACGCATGCCGAAATGCGCCGTGGTACGGCCGCGCGTTTTCCCACGCACGGGACCAGGCGTACGGCACACGAAAAGGCCACACGAAATGGAGGGAGCACCGGACCCATCGGGCCCGGCCGGTCGGAACACGGCGAATTCCGCGGTCAGCACACCGCGACGCTGCGGCAAGGACTTCCTTCGGGACTCATCCCGATCACCTCCTCGCTCGCGCGGACACACACCGGACGCCGCTCGTTCCGGCATCCTCGTCAACCGGATGCCGCACGTTCCGGCACCTTCATCAACCGGATGCCGTACGTCCGGCACCCACATCTCCGCATAATGCCACACCCACCCCGCCGCCCCCTCCCCCATTCGGCCAAGAATTCCCCAAGCACCCGCGCGAAACGCCTCGCACCCGGCCATCGGCAGGGCACCATCGTCCTATGGCGACGGGGAATGCATCGGCCGCCGCGACCGGTGCGGCACCACGGCGGCGCAGGCGGGCGGCCCCGGTCGCGGCGGCCGTGCTGCTGCTCGTCGCCACCGTCCCCCTGCTCTTCCGCGCCGCCGGTTCGGACGGCGTGACGCCCGTACCCCAGCTGCTCGCCTTCCTGCCCTGGCTGCTGGTCCCCGCCGGTCTCGGCCTGGCTCTCTCCCTGGCCGCCCGCTGGCGTCCCGGCCTGTTCTGGGCCGCCGCCGCCCTGATCGGCACGGCCGCGTTCCTCCCCGCGTACGGCACCGACCCACAGCCGCCGCGCGGCCCGGCCGTCGCCCGGCTCCGCGTCCTGAGCGCGAACCTCGAATTCGGCCGGGCGACCGACGGGCTGCTGGCCACGCTGCGCCGGGAGCGGCCCGGTCTCGTCGCGGTCCAGGAGTGCGACCCGGACCGCTGCGCCGCGGCCCTGGACTCCCCCGCCGTCCGCGCGGCCTACCCGTACCGTCTGCTCGCCGGGCACGGCGCGTCCGAAGGCTCCGCCGTACTGAGCCGGTACCCCCTCACCCAGGACGGCGAGGTCACGGGCGAACTCGCCATGCCCCGCGCGGCCGTCACCCTCTCGGACCGGCGCATCCGCTTCCAGGTGGCCCACCCCATGCCCCCGCTGCCCGCCTCCCTGCCCGCCTGGCGCGCCGAACTCGGCCGCCTCCGCGACCTGGCGGCAGCCCGCGGCCCCGACCCGCTGGTCATCGCGGGCGACTTCAACTCCTCCCAGGACCACGCCGCGTTCCGGTCCGTCCTCGCCACCGGCCTACGCGACAGCGCGGCCCTGGCCGGCCGCCCCCGCACGCCGTCGTGGCCGTCCCGCACCACCCCCGTACTGGGCGCCCAGATCGACCACATCCTGATCAGCGCAACGCTGTGGCCCCGCACGGCACGCTTCCTCGACCTGCCCGGCACGGACCACCGGGCACTCCTCGTGGACCTGGAGCTGTACGCGGGGCGTTGAGGCCCGCTCCCCCTCAGGCCACCGAAGCCGGCCCGATCCGGTCCAGGGAGGCGGGGCCGTCGTGATGGATGGGCGTGTGGGCGCCGGTGAGGGGGGTGCCGGTGCCGCCGTGGCGGTTGGCGACGATTTCGGCGGCGATGGACAGGGCGGTCTCCTCGGGGGTGCGGGCGCCGAGGTCGAGGCCGATGGGTGAGCGCAGGCGGTTGAGTTCGAGTTCGGTCAGGCCGGTGTCGCGCAGGCGGGCGAGGCGGTCGAGGTGGGTGCGGCGGGAGCCCATGGCGCCTACGTAGGCGACGGGCAGGCGCAGGGCGCGTTCCAGGAGGGGGACGTCGAACTTGGCGTCGTGGGTCAGGACGCACAGGGCGGTGCGGGCGTCGAGGTCCTGGGTCTCCAGGTAACGGTGCGGCCAGTCGACGACGATCTCGTCCGCGTCGGGGAAGCGGGCGCGGGTGGCGAAGACGGGGCGGGCGTCGCAGACGGTGACGTGGTAGCCGAGGAACTTGCCGGCGCGTACGAGGGCGGCGGCGAAGTCGATGGCACCGAAGACGATCATGCGGGGGGCGGGGACGGCGGACTCGACGAGGAGGACGACGGGTTCGCCGCAGCGGGAGCCGTCCGCGCCGATCTCGACGGTGGCGGTACGGCCCGCCTCCAGGAGGGCGCGGGTCTCGTGGGCGGCGGTGCGGTCCAGGTCCGGGTGGCCGCCGAGGGTGCCGGTGACGGTCCCCTCGGGGCGTACGAGCAGGGCGCCGCCCAGGAGGCGGGCCGGGCCGCTGACGACCCGGGCCACCGCCGCCGCCTCGCCGGAGGCCGCGGCGGCCAGGGCGGCGGTGAGGGTGGCGGCACGGTCCGTGTCGTCCCGCGTGCGGGTGCCGTCGTCCTCCGGTGCGTCCGGGCCGTCCGGCCGTACCGGAGTGATGAGGATGTCGATGACGCCGCCGCAGGTCAGGCCGACCGCGAAGGCGTCCTCGTCGCTGTAGCCGAAGCGTTCGAGGAGGGTTTCACCGGTCCGGAGCGCTTCCTGGCAGAGTGCGTAGACCGCCCCTTCCACGCACCCGCCGGAGACCGACCCGATCGCCGTGCCGTCGCGGTCGACGGCCAGTGCGGCGCCCGGCCGGCGGGGCGCGCTGCCGCTGGTGGCCACGACGGTGGCCACCGCGAAGGGGCGGCGCTGCCGGGCCCACCGGTGCAGCTCGTCGGCGATGTCCAGCATGTCGGTCTCCTTACGGGTGGGAGCGGGGCAGGTGTTACTTGACGCCCAGCCAGTTCTCGATCGGGTGCAGCGAGAAGTAGACGAGGAAGATCACAGCGAGTACCCACATGAAGGCGCCGACCTCCCGCCACTTTCCCTGGGCGGCCTTGATCGCGGTGTAGGCGATGACGCCCGCGCCGACGCCCGCGGTGATGTTGTACGTGAAGGGCATCAGCGCCACGGTGAGGAACACCGGGATGGACACCGACCGGTCGCTCCAGTCCACGTGCTTGGCGGCGCTCATCATCATCGAGCCGATGACGACGAGGGCGGCCGCGGCGACCTGGGCGGGCACGAGCTGGGTGAGCGGGGTGAAGAAGAGGCAGGCGGCGAAGAACAGGCCGGTGACGACCGAGGACAGGCCGGTGCGGGCGCCTTCGCCGACGCCGCTGGCCGACTCGATGAACACGGTCTGGCCGGACGCGCCCGCGACGCCGCCGATGGCACCGCCCGCGCCGTCCACGAACAGCGCCTTGGACAGGCCGGGCATCCGACCCTTGTCGTCGGCGAGCTTCGCCTCCGTGCCGACGCCGATGATGGTCGCCATGGCGTCGAAGAACCCGGCCAGCACCAGGGTGAAGACGATCACGCCGACGGTGATCGCGCCGATCTGGTCCCAGCCGCCGAGCTCCACGTGCCCGAAGAGCCCGAAGTCGGGCATGGCGACGGCGCTGCCGTGCAGTTCGGGCGAGGTGCCGCCCCAGTCCTTGTCGGTGAGGCCGCCGAGGGTGGTGGCGAGCACGGACAGGACGGTGCCGATGACGATGCCGATGAGGATGGCGCCGGGGACGTTGCGGGCCTGCAGCATGAAGATCAGCAGCAGGGTGACGGCGAAGAAGAGCACCGGCCAGCCGGAGAGTTCGCCGGTCAGACCGAGCTGTACGGGGCCGCCGGCGCCCTTGCCGACGAAGCCGGCCTTCACCAGGCCGAGCAGGGCGACGAACATCCCGATGCCCATGGTGATGGCGTGCTTGAGGGCGAGCGGGATGGCGTTCATGATCATCTCGCGTAGGCCGGTGACCACCAGGAGCATGATCACCACGCCGTACAGCACGCACATGCCCATCGCCTGCGGCCAGCTCATGTACGGCACGACCTGCGAGGTCAGCGCCGCCGAGACGTTCAGCCCGGCGGCCAGGGCCAGCGGCACCTTGCCGACGAAGCCCATGAGCAGGGTGCAGGCCGCCGCGCCGAACGCCGTGGCGGTGACCACGCCGGCGCTGGACAGGGTGTGCTTCCCGGCGTCCGGGACGGACAGGATGAGGGGGTTGAGCAGGAGGATGTAACACATCGCCATGAAGGTCGTGATGCCGCCGCGCACCTCGCGCGCGACCGTCGACCCTCTGTCGGATATGTGGAAGTACCGGTCGAGCCAGGACCGGCCGGCGGGCTGCCGCGTGCCTGCGCCCGCGTCTTCCGCCGTGGTCTGCGGCTCCAGGAACTGCTGGGTCATGGTGCCTTACTCCCAAGGTTCATAGGGGCCCTCGCGTCACGCGCGCACCGCGCCGCGAGATTTGGGATGGAACATCGGCCGCACGACCCGGGGGACGGCCCAGGTGCCGGCGGCGGTCCGGCCGTACGGGGGTGGGGCCCGCGTACGGCCGTACCGCCGGTACGGTCAGGTGCCGGTGAGGTGCTCCGGACGGACCGGAGTCTTGTTCAGTTCGAGCCCGGTCGCGTTCCGGATCGCCGCGAGGACGGCCGGGGTGGACGACAGGGTGGGGGCCTCGCCGATGCCGCGCAGCCCGTACGGGGCGTGCTCGTCGGCGAGTTCGAGCACGTCGACCGGGATGGTCGGCGTGTCGAGGATGGTGGGGATCAGGTAGTCCGTGAAGGAGGGGTTGCGCACCTTCGCGGTCTTCGGGTCGACGATGATCTCCTCCATCACCGCGACACCGAGGCCCTGTGTCGTACCGCCCTGGATCTGGCCGACGACGGAGAGCGGGTTGAGCGCCTTGCCGACGTCCTGGGCGCAGGCCAGTTCGATGACCTTGACCAGGCCGAGCCCGGTGTCCACCTCGACGACGGCGCGGTGCGCGGCGAAGGAGTACTGGACGTGGCCGTTGCCCTGGCCGGTGCGCAGGTCGAACGGTTCAGTGGGGCGGTGGCGCCACTCCAGCTCCAGGTCGACCGCCTCGCCCTCCAGGACGTCCACGAGGTCGGCGAGCACCTCGCCGCCGTCGGTGACCACCTTGCCGCCCTCCAGCAGGAGTTCGGCGGTGGCCCACGCCGGGTGGTGGGTGCCGAACTTGCGCCGGCCCAGCTCCAGCACCTTCTCGCGGACGTGCTCGCAGGTGTTCTTCACCGCGCCGCCGGTGACATAGGTCTGCCGGGAGGCGGAGGTGGAGCCCGCCGAGCCGACCTGGGTGTCCGCGGGGTGGATGGTGACCTGCTCGACGCCCAGCTCCGTACGGGCGATCTGGGCGTGGACGGTGACGCCGCCCTGGCCGACCTCCGCCATCGCCGTGTGCACGGTCGCGACCGGCAGGCCGCCGACGACCTCCATCCGGACCCGGGCGGTGGAGTAATCGTCGAAGCCCTCGGAGAAGCCGACGTTCTTGATGCCGACGGCGTAGCCGATGCCGCGGACGACGTCCTCGCCGTGGGTGGTGTTGGACAGCCCGCCGGGCAGCGCCCGGACGTCGGCGCCCTCGGTGGTCTCCCACTGGTTCTCCGGCGGCAGCGGCATCGCCTTGACGCGGCGCAGCAGCTCGGCGACCGGCGCCGGGGAGTCGACCACCTGCCCGGTCGGCAGCAGGGTGCCCTGCTCCATGGCGTTCAGCTGCCGGAACTCGACCGGATCCATGCCCAGCTTCTTGGCCAGCTTGTCCATCTGCGCCTCGTACGCGAAGCACGCCTGGACGGCACCGAAGCCGCGCATGGCGCCGCAGGGCGGGTTGTTCGAGTACAGGGCGATGGCCTCGATGTCCACGTTCTCGACCACGTACGGGCCGACGGACAGGGAGGAGGCGTTGCCGACGACGGCCGGGGAGGCGGACGCGTAGGCGCCGCCGTCCAGCACGATGCGGCACTTCATGTGGGTGAGCTTGCCGTCCTTGGTGGCACCGTGCTCGTACCAGAGCTTGGCGGGGTGCCGGTGGACGTGCCCGAAGAACGACTCGAACCGGTTGTAGACGATCTTGACGGGCTTGCCGGTGCGCAGCGCCAGCAGACAGGCGTGGATCTGCATCGACAGGTCCTCGCGGCCGCCGAAGGCGCCGCCGACGCCGGACAGCGTCATCCGGACCTTGTCCTCGGGCAGGCCGAGGACGGGCGCGATCTGGCGCAGGTCGGAGTGGAGCCACTGGGTGGCCACGTACAGGTCGACACCGCCGTCCTCGCCGGGCACCGCGAGACCGGACTCCGGGCCCAGGAACGCCTGGTCCTGCATGCCGAAGACGTACTCGCCGGAGACGATCACGTCGGCGCGGCGGGCCGCGGCCTCGGCGTCGCCGCGCACGATCGGCTGGCGGTGCACGATGTTCGGGTGCGGTACGTGTCCGGCGTGGTGGTCGTCGCGGTGTTCGTGGACCAGTGGGGCACCCTCGCGGGTCGCCGACTCCTCGTCGGTGACCAGCGGCAGCTCGCGGTACTCGATTCTGATCCTGGCGGCGGCGCGGCGGGCGGTCTCCGGGTGGTCGGCGGCGACCAGCGCGACCGGCTCGCCGTGGTGACGGACCTTGCCGTGCGCCAGGACGGGCGTGTCCTGGATCTCCAGGCCGTAGTGCTTCACGTCCGTGGGCAGGTCGTCGTAGGTGAGGACCGCGTAGACGCCGGACTGGGCGAGCGCCTCGGAGGTGTCGATGGAGACGATCTCGGCGTGCGCGACGGTGGAGCGCAGCGTGAAGCCCCACAGCATGTCCTCGTGCCACAGGTCCGAGGAGTACGCGAACTCGCCGGTCACCTTCAGGGTGCCGTCCGGGCGCAGCGTGGAGGCGCCGATGCCCGCGTCGGTCGTGCCGCCCTGGGTGAGGTGGGCGGGTGTGCGGGTGACTCCGCTCATGGTCAGGCCCCCGTTCCGGTGGTCCGCGCGGCGCCGCGGGCGGCGGCGAGCCGGACCGCGTCGAGGATCTTCTCGTAGCCCGTGCAGCGGCACAGGTTGCCGGACAGCGCCTCGCGGATGTCCGCGTCGGACGGCTGGGCGTTGCGCTCCAGCAGTTCGTCGGCGGCGACCAGCAGTCCTGGCGTGCAGAAGCCGCACTGGACGGCGCCCGCGTCGACGAAGGCCTGCTGGATCGGCGACAGCCTGACCTGTTCACCCGTCCGGCCGTCGGCGCCCGCCGGCTCGGCCTGCCAGCGCCGGGCCGCGTCCAGGCTCGTACCGGACGCCGAACCGCAGGCGCCGGTGCCGCAGCCGCCGCGCTGGGCGCGCTGCTCGGCGAAGTCCGCGAGCCCCTCGACGGTGACCACCTCGCGGCCCTCGGCCTGCCCGGCCGCGACCAGGCAGGAGCACACCGGCACGCCGTCCAGGCGGACCGTGCAGGAGCCGCATTCGCCCTGCTCACAGGCGTTCTTCGAGCCGGGCAGGCCCATCCGCTCGCGGAGTACGTACAGCAGGCTCTCGCCTTCCCATACGTCGTCGGCCTGCTGTTCGCGGCCGTTGACGGTGAACTTCACGCGCACTGGGCGCTCCTCTCGTTGCCGCGGTAGGACTCCCAGGTCCAGCCGAGGGTGCGGCGCGCCATGATCCCTACCGCGTGGCGCCGGTACTTCGCGCTGCCGCGCACATCGTCGATCGGGTTGCAGGCGCCCGCCGCCAGCTCGGCGAACTGCTTCGCCACGGACGGCGGAACGGGCCGCCCCGATTCCCAGTACCCGCCCTCCTCCAGGGCCGCCGTCAAGAACTCCTCGGCGGCCTTGGCCCGTACGGGGGTGGGGGCGGCCGAGCCGATGCCGGTCCGTACCGTGCGGGTGCGCGGGTGCAGCGCGAGGCCGAAGGCGCACACCGCGATGACCATCGCGTTGCGGGTGCCGACCTTGGAGAACTGCTGCGGCCCGTCCGCCGTGGGCAGGTGCACGGCGCGGATCAGCTCGTCCGGCTCCAGCGCGTTGCGCTTGACGCCCAGGTAGAAGTCGTCGATGGGAATCATGCGGCGGCCGCGCACCGACTCGGCCTCGACCTCGCCGCCGGAGGCGAGCAGCGCCGGGTGCGCGTCGCCCGCCGGGGAGGCGGTGCCCAGGTTGCCGCCGACGCCGCCGCGGTTGCGGATCTGCGGGGAGGCGACGGTGTGCGAGGCGAGCGCCAGGCCGGGCAGCTCGGTGCGCAGGTGCTCCATGATCTGCGTGTACGGCACGGACGCGCCCAGCCGTACGGTCTCCTCGCCCACCTCCCACTCCCGCAGGTCATCGATGCGGTTCAGGTCGAGCAGGTACTCCGGGCGGCGGTGGTCGAAGTTGATCTCGACCATCACGTCGGTGCCGCCCGCGATCGGCACAGCGGTGGGGTGCTCGGCCTTGGCGGCGAGCGCCTCCTCCCAGCTGGCGGGGCGAAGGAAGTCCATCCGGGGCTCTCTTCCACGTCTCTTCGGCGCGCGTCGCGGCGCCGGGCCGGCCGGGCGCCGGCACCACTCGCGCATTCGGGTCGTCCGTTCCCCGCGGCCGGGACCTGTGGCCCTGGACCCGCGGAGCTGTTCCTGTCCTGTCAACGCGGTGGGGCCCAGTGAACGCGCCCGGCGCCCACCGGGTGCAGTCACCGAAACCATGAAGCGGTTGGCTGGCCACGGCGCCTGTCTTGTAGATTCGAACGAAAGGCGAGGCGCAGAAACCTCGCGGCATTCCACCGGCAACACCAGACAGAAAAGAACGGCGGGCGAGAGACCATGCGGCTCCGCGCACTCCTGGACACCGGCACTCTCGGCCTGCGGCTGCTGGGCGGCGAGGAGGAACTGGACCGTACCGTGCGCGGCGTGATGACCACCGACCTGCGCGACCCCAGCCGCTATCTGTCCGGCGGTGAGCTGGTGCTCACCGGGCTGGCCTGGCGCCGCGAGCCGGAGGACTCCGAACGCTTCGTCCGCATCCTGGCCGCGGCCGGGGTCGCCGGGCTGGCGGCCGGCGAGGCGGAGCTGGGCTCGGTCCCCGAGGACCTGGTCGCGGCCTGCGCCCGGCACCGCCTGCCGCTGTTCTCCGTCGTCGAGGCCGTCTCCTTCGCGTCGATCACCGAGTACGTCGTACGGCAGGTCTCCGGCGAGCGGGCGGGCGACCTGGCCGCCGTGGTGGACCGGCACCGCCGCCTGATGACGTCCGGGCCGGCCGGCGGCGGCCCCGAGGTCGTCCTGGACCTGCTCGGCTCCGACCTGGACCTGCGCGCCTGGGTACTGTCCCCCACCGGCCGGCAGATCGCCGGGTCCACGCTGGCCGGATCAGGCCCCGAGCTGCCCGCCGAGGTGGGCGCCCGGCTGGCGGGCGAGCACCTGGCCGCGTCCCGCGGCGGCCGCCGCGGCCCCTACCGGCTCCCGCTCGGCGGCACCACGTACTCCCTCTTCCCCATCCGCGGCACCGGCCGGGACCTGCGCGAGACCGTGCTGTCCGACTGGCTGCTGGCCGTCGAGGCGGACGCGGGCGACTGGGCCGAGGAGCGCCTGGACCTGCTGCACGGCGTCACCCAGCTGATCGCCGTCGAACGGGACCGCCGCGACGCGGCCCGTACGGTCCGCAGACGCCTCGCGCAGGAAGTCCTCGAACTGGTCCAGACGGGCGCCGCGCCCGCCGAGATCGCGGCCCGGCTGCGGGTGGCCGCGCCGGTGCTGCTGCCCGGGCTGGGCACCGCCCCGCACTGGCAGGTGGTCGTCGCCCGCGTCGAGTGGGAGGGCGGCGACGTGCCCGGCGGGCCGGTCGCCCAGACGCTCCTGGAAGAGGTGCTGGTCGACCCCGGTACGTTCGGGCCCGACCCGTCCGACCGGATCGCCGTCGCGCACACCGGTGACGAGGCGGTGGCCCTGGTGCCGCTGCCGGCCGTGCCGGAGGACGGTGACGCGCGGGACGGCCGGGACGCGTCCGCCGCCGGCCTCCAGGCCGACGCCCTGCTCTCCGTCGTCCAGGAGCCGCTGACCCGCGGCCTGGCCGACGACGGGCGCCTGACCCTCGGCGTCAGCGCCTCCGTCCACTCGGCGGAGGGTCTGCGCGGCGCCCTGGAGGAGGCCCGGCACGCCCGCCGGGTGGCCGCCGCCCGCCCCGGCCGGGTCTGCGCGGCGGGCCACGAGGAGCTGGCCTCGCACGTCCTGCTGCTGCCCTTCGTCCCGGACGACGTACGCCGCGCCTTCACGGCCCGCCTGCTGGACCCGCTGCGCGACTACGACCGCCGGCACCGCGCCGAACTGATCCCCACCCTGGAGGCGTTCCTCGACTGCGACGGCTCCTGGACGCGCTGCGCCACCCGCCTGCACCTGCACGTCAACACCCTCCGCTACCGGGTCGGCCGCATCGAGCAGCTGACGGGGCGGGACCTGGCGCGCCTGGAGGACAAGCTGGACTTCTTCCTGGCGCTCCGGATGAGCTGAGAGTCCGTGTCATGGCCCGGCCGGCTGCCGGACGGCAGGGCACGCATCCGGCCATGCCGGAATGGCGCGTACTCGCCGGTCCGGTGGCCGACACGCAACTGATCGCGACTGCCGCTCAGTTGACTTCGCGTCAGGAGGGGGCGGTGCGGGCTGCGGCGGCGTCACCCGTTCGGAGGTTTCCCGGCAGCTCCGCCGTACCGTGCCCGTGGCACGCCGCTCCCCCGGCGCACCGCGCCCTGCCCGTTTTCCCGGCGCGCCGTCAACCCCGCGAGGCGTCCAAGAGATTGTGAAATCATTCACCTTCCCCCTTGGCCGGGCGCCGGAATCCGTGCTGAGATGCGCCCACTGCTTCTCAGAACCAGCTCGACGGTGCGCTCGGGGAGGGCAATGTGGCGGACACCGCCATGTCAGGAGCCGCGGAGTCCGCGGGAACCGCGGAACCCGTGGAATCGGTGCCGGAGATCCCGGCGGCGAGATCGGCGGCCGGGGCGGACGCCCTGGACCGTGCCGTGTGGCGGCTGCGCTCACGGGGCTGCTGGGACGACGCGGCGGCACTGCTGGAACCACACGCGGCGGGGTTCCCCCCGTACGCGATCCGCCGCGCCGCACTCCTGGTGGAGCGCTGCATGTTCACCGCCACCGGATGGGCCGCGGCCGAGGACGCGCTGCGCGCCGCCGAGGCACTGGCGGGCGACGACGACGAGCGGGGCGCCGCGGCCTGCGAGCGCGGCCAGCTGGCGTACGCGGCCACCGTTCTGGGCGTACGGGACCGCGCCGACGAGGCCCGCTCCGCGCTCGGCCGGGCGGCGGCGCTGCTGGCACCGGCGGCGCCCGGCCGCCCGCTGCTGGACTTCCGGCGCGGCCTGATGGCCGAACACATCGCCGACAGCCCGGAGGCCGCCCGCGCCGCCTACCGGCGTGCCCACGCGGGCGCGACCACGCACGGCGACACCCTGCTGCTGTCCTTCACCTGGCGCCACCTCGCCGGGCTGGCCCTGCGCGACGGCGAACTGGCGGAGGCCCGGCACGGCTTCGCCGAGTCGCTGCGGATCCGCGAGGAACTGGGCTTCCTGGTCGGTACGGCGCCGGCGCTGGTCGCCCTCGCCGACGCGGCGCCGCCGGAGGAGGCGGAGGGACTGCGGACCGAGGCCGCCCGGCTCTTCCGCCTCATGGGCGGTGTGCCGACCTGGCTGGCCGAGCACCTGGCCGACGTGCCGGTGGCGCCCGCGCCTTCGTAGGGCACGGCCGTCCGGCGGCCCGCGGGCGGGCCGCCGGAGGGCGGGGGCGGGTGGCGGCCCGGAGCCGCCGCCGGCCGGGCGCGCGACGGGGCATGGGCGGCTCCGCGGGCCCCACAGGCCCCGAATTTGGCCTCAAGTCGCACTGTCCGTACGGGACTTGGCCCTGGATGCTGGTGCGGTCGACTCCCGACCTACGGCAGCGCCTTCTAGGAGGCCACACCTTGGCAGCAGGAGCACCGCACTCATCGGCCGGCCCGGACTGGGGAAAGGCGGACTTCGAGGCCATCTACGACTGCCCCGACCCCCGCACCTACTTCCGCACGCTGCACCCGCTCGACTACCAGATACCGCACCACGGCCAGGCCGTCTTCCGCACCCTGACCGAGTCGCTGCAACGGCGCCACCCCGGGCGGCCGCCGCTCCAGGTCGTCGACCTGTGCTGTTCCTACGGGGTCAACGCGGCGCTGCTGAACCACAAGCTGGGCCTCGCCGACCTGTACGACCGGTACACCGACGCGCAGGAGACCGGCGGCCTGGCACCCGGCCGGCTGGCCGAGGAGGACCGGGCGTTCTTCGACGAGCTGCGCCGGCCGGAAGCGGTACGGATCATCGGCATCGACGCGGCCCGCCGCGCGGTCGGCTACGCCGAGCGCGTGGGCCTGCTGGACGCCGGGTTCGCCGAGAACCTGGAGGCCGCGGAGCCCACCGCCCGGCTGCGCGCGGCCCTGGCGGGCACCGGCCTGATCACCGTGACGGGCGGCGTGGGCTACATCACCGCCACCACCTTCGGCCGGCTGCTCGCCTGTACGCCCGCCCCGCCCTGGATCGCCGCCTTCGTGCTGCGGACCGTCTCGTACGAGCCGGTCGCCGCGCTGCTCGCCGACGCGGGCCTGGTGACCGAGCGGCTGCCCGCCCGCACCTTCCGCCAGCGCCGGTTCGCCGACCTCGCGGAGCGCCGGGCCGCCTTCGCCGCACTCCAGGCCCGGGGCCTGGGCACCGCGGGCAAGGAGTCGGACGGCTTCTACCACGCGGACCTCTACCTCTCCCGGCCCGCGGCGGACGTGGCGGCGCTGCCCTTGGAGCGGCTGCTTCCCTGAAGACGGCGCCATGTGCCCGGTGCCGGCGGAGGGCGCGCCTCCGGCGGCAGGCGCGCCCCGGCGGGGCGCGCGCTAGCGGCGGGCCGGTGCCAGGTGTTCGCGGGCGATCCGCTCGACGACCGCGTACTCCCGGGCCATCAAGGCGTCCAGCAGCGCCGTGTGCTCGGACGCGGCGGCGAGCAGGTCGGCCGTGCGGGGCCCGGGCGCGCCGGGCACCGGCCACTGCGTACGGCGGTGCAGGTCGTCGGCGACCAGGAGGAGCTGGCGGTTGCCGGTGAGCGCGAGCAGCGCGTGATGGAAGGCGTGGTCGGCCTCCGCGTACCCCGCGCGGTCGCCGCGGGCGGCGGCGGCGACGCCGGCGGCGGCCAGCGGGCGCAGCTCCTCCCACCGCCCGGCCGGCAGCGCCCGCGCCAGCCGCAGCAGCGCCGGCACCTCCAGCATCGCGCGCACTTCGGCCAGCTCCGCGAGGTCGCGGTGGGTGCGCCGGGCGACGCGGAAGCCGCGGTTCGGGGCGACTTCGACCGCGCCCTCACCGGCGAGGGTCTGCATGGCCTCCCGTACGGGCGTGGCGGAGACGCCGTAGCGGACGGCGAGCGCGGGGGCCGAATACACCTCGCCGGGGAGCAGTTCGCCGGATATCAGGGCTTCGCGGAGGGCGGCGAGCACCTGTCCCCGTACGGAGTGCCGCTGCGGCTGCTTGCGCGGCACCGCACCGGCCACACCCTCGGCAACCTCATGGGCATCGTCCTCGGCATCGACAGCGGCAGCGGGCGCGGGCGCCGGAACCGCTCCGCCTCGTACACCGCCGGGCACCGCCCCGGGGACGGGCCCGAACGGGGACAGGGGCGCGGGCACGAACGCCGTGGCGGGGTCGGGCACGCCGGGACGGTGCTCGTACGCGGCGTCCGGCGCGCCGGGGCCGGCGTGCGCGGCGGGGCGCCCCGCGGGCACGTCATGACGGGTGTGCTCGCCCCGCACGGGCTGCGAGCCGCCCTGCGCGGGCACCTGTGCGCGCAGGCGCGGCGCCGGTTCCGCTCTGCCCTGCTCCATGCGGGTTCCTCCTCACGTTCTCCAGCACCATAGGCGCCCCCTGTGACAGTGCAAACCCGGCTCAAAACCACCGAAGATCGGGTAAGGTAAGCCTTACCTGCTAACGACCGCGACATCGGTGGTGTCCCGCATGGCCCCTCTGCTCGCCGACCGGCCGCGTACCGAGCCCCTCGCCGGGGCGTACGCCCGGCTGACCGAGGTGTTCCCCGGACTGACGGTGTCCGCCTGGGAGACGACGGCCCCGCGGGGCGAGGGCTGGGTGACGGCCGCCGAGCTGGCCACCGACCCGGCGGCCCTGGACGCGTTCCTGGCCTGGGACGACGCGCAGGTCGTCCGGGACTACGGGCAGCGGGCCCGCCCCGACGTCGTCGCCGCCTTCGCCCTGCACCGCTACGCCTGGCCCGCCTGCCTGCTGATCACCATTCCCTGGTTCCTGCACCGCCGGGTGCCGCGGCTGCCCGTCGAGGCCGTCGCCCACCACCGCGAGCAGGGCCGGATGGCCGTACGCGTGCGCTCGTTCGCGTGCCTGCCCGGCGACCCGGCGGCCGGGCTGCCCGGCGCCCGCGTCGTACCGGACGAGGAGGCGCTGCGCGCCGAGGTGCGGGAGGCCGTCGCCGAGCACCTCGGACCGGTCCTGGAGGGCTTCCGGCCGCGGCTGCGGCGCGGGCCCCGGGCCCTGTGGGGCATGGTGTCGGACGAGATCGCCGAGGGACTGTGGCACCTGGGCCACCTGCTGGGCGAGGAGCCGCGCGCGGTGGCCGAACTGAAGCGGCTGCTGCCGGGCGGCACGGCCCCGTATCCGGGCGGCGCCGCCTTCCGCGAGCTGACCGGCCCGGACGGCGCGGCACTGCCCACCCGGGACCGGGCGAGCTGCTGCATGTTCTACACGCTGCGCCCCGAGGACACCTGTGTGACCTGCCCGCGTACGTGCGACGCGGATCGCATCAAGCGCCTCACCGCAACCACCTGACACCCACACCACCCGATCGAGTTCCCGGATTCGAACCCAACCCCACTGTTCCCTACGGGAGTTCGGATCGAACACACCTATCCGTAGGCCCCCGCACCTCCCTTGCGGTCCTCTTGCCCGGAAACCCCCGGCGGAGCGGACGGATTCCGCCAGGATGTCGCGCGAAACCGCGTTCGCCGAAGCAAGGGAACCCAGGATGAGAATGACCGATATATCGCTCAATTGGCTGGCTCCGGGGGTCCTGCTGCTCGTCGGCATCCTCTCCACCGTGTTCGTGATCCTGCGCGGCAAGCGCTCGGCCGACGCGGCGGCGGGCGGCGAGGACTCCTGGGAGCGCAGCGAGGAACGCCGGCGCCGGAAGGAGGCCGTCTACGGCACGGCCTCGTACCTGCTGCTGTTCTGCTGCGCCGCGGTGGCGGCGGCCCTCTCCTTCCACGGGCTGGTCGGCTTCGGCGTCACCAACCTCAACCTCTCCGGAGGCTGGGAGTACCTGGTGCCCTTCGGGCTCGACGGGGCGGCGATGTTCTGCTCCGTACTCGCCGTGCGCGAGGCCAGCCACGGTGACGCGGCACTCGGCTCGCGGCTGCTCGTCTGGCTGTTCGCGGGCGCCGCCGCCTGGTTCAACTGGGTGCACGCGCCCAGGGGCTTCGGCCACGACGGCGCGCCGCAGTTCTTCGCCGGGATGTCGCTGTCGGCGGCGGTCCTCTTCGACCGGGCGCTCAAGCAGACCCGGCGGGCCGCGCTGCGCGAGCAGGGCCTGGTACCGCGTCCGCTGCCGCAGATCCGCGTCGTACGGTGGCTGCGCGCCCCCCGGGAGACCTTCGGCGCCTGGTCGCTGATGCTGCTGGAAGGCGTGCGGACCCTGGACGAAGCGGTCGAAGAGGTACGTGAGGACCGGCGGCAGAAGGAGCAGAACCGTCACCGCAGGCGGGAGCGGGACAAGCTGGACCGTGCCCGCATCAAGGCGATCAACCGCCAGCACCGGCACTGGAGCCGCGGCCGCGGCGGCCGGCAGGTACCGCTGACGGCGGGCGTGCCCACCGCACACGGCTCCCCCACCGCCGCGCAGCAGGCCGGCGCGGAACCTGCGATAGCCGGCGGCCCGGAACCCCTGCCGCCCGGACCGCTCCCCGCGGGGTCCGACCCCCTGCAGCCGGCCTCCCGCCCGGCGCTGAAGGCCGTGCACGGCCCCGGCGCCGATCCCGCGGGCCCGTACCAGCGGACCGTGGACCTGACCGCCGAGGACGACACCCAGGCGCTGCCCCGGCTGGACTCCCTGGAGGAGAAACTGGCCCAGATCGAGAAGCAGTTCGGCTGACCCGCGGCGGACCGTGCCCGCACCCCCGGCCTTTTCGTCAGGCCGGTCCGCCGCCCAGCTCGCATCGTCAGGCTGGTCTCCCCGGCCGGACCCGTCAGGCGGCCCCGCCGCCCAGCTCGAACCAGACGCACTTGCCCACGCCGTGCGCCGTGACCCCCCACGCGTCCGCGAGGGAGTGCACCAGCATCAGCCCCCTCCCCGAGGTGCCGTCCGTCGTCGGCGGGCGCAGCCTGGGCCGTCGCCCGACGAAGTCCCGTACCTCCACGCGCAGCCGGTCGGTGACCGTGGCGGTCACGACGGCTCCCCCGTTCGTGTGCACGAGGGCGTTGGTGACCAGCTCGCTGATGAGCAGTTCCGCTATGTCGGCGTCCTGGGACTCCCCCCACTGGCGCAGCAGCTGACGCAGTTCGGCGCGTACGCCCGCCACCGCCGTCAGGTCCGCACGCCGCAGTGTGCGCTCAATCTTCCCCGGCAGCCGGACCCCGTACCGGACGTCACCGCGTCCGTCCACCACTCCGGCTCTGTCCTCGCGCCGCACAGACTGACGCTTCATCCTCCCCGCCCTGTACGCTTTCCGTGCCGTAGCCTCGAACAGCTTCACGGTCATGCATGCCCATCCGCCCCGGCGCCATGCTTCGGCCCGCGAGACGGCGCGACAGCAGACCGCAGGCATGTGCCTGCGGCTCACCTCGGAGAACGCCCGTCAGACGCGGGGTTTCAAGGTCGCGGGATGTTGCGGAGGTTGGAGCGCGCCATCTGGAGCATCCGGCCGACACCACCGTCCAGCACGATCTTGCCGGCCGAGAGCGCGAAGCCCTGCACCATGTCCTTGCTGATCTTCGGCGGCATGGACAGCGCGTTGGGGTCGGTGACGATGTCGACCAGGGCCGGGCCCTTGTGCTTGAAGGCGTCACGCAGCGCGCCGCGCAGTTCCTTGGGCTTCTCCACCCGTACGCCGTGTGCCCCGGCCGCCCGGGCGATGGCGGCGAAGTCCGGGTTGTGGTTGTCCGTCCCGTACGCGGGCAGCCCGGCGACCATCATCTCCAGCTCGACCATGCCCAGCGAGGAGTTGTTGAAGAGGACCACCTTCACCGGCAGGTCGTACTGGACGAGGGTGAGGAAGTCGCCCATCAGCATGGAGAAGCCGCCGTCGCCGGACATCGAGACGACCTGGCGGCGGCGGTCGGTGAACTGCGCGCCGATCGCCTGCGGCAGGGCGTTGGCCATCGATCCGTGGGTGAAGGAACCGATCACGCGGCGGCGGCCGTTGGGGCTGATGTAGCGCGCCGCCCAGACGTTGCACATCCCCGTGTCGACGGTGAAGATCGCGTCCGCCGCCGCCTCCTCGTCCAGCACGGACGCGACGTACTCCGGGTGGATCGGCGTGTGCTTGTCGACCTTGCGGGTGTAGGCCTTGACGACGCCCTCCAGCGCGTCGGCGTGCTTCTTCAGCATCCGGTCGAGGAACGTGCGGCTCTTCTTGGGCGTGATACGCGGATTCAGGCAGCGCAGCGTCTCGCGCACGTCGCCCCAGACCGCGAGGTCCAGCCTGGAGCGGCGGCCCAGCCGCTCCGGCCGCACGTCGACCTGCACGATCTTCACGTCGTCCGGCAGGAAGGCGTTGTACGGGAAGTCCGTGCCCAGCAGGATCAGCAGGTCGCACTCGTGCGTGGCCTCGTAGGCGGCCCCGTACCCGAGCAGGCCACTCATCCCGACATCGAACGGATTGTCGTACTGGATCCATTCCTTCCCGCGCAGCGCGTGCCCCACCGGGGCCTTGAGGCGCTCCGCGCACTCCATCACCTCGGCGTGCGCCCCCGCCGTGCCGCTGCCGCAGAACAGCGTGACCTTCCCGGCGTCCTCGATCATCCGGACCAGCCGGTCGATCTCCGCGTCACCGGGGCGCACGGAGGGGCGCGAGGTGACCAGTGCGGTCTCGATGGAGCGCTCGGGCGCCTCCTCGTCGGCGATGTCACCGGGCAGCGAGACGACCGCGACGCCGCTGAGGCCGATGGCGTTCTGTACGGCGGTCTGCAGCACCCGTGGCATCTGGTCGCGGGTGGAGATCAGCTCGCTGTAGTGGCTGCACTCGGTGAACAGCCGGTCGGGGTGGGTCTCCTGGAAGAAGCCGGTGCCGATCTCGCTGGAGGGGATGTGCGAGGCGAGCGCGAGCACCGGGGCCATCGAGCGGTGCGCGTCGAAGAGGCCGTTGATCAGGTGCAGGTTGCCGGGGCCGCAGGAGCCGGCGCAGGCCGCCAGCCGGCCGGTGACCTGCGCCTCGGCACCCGCCGCGAAAGCGGCCACCTCTTCGTGGCGGACCTGGATCCAGTCGATCGCGGCGTTGCGGCGGATCGCGTCCACCACGGGGTTGAGGCTGTCACCGACGACTCCGTAGAGCCGTTGCACGCCGGCGCGCACCAGAATGTCGACGAACTGCCCCGCCACGGTCTGCTTCGCCATGTCGCCTCGCTCCTCGGGTGCCGGACCGAGGGCAGGCGCATGCCCGACAATGACCCGGCGTGCCGCCCGTTTTGCGGCATTCCTCTGGTTCTATCACTCCCCCGGTCCGCTGTCCGGCCGGACTACGCCTGCCGCGTCATTCCGGGGTGGCCGCGTCCGGGCCCTCCCAGACCGCCACGGCCGTACGGTCCTGCCCGTACCCCTCCGCGTACAGCCGGACGTCGGTCAGGAAGGCCGCGAGCCCCGGCGGCCCGGCACCCGCCCAGCGGGCCGCCAGCCGCCCCGCGAACCCGGCCGCCTCGGTCAGCGGGCCCGCCAGCCCCGCACTGCACAACAGCAGGGTGTCACCGGGCCGCGTCACACAGGCCCGGAAGCGGAACGGCTCCGGCCAGGCCCGGGACGCGGCTTCGTACGGCGGACGCCACTGCTGCCCCGACGGTGAACGGGGCAGGCCGGGGAGGGTTCCGCCCGGGCCCGGCGCGGGCGGGACGAGACCGGGACCGGCTTCGGAACCGGAACCCCAACCAGCACCGGACCCGGACCCGGCACCGGCACCAGGCCCGAACCCGGCATCGAACGGCCGCCGCGCGTCAGGCCGGACGTCGGAAGGCCGCCGCAGATCAGACCGGGTGTCCGACGGCAGGTGCGGGTCAGGCCGGGTGCCGGACGGTCGGCGCAGATCAGGCCGGGTGCCGGACGGCCGCGGGACGCCCTGGCGGAGCGCGTCCGTGGCGGGGTCACCGGGGACCGGCCATGGCGGCGCGGCGCCGGATCCCTCCTGCCCGCGCGCATCGCTCCCGGCGTCCGCCGCACCACCCGCCGCCCCGTCCGCCACGTCCTCCTGGGGCGGCGGAGGCTCCAGGTCCTGCCAGGCGCCGTTGCGCAGCCGGAAGAAACCGCCCGCGCCGACGCCGAAGAACACCCGGGTGCGGCAGGCCGGGTCGGCGGGCAGCAGCAGGCAGCGCAGCGCGGCCGTGTACTGCCCGGGCTCCAGGCCGCGCTCCCCCGCGTACGCGCGGAGCTTGCCGTAGCTGCGGTCGGTGAGGCGGTGCAGGCCGGACTTGAGGGCGCAGCGGTCCCCCGTACGGACGTCCTCGGCCAGCCGGGTGTAGCTGCGGCCGACGGCGCCGCCGATCCAGTGGCACACGTCGCGGGCCGCACGGTGGGCGCCCCCGTACGCGTACGTACCGCCGTCGCCGGCCGCGGTGGCCACGGCGACCAGGATCAGCGCGTGCTGTCCCGCACCGAACCGGGCGGTGAGCAGCGCGTCCCCGCGCGGCTCGGCCCGGCGACGCGCGGCTTCACCCCGCAGCGAGGCCGCCCGCAGCGTGAGCGGGCCGTACCCGGCGCCGTCCAGCTCCGTATCGGCCACGAGGTCGTCGAGCGCGGCCGGATCCGCGGCGGGCAGGGCCATCGGCTCGGGCACGGAACCGGGACCGGCTCGCCCGTCGCAAAGCCCGGCGCCGGCCGCCTCCCCCTCGCCTGCCGGCTCGCCCCCAGGCGTGCGCCCCACCACGCGGAAGGCGGAGTCCACACGGTCGTCGAGCGAGTCCGGGGCCGGCGCGGGGCCGGTGTCCCGCGCCGCTTCGCTGTCGTCCTCGTACAGCTCCCGCCACCAGGAGTTCTCGTGGTGGCGCCGATCCCCCTGTGGGTTCATGCGCCGTATTGTCCACCGGCCCGCGACCCGGAAACAGGGCCCGGGGAACCACCGGACGGGCCGCCCGGCGGGTACACGCCACGGAGGGGGCGGGGGGCGGCCGGCCGGTATGCGCCACGCCCCGCCCGCAAGGGCCCCGGCCGGGGCCGTCCGAGGCGGGCCGAGCGGACCGGCCCCGGCCGAGAAGCGCTCCGGCCCCGCTTCCGGCACGCTGGGGCCATGGGCGTGTGGCAGTTGCTCGCGGTCGGTCTGGTCTTTCTGTTCGGCCTGCTCGGCGTGCTGGTTCCCGGGGTGCCGGGGCCGCCGATCGTCTGGGCGGGTGTGCTGTGGTGGGCGATGACCGAGCAGACCGCTCCGGCCTGGTACGTCCTGTTCGGCGCGAGCGCGGTGCTGCTGCTCAACCAGGCCCTGAAGTGGCTGCTGCCGCCGCGCGACCTGGCCGCCGCGGGCGCGCCGTACCGCACGCTGTTCCTGTCGGGCGTCGCGGGCATCGCGGGGTTCTTCGTCGTACCCGTGGTGGGGGCCGTCCTGGGCCCGGTCGGTGTGCTCTACCTGCTGGAACGGGCGCGGCTGGGCAGTCACGGCGATGCGTGGGCCGCCACCCGTACGGTCATGCGGTCGATCGGCTTCGGTGTGCTGGTGGAACTGTTCGCCTGCCTGCTGGTGGTCGGCGCGTGGACGGGCGCGGTCATCGTCAGCTGATCCCCGTGCGGGCCGGTGCCCGCCGCCCGCCACAGGTGGTGCAGGGCGTACGACCGCCACGGGCGCCACGCCTCCGGGGACGCCGCGCCGCTGTCCCCGCCCACCGGCCCCACGTCCGGGTCGCCCAGCGCCCGCATCCTGATGTACGCGGCAGCCGCCGGGCGCACCCCGGGCAGTCCGCGCAGCGCCCGTTCGGCGGCCTCCCGGTCCGCGCCCGCGTCCAGCGTGACCGCGCCGTCCGCGAGCGCGACGCACAGCGCGCGCACCGCGTCCGGCACCCCGTCGCCGGTCAGCGCGGCGGGCTCGGGGAAGAGGTGGGTCAGCGCGCCGTCCGCCGCGTCCAGCGGCTTCCCGTACGCCCGTACGAGGCCGGCGGCGCGCTCGGGCGGCCCGCCGAGGACGGCGCGTACGGCCAGTTCCTCGGGGTCGGCGGCGCCCGGCGACCGCAGGCCGGGGCGGGCCGCGACGAGCGGGCCGAGCAGCGGGTCCGCGCCCAGCCGCTCGGCGACGGCGAACGGATCGGCGTCCAGGTCGAACAGGCGGCGCATCCGCTGGACGGCCGTGGACAGGTCCCGCAGGTCGGTCAGGTGCAGGCGGCACTCCAGCCAGCCGCCGTCCGCGCCCAGGGCGGCCGGGCGGGCCGGCCCGGAGCGCGGCCGGCGCGGCTGCCGGGCCCCGGTGTGCTCGTGGACCTCGGCGGTGCCGCTGCCGTGCGCCAGGCGCAGCGTACGGCGGTACGTACGGGCGCCCCGGCCACCGCGTACCTCCTCCACGCCGGGCACCGCGCGCGCCTGGAGAAAGTCGAACATCTCGGCAGCCGCGTACGGCCCCCGGTAGGCCAGCCGCAACGGCACCCCGGCCGGCTGCGCCTGCCGCCCGGCACCGGACCCGCCCTCCCCCCTGCTGACACAGGTCCCCGCCGCGGCACGCAGCTCACTCGGCGTACTGGCGTAGATCTCCCGCATCGTGTCGTTGAACTGCCGGATGCTGGCGAACCCGGCGGCGAAGGCCAGGTCGGTGACCGGCAGGCCGGTGGTCTGGAGCAGCAGCCGCGCGGTGTGCGCACGCCGGGCCCGCGCCAGGGCCACCGGCCCGGCACCCAGCTCGGCGGTGAGCTGCCGCTGCACCTGCCGCGCGCTGTAACCCAGCCGCCGCGCCAGCCCGCCGACGCCCTCCCGGTCGACCACCCCGTCACCGATGAAGCGCATGGCACGGCCGACCAGGTCCGCCCGGACGTTCCACTCCGCCGACCCCGGCACGGCGTCCGGCCGGCACCTGCGACAGGCCCGGAACCCGGCACCCTGAGCCGCCGCCGCGGACGCGTAGAACCGCACGTTCGCGCGCTTGGGAGTGACGGCCGGGCAGCTCGGACGGCAGTAGATCCCGGTCGTCACGACGGCGAAGAAGAACTCCCCGTCGAAACGCGCGTCCCGGCTGGACACCGCCTCGTACCTGGTCTCGTCATCCATCACACGATCCAGTGTGCGCCACCGCCCGCACAGCATCTGGCGGAAAACGGACATCACGCTGGGGCAGCGCCCCGGTCCGGTTCACCCGCCAAGACCCGGAACCAGACCCGGAACCAGACCCGGCGCGAAGAGCAGCACGGATGCCACGCCGGCGATGGCGAGAACGATGATGACGGCGGTGCTTCGACTTCCGGCCCGGGTGTTGCCGTATTCCGGTGTTGCCCTGCCTGTCAGCCGGGCGTATGCGACTCGCACCGATCGGGTACGGCAGCTCCAGCACCGCACCACACCGCACCCAGTCATCAAGGCTGACGTTGCCTGCCCTCTCGCATCACCGGGGCGTGCAGGCACGCGGGGCCGATGGCCCACTGCCACTGACGGTACTCCACACGGGGCGGACGCAAGCCGCGACAGGGCCCCGCCATCCGCCAGTTGATGGCGGGGCGCTGTCGGTTCACGGGCTCACAGGCCCCGCTGGATGCCCCGCTTCCTCTCCACCATGTGGCGGCCCAGGGCCTGCTTCTGTTTCCAGTCCCTGCGGAGTTCCGCGCGCAGTCGGGCGTCCGTCTTGGCCACGATGCGTTCGTTCTCGCGCAGGAGCTTGCGGTAGCTGTCCAGGCGCCGTTGCGGCAGGGCGCCGCTGTCGACGGCCGACAGCACCGCGCAGCCCGGTTCCGTAGCGTGCGCGCAGTCGTGGAAGCGGCAGTGCGCGGCCAGTTCCTCGACGTCCGAGAAGGCGCGCGCGAGGCCCGCGTCGGCGTCCCACATGCCGACGCCGCGCAGACCGGGGGTGTCGATGAGCACGCCGCCGCCGGGCAGGACCAGCAGGTCGCGGGTGGTGGTGGTGTGCCGGCCCTTGCCGTCCCGGTCACGGGCTGCCCGTACGTCCTGGACGTCCTCGCCCAGCAGGGCGTTGGCGAGCGTGGACTTGCCCGCGCCGGACTGCCCGAGCAGCACGGACGTGCCTCCGGCCAGTACCGCGGCGAGGACGTCGAGCCCTTCACCGTCGGTCGCGCTGACCGCCAGCACCTGCACCCCGGGCGCGGCGGTCTCCGCGTCGGCGATCAGGTGGGCCAGCACGTCCGGGTCGCCGGCCAGGTCGGCCTTGGTCAGGACGAGCAGTGGCTGGGCGCCGCTCTCCCAGGCCAGGGAGACGAAGCGCTCGATGCGCCCGAGGTCCAGCTCCACGGCGAGCGAGACCGCGACCACGGCGTGGTCCACGTTCGCCGCCAGCACCTGCCCCTCGGACCGTTTGGAGGAGGTGGACCGTACGAACGCGGTGCGCCGCGGCAGCAGCGCCCGCACCGCACCGTCCCGGCCCGCGCCGACCTCGCCGAGGTCGATCACGGCCCAGTCGCCGGTGCACGGCACGCGCATGGGGTCGCTGGTCGCCACCAGCGCGGTGTCCGCCAGTACGGTCCGTACGCCGTCCCCGTCGGGGACCACGGCGTCCACCCGCCCGCGGTCGACGCGGACGACCCGGCCGGGTACGTACCCCTGCCCGGCATACGGAGCGAAACTCTCCGCGAAGCCGTCGTCCCAGCCGTAGCCGGTCAGCGGGCGCGGCGAAGCGGAGGAAGAAGAGGAAGAAGAGGAAGGAAAGGAGAAGGAAGGGGAAGAAGCGGAAGACGGTTGCAAGGGGAACCCTTCGCAAGGGTGGCCCCGGCTCCACGCGTCCAGCGCGCGGCGTAAAGGTGAGGGTTCGTCAGCCGGAGACCACGGAGGTGGAATTGATGGTCTTCTGATTGCGGGCAGCGCCCAGCGCAATGACAGCCATCGGGTCACACCTCCTGGTTCTTCCACAGCCGGCCACGGCGGCCGACGGCCACCGCGAGGAACGCCGTCACTCTAGCCGGACCGCGAGACGCGGCGCACCTGATTTACGGGCGGCTCCTCGCGTCCGTCGGCGCGGACCCGCCGCACCGGCCCGGTGCCGCGCGGGATCAGCATCGGCCGGGAGAGCGTGGCGCCGCGCTCCAGGGCGATGTGAACGCACTTCAGGCCGCGCGCGGCCGCGTACTCCTCCAGGTCGGCGGCCGCGCCCGGTGGTCCCGCGCCGGTGCCGGCCCCCGGGCCCGTCCCCGTGCCTGACGCGCTCCGGATGGGCTCCGGGCGCACTCCGGGCGGGCTCCGACGTGCGCGAACGCAGGGGTGCGCCCCCTCCCCCCGGCAGCCTCCGTGAGGGCGTGGACAGACCGGTTTGACTCCTGTCACGATGGGGTCATGTCCCTACAGACAGACCGGTCTTCTCTGGCCGGTCCGGATGCCCTGGGGGTCCGTACCCGGCTGTTCGGTTCCTGTGCCGTGCTGACCGTGCGGGGCGAGATCGATTACGGCACCGTGCCGGTGCTGGACGAAGCCGTCGAAGCGCTGCCGTCCGGCCTGGGCAGTGTGGTGCTGGAGATGACCGGTGTCACGTTCATGGACGCGGCCGGGCTGCACTTCCTGCGGCGGCTGGACGCCTACGGGCAGCGGCGGCGCATTCCGGTGCGGGCGCTGAACCTGCGGCGGCAGCCTCAGCGTGTGATGGAGCTGGCCCGTAAGTGGCCGGGCACGCCGCAGCGGGACAAGTTCTTCGGCTGTGCGGCGCCCGCGGGGGTGCCGACGGCGGTTCAGGAGCCGCAGTGAGGCGGCGTTCTCTCGCGGTGCTGCGGCTCGTCGCCGCTTCGGGTGCGCGGCGTGTGAAGCCGCGGGAGGTGTCCGGCGGGCCGGACGACGCGGTGGTCGATCAGCTGCGGGCGGAGAACGCGCGGTTGCGGCAGGCACTGGAGCGCCGGCCGGTGATCGACCAGGCCCGCGGCGTCCTCATGGCCACCGAGTCCTGCACCGCCGAGCAGGCCTGGGACATCCTGCGGCAGACCTCGCAGCACACGAACGTCAAGGTGAGCGAGGTCGCCGGTGAGGTGGTCGCGGGCGCGACCGGGCCGGTCGCGCCCGGACCGGTGCGTACGGGACTGCGGGCGGCGCTGGCCCGGCACCGGGCGACGGCCGCCGCCCGGCGGAAGGCCTGACAGGGGTTCAGGCGGAAGGCCTGACGGGGGTTCAGGGCACACCGGGGGCGCGGATACGGGGGCGGACGTCCAGCCCGCCGCCTCAGTCCGTCAGCTGCGGCAGAACCTTCGTGCGGTAGAAGTCGAAGAAGCCGCGCTGTTCCGGGCCGATCTGGTTGACGTAGACGGTGTCGAAGCCGGCCTCGCCGTACGCGCGGAGGGCGGACACGTGGGCGTCCACGTCGTCGCCGCAGGTGACCGCCTCGGCGACGCGTTCGGGAGTGACCAGTTGGGACGCCTGCTCGAAGTGGCGGGGGGTGGGGAGGATCTGCGGCAGTTCGCCGGGGAGCTGTTCGTTGGCCCACAGGCGGTGTGCGGTGCGTACGGCCTCGTCGCGGTCCTGGTTCCAGCAGACCTTGACGCCGCCCAGGACGGGCTTGTTGCCGCCGCCGCCCCGCCGGAAGCGTTCGACGGCGTCCGCGTCGGGGGTCATGGTCACGAAGCCGTCGCCGACGCGGGCGGCCAGTTCGGTGGCGTTGGGGCCGAACGCGGAGACGTCGATGGGCACCGGCTCGGCGGGGACGGTGTAGAGGCGGGCGTTCTCCACGGTGTAGTGCTTGCCGTGGTGGCTGACCTCGCCGCCCTCGAAGAGCTGCCGCATCACCTGGACGGCCTCCTCCAGCATCTCCAGGCGTACCGAGGCCTGCGGCCAGTGGTCGCCGAGCACATGCTCGTTGAGGGCCTCGCCGCTGCCGACGCCGAGCCGGAAGCGACCGCCGAGGAGGACCGCGCTGGTGGCTGCCGCCTGGGCCGTGATGACGGGGTGCAGCCGCATGATGGGGCAGGTCACCGCGGTCTCCACGGGCAGCGAGGTGACCTGTGACAGTGCTCCGATCACCGACCAGACGAAGGGGCTCTGGCCCTGTGCGTCGTTCCACGGGTGGAAGTGGTCGGAGATCCACAGTTTGGTGAAGCCGGCCTGCTCCGCCATGCGGGCCTGTTCGACCAGTTCCGCCGGGCTGTGCTCCTCGCAGGAGAGGAAGTATCCGTAGTCGGTCATCGGGGCTCCGTGCGGTCTCGACGGCCCGCGGAGGGCCGGGGTGGGTGGCTGGTGGGTCGCCCCCGTGGGTGATGCGCCGGGTAACCCTTTCGCCGCCGGGAAAACCCGCGTGGAGGCGGTGCGGGCGCGGACCGGTGGCGTACGGCCAGGGGCGGTACCGGGCGGCGTACGCCCGTACCGCGGCGCACGGCCCGTACCGGGCGTGCGGAAACGATTCGGGCCGGGCGATGCGGGTACTGGAGCTGCCACGACGGAGAACACCGCTTTAGACTCAAAAGCGGCTTTTGCGCCACCGGCGGCCGGCGATTCCCGGCCGGGGCCGTCCGGCGGGCCGGCCGCCAGGACAAGGAGATCCGCGATGCGAGCGAACGTCTGGCACGGCAAGCGTGACGTCCGCGTGGAGAACGTCCCCGACCCGAAGATCGAGAAGCCGACCGACGCGGTCATCAAGGTCACGTCCAGTGGTCTGTGCGGTTCCGACCTGCATCTGTACGAGGTCCTCACCCCGTTCATGACGCCCGGCGACATCCTGGGGCACGAGCCGATGGGGGTGGTGGAGGAAGTCGGCCCGGAGGTGACGGGCCTCAGCCCGGGCGACCGGGTGGTGATCCCCTTCCAGATCGCCTGCGGCACCTGCCGGATGTGCCGCGACGGCCTCCAGACGCAGTGCGAGACGACGCAGGTCCGCGAGCACGGCTCGGGGGCGGCGCTGTTCGGGTACACCAAGCTCTACGGTTCGGTGCCCGGCGCGCAGGCCGAGTTCCTACGGGTGCCGCAGGCCCAGTACGGGCCGATCAAGGTGCCGCACGGGCCGGCCGACGACCGCTTCGTCTACCTGTCGGACGTGCTGCCCACCGCCTGGCAGGCGGTCAAGTACGCGGGTGTCACCAAGGGCAGCAGCGTCGCCGTCCTGGGGCTGGGGCCGATCGGCGCGATGTCCTGCCGGATCGCCCGGCACCTCGGCGCCGAGCAGGTGATCGGCATCGACCATGTGCCGGAGCGGCTGGCGCGGGCCCGCCGGGACGGGGCGACCGTCTTCGACCTGGACGCCTTCGACGACGAGGACGGGCTGCTGGACGCGGTCAAGGACATCACCGACGGGCGCGGCCCGGACGCCGTCGTCGACGCGGTGGGCACCGAGGCGCACGGCAGCCCCGCCGGGAAGCTGGCGCAGCAGGCCGCCGGGCTGATGCCGTCGCGCTGGGCGGAGAAGCTGATGAGCAAGGCGGGGGTGGACCGGCTGAGCGCGCTGCACCTGGCCATCTCGATGGCGCGGCGCGGCGGCACGATCTCCATCAGCGGGGTGTACGGCGGGATGAGCGACCCGATGCCGATGCTGGTGATGTTCGACAAGCAGCTGACGTTCCGGATGGGGCAGGCCAACGTACGGCGCTGGGCGGACGACATCCTTCCGCTGCTCACCGACGAGGACCCGCTGGGCGTGGACGACTTCGCCACCCACCGGCTGCCGCTGGACCGGGCACCCGAGGCGTACGAGATGTTCCAGAAGAAGACCGACGGCGCGATCAAGGTGCTGTTCACCCCGTGACGGGGCGGCACGGGGCGCGCCGGAGTACCCACGGGGCGAGGTGAAAGGACCGGTCATGCCGCATTTCGCTGCCGCGCCGCCGATCGCGGGGCTGACGGCCCTGGTGACGGGCGGGTCGCGCGGCCTGGGGCTGCTGATGGCGCGTCAACTGGCGGCGCGCGGCTGCCGGGTGACGATCCTGGCGCGCGACGGGAAGGAGCTGGCGGAGGCCGCCCGGTCGCTGCGGCGCCCCGGCGGGCCGCCGGTCGCCACGGCGGTGTGCGACGTCCGGGACCGGGCGGCGGTCGAGGCGGTGGCCGAGGAGGTCGCGGCGCGCGAGGGCGGCTTGGACATCGTCATCGCCAACGCCGGGATCATCCAGGTGGGCCCGTCGGCCTCGCTGGGGCACGAGGCGTTCCACGACGCCATGCGGACGATTTTCGAAGGGGCGCTCAACACGTCCCTGGCCACCCTCCCCCACCTGCGGCGCAGCCCGGCCGGCGGGCGGCTGGCGCTGATCGGCTCGGTCGGTGGTCTGCTGGCCGTACCGCATCTGCTGCCGTACTCCTGCGCCAAGTTCGCCGTCGCGGCGCTGGCCGAGGGGCTGCACACGGAGGAGAGCGCGTACGGCGTGTCGGTGACGGCGGTGCACCCGGGGCTGCTGCGGACCGGGTCGCATCTGCACGCGCAGTTCGGCGGGGACGCGCCGCGGGAGTTCGCCTGGTTCTCGGCGCTGGCGGGCACGCCGGTGCTGTCGATGAACGCCGGGCGCGCCGCCGAGCGCATCGTCTCCGGGGTGCAGCGCCGCCGCCCGCGCGTGGTGCTGACCCCGGCCGCCCACCTGGCCGCCACCGCGCACGGCCTGGCCCCCGTCTTGACGACCCGCCTGTCGTCGGTCCTGGCGCGGGTCCTGCCGCGGGACGCGGTGGGCGCGCCGGGCGTGACCGAGGGCGTCGCGGTGCAGAGCGGCGGGCCCGCGCCCGCCTCGCGGCTGCGCAAGGTGTTCAGCGCGCTCAACGACCGCGCCGCCGGGCGCTTGAACCAGCTGGGGAGGGCGGCGCCGCCCTCCTGACGTGATCACAGCGACATGAACTCTGCGCCGGCAGCGGCCGGCCCTCGCGGAAGGAAGGACACGGGTGAGCCCACGCGGAGCCGCACTCTTCGATGTCGACGGAACGCTGGTCGACAGCACCTACCTGCACGCCGTCACCTGGTGGGAGGCGTTCCGGCAGTCCGGCCACCGGGTGCCCATGGCGGAGATCCACCGGACCATCGGCATGGGGTCCGACCACCTGATCGGCCGGCTGCTCGGCGAGGACCGGGACACCGACGAGGACGAGACCATCCGGACGGCGCACGGCACGCTCTTCGCCCAGTACTGGGAGCGGCTGGCTCCGCTCGACGGCGCCGCCGAGCTGCTGCGGACGTGTGCGCAGCGCGGCTGGACGGTGGTGCTGGCCAGTTCGGCGCACGGTCCGGAGCTGGCGGCGATGCGGCGCGCGCTGGACGCGGAGGACGCCATCACCGCGGTGACCAGCTCCGACGACGTGTCGGCGAGCAAACCGGCGCCCGATCTGGTACAGAGCGCCCTGGAACACAGCGGCGTCGACGCCGGCTCGGCGGTGTTCATCGGCGACACCGTCTGGGACGTACGGGCCAGCCACCGCGCCGGTGTGCCGTGTCTGGCGGTGCTCAGCGGCGGCTACCCGGAGCGCGACCTGCGGGAGGCGGGCGCGCACGAGGTGTACGAGGGCCCGGCCGACCTGATGGAGCGCCTGGACAGCAGTCTCCTGGCGGAGCCGGGCACCCGGGGCGGGTGACCCGCGGCCGGCCGCCGGACCGGCCAGGACGGCCGCGTACGGCGCGGATCAGCACGTCGCCGTACGTGTGAAGGCGGCCTGGTCGGGCACCCGGCCGGGCGGGCATGAGGGCGGCCGCACCAGCGGGCCGGCCGCCCGGCCGCGCGGAAGGAGGTTGTCCATGACCACGACGCACCGGACGGCAGCGGAAGCCGGCGGGCGTTCACCGGCACCGTGGCCACGGGAGCGGACCGCGGCGCTGGAGGCGGCGCTGCGCGCCCGGGTGGACGGTGAGGTGCGGTTCGACGCGGGCAGCCGGGGCGCGTACGCCACCGACGGGTCGAACTACCGCCAGGTGCCGGTCGGCGTGGTCGTGCCGCGGACCACCGACGCGGGCGCGGCGGCCGTCGCGGTGTGCGCGGAGTTCGGCGCGCCGGTGCTGTCCCGGGGCGGCGGTACGAGCCTGGGCGGCCAGTGCACCAACGCCGCCGTGGTCATCGACTGGACCAAGTACTGCAACGCGCTGCTGTCCGTGGACGCCGAGCGCCGTACGTGCGTGGTGGAGCCCGGCATCGTGCTGGACGAGCTGAACCGCCTGCTGGCCCCGCACGGGCTGAAGTTCGGGCCGAAGCCGTCGACGCACAGCCACTGTGCGCTGGGCGGCATGATCGGCAACAACTCGTGCGGCGCGTCCGCGCAGGCGTACGGCAAGACCGCGGACAACGTGCGGCGGCTGGAGATCCTGACGTACGACGGGCTGCGGTGCTGGGTCGGCCCGACGTCCGAGGACGCGTACGAGGAGGCGGTCGCCGAGGGCGGGCGCAAGGGGCAGCTCTACGAAGGGCTGCGGAGCATCGCCACGCGCTACATGGCCGACGTCCGGCGCGGCTTCCCCGACATTCCCCGGCGGGTCTCCGGCTACAACCTGGACGCGCTGCTGCCCGAGCACGGCTTCAACCTCGCCCGCGCGCTGGTGGGCAGCGAAGGCACGCTGGTCACCGTCCTGCGCGCGGAACTGGAGCTCGTACCCGTACAGCCTGCCGAGGCGATGCTCGTCCTCGGCTACCCGGACATCTGCACGGCTGCCGACGACGTGCCGCGACTCCTGAAGCACGGCGATCCGACGCAGCTTGAGGCCATAGACGGCCGGATGGCGCAGCTGATGCGCGAAGAAGGCGCCTACCTGGATTCGCTGGAGAACTTCCCCGAGGGTGACAGCTGGCTGCTGTTGCAGTTCAGCGGCAGCAGCACGGACGAGGTGGACAGCCAGTGCCAGGCCCTGCTGGACGGGATCGGCCGCTCCCAGGACGACGCGTCGGTGGCCTTCTCCGACGATCCGGGCCGCGAGCAGAAGATGCTCAAGGCGCGGGAGGCGGGGCTCGGTGTGACCGCCCGGCCGCCCGACGACCGGGAGACCTGGGAGGGCTGGGAGGACTCCGCCGTGCCGCCGGACCGGCTCGGTGACTACCTGCGGGACCTGCACACGCTCTTCGCGGAGTTCGGGTACGACCACGCGGCGCTGTACGGGCACTTCGGGCAGGGCTGTGTGCACACCCGCGTCCCGTTCGACCTCAAGAGCGCCGACGGCGTGGCGGACTTCCGCGCGTTCCTCTTCCGCGCCGCCGACCTGGTCGCCTCGTACGGCGGGTCGCTGTCCGGCGAGCACGGGGACGGGCAGGCGCGCGGGGAGCTGCTGCCGCGGATGTTCGGCGAGCGGCTGGTGACGGCGTTCGAGGAGGTCAAGGGGCTGTTCGACCCGGACGACCGGATGAACCCCGGCAAGGTCGTGCACCCGGCCAGGGTCGATGAGCACCTGCGGCTCGGTGCCGGCTGGCGCCCGCAGAGCCTGGAGACGCGCTTCGCCTATCCGGACGACGACCGCAGTTTCACGCAGGCCGTGATGCGCTGTGTCGGTGTCGGCAACTGCCGTACGCAGGAGGGCGGCGTGATGTGCCCCTCGTACCGGGCGACCGGCGAGGAGGAGCACTCCACGCGCGGCCGGGCCCGGCTGCTGTTCGAGATGCTGGGCGGGCACGCGGACTCCCCGGTCACCGACGGCTGGCGCTCCACCGAGGTACGGGACGCGCTCGACCTGTGCCTGGCGTGCAAGGGCTGCAAGTCGGACTGCCCGGTCGGTGTCGACATGGCGACCTACAAGGCGGAGTTCCTGTCCCACCACTACGCGGGGCGGCTGCGGCCCGCCGCGCACTACTCGATGGGCTGGCTGCCGCTGTGGGCGCGCCTGTCCCGGCTCGCGCCGGGGCTGGTCAACGCCGCGCTGAGCGCGCCGGGGCTGGCCCCGCTCGGCAAACGGGTGGCCGGGGTGGCCGCCGAGCGGGACGCGCCGGTCTTCGCGCCGGAGTCGTTCGTGCAGTGGTGGCGGGCGCGCGGCACCCCCGAGCCGGACCCGGCCGACCCGCGGACGGTCGTGCTGTGGCCGGACACGTTCAGCACGTACTTCCACCCGGGCGTCGCGAAGGCGGCGGTACGGGTGCTGGAGGACGCCGGGTTCCGGGTGGCCGTGCCGGAGCGGGCGGTGTGCTGCGGGCTGACGTGGATCTCCACCGGCCAGCTGGACACCGCCGGGCGGGTGCTGCGGCGGACCCTGGACGTGCTGCGGCCCTGGATCGAGGCCGGCACCCCGGTCATCGGGCTGGAGCCGTCCTGCACCGCCGTCTTCCGGGCCGACGCGCCGGAGCTGATGCCGGACGACGAGGACGTGCAGCGCCTGGCGAAACAGTTCCGCACCTTCTCCGAGCAGCTGGTCAACCACGCCCCCGAGGGCTGGCGGCCGCCGTCGCTGGGCCGGTCGGCGACCGTGCAGACGCACTGCCACCAGCACGCGGTGCTGGCCTTCGACGCCGACCGGGAGCTGATGCGCCGGGCCGGGGTGGCCGCCGACGTGCTGGACGCCGGGTGTTGCGGGCTCGCCGGGAACTTCGGCTTCGAGCGCGGGCACCACGGGCTCTCGAAGGCCATCGCGGAGCAGGGCGTGCTCCCGGCCGTACGGGACACTCCGCCCGGCTCCCTCGTGCTGGCCGACGGCTTCAGCTGCCGTACGCAGATCGAGCAGGGCGGCACCGGGCGGCGGCCGGTGCACCTGGCCGAAGCACTGGCCCTGGCGCTCGACCGGCGGCTGCCCACCGACCACCCGGAGCGGACCGCCGACCGCCCCACGCCGCCCGCGGCCGGCTCCGGACGCCTGCTGACCGCTGCCACGGCCGTGGCGGCGGGCGGCGCGCTGGCGGCCGCCACCCGTTTGCTGGTGCGCAGGCTGCGCCGCTGACCTGGCCGGGAACCGTAGCCCCGGCGGAGAACCGTCCGGCGGCCGTGCATCCGCGCAGCCGGGACGGGCACACGGACAGTCGGGCCGGCACCCGCCGTCGCGATTTGTGAGAGGAAAGAACCGCATGACCACCAAAGTTTCCGACCACATCCTCCAGCGCCTGCGCGAATGGGACGTCGACCATGTCTTCTCCTACGCGGGGGACGGCATCAACGGCCTGCTCGCGGCCTGGGGCCGGGCGGCCAACCAGCCGAAGTTCGTGCAGGCCCGGCACGAGGAGATGGCCGCGTTCGAGGCCGTCGGATACGCCAAGTTCTCCGGCAAGGTGGGGGTGTGCGCGGCGACCTCCGGGCCCGGCGCGATCCACCTGCTGAACGGGCTCTACGACGCCAAGCTGGACCACGTGCCCGTGGTGGCCATCGTCGGGCAGACCGCGCGCAGCGCCATGGGCGGCTCCTACCAGCAGGAAGTCGACCTGATGGCGCTGTACAAGGACGTCGCCTCGGAGTTCTGCGAGATGGTGACCGTCCCGGAGCAGCTGCCGAACGTCATCGACCGGGCGATCCGCACCGCGTACGCCAAGCGCACCGTCACCGCGGTCATCGTCCCCGGCGACGTGCAGGAGCTGGAGTACAGCGCGCCGACACACGAGTTCAAGATGGTGCCGTCCAGCCTGGGCGTGTCGCCGTACGCGCCGGTGCCGGCCGACGAGGAGCTGCGGCGCGCCGCCGAGGTGCTCAACGCGGGCGAGAAGGTGGCGATCCTGGTCGGGCAGGGCGCCCGGGGCGCCCGCGCGCGGGTCGAGGAGGTCGCCGAGCTGCTCGGCGCGGGGGTGGCCAAGGCGCTGCTCGGCAAGGACGCGCTCTCCGACGAGCTGCCGTACGTGACCGGCGCCATCGGCCTGCTGGGCACCCGGCCCAGCTACGAGCTGATGCAGGAGTGCGACACGCTGCTGGTGATCGGCTCCAGCTTCCCGTACTCGCAGTTCCTGCCGGAGTACGGGCAGGCCCGCGCCGTGCAGATCGACATCGACCCGTTCATGGTCGGGCTGCGCTACCCCTTCGAGGTCAACCTCGTCGGCGACGCGGACCGGACGCTGGAACGGCTGCTGCCGCTGCTCAAGCACAAGAAGGCCCGCAAGTGGCGTGAGCAGATCGAGTCGAACGTCAAGCGCTGGTGGACGGTCATGGAGCGGCGTGCCGCCGTGGCGGCCGACCCGGTCAACCCCGAGTACGTGGTGCACGCGCTCGACGCGCTGCTGCCCGAGAACGTGATCCTGGCCGCGGACTCCGGCTCGGCCGCCAACTGGTACGCGCGCCACCTGCGGCTGCGCGGGTCGATGCGCGGTTCGCTGTCCGGGACGCTGGCGACCATGGGGCCGGGGGTGCCGTACGTCATCGGCGCCAAGTTCGCCCATCCGGAGCGGCCCGCGCTGGCGATCGTCGGTGACGGGGCGATGCAGATGAACGGCATGGCCGAGCTGATCACCGCGTCCAAGTACTGGCGGGAGTGGAGCGACCCGCGCATGATCGTCGCGGTTCTGAACAACGAGGACCTCAACCAGGTGACGTGGGAGATGCGGGCCATGTCCGGCGCGCCGCAGTTCGAGGAGTCGCAGCGCATCCCGGACGTGCCGTACGCCGACTTCGCGCGCTCCATCGGCCTCGGCGGCGTCCGGGTCGAGCGGCCCGAGGAGGTGGAGAGCGCGTGGCGGCAGGCGCTCGCCGCCGACCGGCCGTTCGTCATCGACTTCCGTACCGATCCCGACGTGCCGCCGATCCCGCCGCACGCCACGCTGGACCAGATCGAGGCGGCGGCCACCGCCATCCTCAAGGGCGACCCGGAGACGGCCGGGGTGCTCAAGCAGGGCGTCAAGGCGAAGATCCAGGAGTTCCTGCCGGGCAAGGGCCACGGGGACAGCCAGAAGTGACCGGCCGGTCCGGGCCCGGCGCGCCCACCGCCGGGCCCGGACCGCGGCCGTACCCAACGATGCGCATCGCAAGGAGGACCCGTGGCCAGGTTGACGGCACTGAAGGACTGGCGGCACTGGCGGCGGGGGAAGGCCCTGCGGCCCTCCCCCGGCGCGGACGACGTGGAGAACGCGACGCAGCGCGTGCTGATGTACGGCGTACTGCCCATGTGGTTCGTGCCCGCCGTGGCCGACTGGGTGATGCACCGGCGTACGGACATCGAGAAGACCACCGGCGTCAAGGAGTCGGCGATCCACGCGCTGATGATGGCCGAGGCCGGGGTGCCGGTGCTGGCCGGGCTGGTCGCCCGCGTCAACCCGCTGGTGCTGTCCCTGATGGGCGGTGCCGCCGCGGTGCACAGCGCGACCGCCATCTGGGACGTGACGGTGGCCACCGAGGACCGCGAGGTGCGCCCGGTGGAGCAGCACATCCACAGCTTCCTGGAGGTGCTGCCGCTGGCGGCCGTCGTCATCACGTCCTGCCTGCACTGGGAGTCCGTACGCGACCTCGCGCACGGCGGGAAGCAGCCGGACGCCTGGAAACTGCTGCCCAAGGAGCGTCCGCTGCCCGGGAAATACCTGGCCGGTATCGCGGCGGGGGTGGGCGCCTGTGTCGCCCTGCCGTACGCGGAGGAATTCATCCGGTGCGTACGGGCCCGTAAGTCGGGCGCGTGAATGCCGGGCGGGAGCGCCGTACGGGAATCGCCGCGTTCGGCCCCTCGGGGCAGTCGCGGCGGCCGTTCGTTACGACTTTCCGTCGACGGGTAGCCGTAAGGGCGAGAAGCGGTATACGGCAGGCCCGGGACAGGTACGCCGTACGTGTCCGGGGCGTGTGCGAGACGAAGGAGAAGCATCATGCCCGCAGGTTCGAACGCCAAGCGTGAGCGCCAGTACGAGCACATCAAGGAAGGCGCCGAGAAGCGCGGTACGTCCAAGGGCCGGGCCAAGGAGATCGCGGCGCGTACCGTGAACAAGGAACGCGCCCGCTCCGGCGAGTCCAAGACGGCCAGCAAGTCCTCGACCCAGGACCGCAAGTCCGCGCCCGAGCGCGGCGGCCAGCGCTCCGGCAACCGCACCGGCTCCAAGGGCCCGACGCGTGACCAGCTCTACAACGAGGCCAAGAAGAAGGGTGTGGAAGGCCGGTCCAACATGAACAAGGACCAGCTGGCCAAGGCGCTCGGCCGCTGAGCCAGCGGACCGGCCATGAGCAAGGAACCGCTGCGGACCTATCTGTCCAAACGGCATTTCGACCGGACGTCGGAGCCGCAGGGCGGTGATTCCGCCGATCCCTCCGGAAAGCCGCGTTTCGTGGTGCAGATCCACGACGCGAGCACCATGCACTTCGATTTCCGGCTGGAGGTCGACGGGGTGCTCAAATCATGGTCCGTACCGAAAGGGCCGTCCACGGACCCGAAGGACAAGCGGCTGGCGATGCCCACCGAGGACCATCCGCTGGACTACCGGGATTTCGAAGGGGTCATTCCGCAGGGCGAGTACGGGGGCGGCACGGTCATCGTGTGGGACCAGGGCCATTACCGCCCGATGTCGCACGACAAGAAGGGCCGCCCCGTACCGTTCGCCGAATCGCTGGAGAAGGGCCACGCGACGTTCTGGATGGAGGGGAAGAAGCTGCACGGCGGCTACGCCCTCACCCGGTTCCGCGGCGGCCCGGACAGCGACGAGCGGGAGTCCTGGCTGCTGGTGAAGGCGGACGACGCGCACGCCGGCGGACAGGGCACGCCCGACCCGAAACGGGCCCGCTCGGCGCTGAGCGGGCACACGCTCAAGCAGGTGGCCGAGGACGTGGCGGCGGAGTCCGGGGAGAAGCCCGGCCGCAAGGGGCAGGCCGCGGGTACGGCGGGCAAGGGCGGCAAGGGCCGCGGGTGAACTGCCGGCCGCCCCGAGGGGCGGCGCGACCGTCGGGTTCCCCCACGGCCGCGCCACGGGGAGAGCCCGAGGTGGGCGTCCGTTCTAGGCGAACGGTATGTACCACTTCATGTAGGGGTTGGAGTCCGAGAAGTTGCTGGTGTACACCTGCCCCTTCACGTTGGAGTCCAGGGCCCGCTTGTTCTGGTGGTTGACCAGCGCGGACACATCGGCCATCAGGTAGTGCTGCTCCCACAACTGCCGGGGGTTCTCGGAGTCGCAGGGCTTGGCCATCACGCGGTCACTGCCTGTTCCCCCGCCGGTGAGGCAGAGGCCGGTCTTGCTGCTCTGCAGCATCACGCCCTTGCCGGAGGTGTGGAAGTACCAGCGCTGGTAGGGGTTGTTCGCGCCGCAGCCGTTGCTGTTTTCCTTGGTGTAGACGACTCCGTCGGTGTTGCCGTCGAGGCAGTATCCCGTCTGCCAATTGGTGAGCCCGCTGCTCGCGCTCTGGGCGGCCGCCGGGGTCTGCGTGGCCACCACGGACATGCAGGCTGCGGCGAGCAGGGCGCCGGCCACGCCGGTCTTCTTCTTCACCGAGATCTTCATTGCTTACCTCCACTGAGAATTCTTCGGTCCGCCGGGGCGGGGTCCGTACGTCTGGGTTCAGGTCTTCACCGCAGGAAGCGTGGTCAGCGTCAGCTGCCGTAGAGCCCGAGGAAGGGGGCGAGCCTCGGGACGCCGCCGGTTCCCAGACGCATCTGCGTGATGTTGAGGTACCTGCGTCCGTCGACGATCACGGGAGCGGCGTTTCCACCGTGCACGGTCTGGTGGGCGACGCGGGACAGGGCCGACCACTGGGTCTGCAGGCCGACACCGAAGTTACCGAGGTGGGCCGGGTGGTTCGGATCGCTCGGGTCGTACCGCAGGTCGATGGCGGTGGCGATACGGTTCTCGATCCAGCCGAAGCGCGCGGCCTCGGCGGTGGCACCGATGATGTAGGCCAGGTTGCCGCGGTGGGCGAGGCGCCGCGCTTCGGTGAGGTAGCTCAGGTCGAGCATCCTGCGCCGCAGGGTGTCCGCCTCGTAGCCGAAGTTGCGGCGGTTGTTGTCGGGATCCAGGGTGGGGTAGTTCCCCTCGTAGCCGAGGCTGGTGAACAGCGGCGGGTTCGTCATTCCGTAGTGACGCTGGACCTCGCGCGCCAACGGGAGTGCGGTGTCCTCGAACTGCCAGTGCTGGCCGCGGACGGTGAAGCCGAGGAGGTACATGTTGTCCACGCTGAAGTACAGCTTCACGTGGCACTCGCTGGGGCCGTCGTACTCGTTGGTCCAGACGCGGACTTCGATGACCCGGTTCGTGTTCCTCCGGGTCGGCGTGTCGAGCATGGCCGGGCTGTCGGCGCCGGCCATCTCATGGCCCGAGGCGGCGCGCAGTCGCGCGATCATCTGCCGGTACCGGTTCGCACGGTCCGCGCCTGCGTTGCCACCGGAACCGGTGTCGTCGAAGCCCTCCATGTGCCAGTCGATGACGGTGTACCGCTGGGAGGTTTCCGCCTGGGCCGGCGTGGTGCCGGCGGTCACCAGGGTGCAGGTGGCGAGGAGGGTCAGGAGCAGGGTGCTCAGGCGTCTGCCCGCGCGGCGCAGGGCGGAGATCGGGTTCATCGGCGGCTTTCCTGAAGGGGTCGGCGCGGACCCACGTACTGAGGTGAGGCGTCCGCGAAGGAAGAAGAGGGAGGGGCGGCTTCGGGACGCCGGTGCTCCGGTTCCTCGTCCGCGCCGCAAGCCAACCCGATGAAGCGAAGGCAGACCAGGCATTTCCACCGGCAGAAGTAGCGTCGGGCCTACTTCTGCCGGGTGGTCTCGCCTTCTCTGCCGGGACCACGTCGCTCAGGAGACGCACGCAGAGGGGCACCGGGCCACCGGCCGGCGGCGCCTTCGGGGCGCGCCTGCACGCGTTACGCACGGGCGCGGGGCTGAGAGCCAGGCCGCCCGTGACCTCACGGAACTCTGCGGCCACCTGCCCCTGGCCGCCCATCAGCACATCGGCGACGATCGCGCCGCCCCGCACCGCTGGGACGAGGCCGAAGCACCGCTACGGCACGCGGTCGCCCGCTTCGGGACGGCGCGCGTGCCTGCCTGGAGCGAACCGGCCCGCCCCGACCTCGGCGCCGCCCTGCGCCACCTTCACTGGACCGAAGAGGCCCGCGCCACCCTGACCGCAGTCCACCAGGGCCTCGTCCGGCTGAACCACCCCCGCCAGATCGAAGCCGCCGCCCAACTGCGCCTGCTCGACGAGGCCGACGGAGTCGACGCATGCGACGGCCACGGCCCCGCCGCCGAGCACACAGGGGGCCGGTAGCCGTCCCGGGCCGGGCCACTGCCGAAGGGAGCGGCCGGGGTGAGGACCCCGGCCGCTGTCCGCCGGTCCGGCCGCCCTGCCCGGCGGCCGGTCCCCGGGCGCGTCAGGAATGGCCCATGGCCTTCCGCACGGCGTCCCGGGTGCGGTCGATCACCGCGGCCACGGGCCCGGCCGCGAGGTTCTTGGCCGCGCTGTCCGTGCCGGGGTGCGGCCGGGTCGGTGCCAGTGCCTCGGCGGCCTTGACGGCGCGCGCCAGGGTCTCCAGGCCACGCTGGTCCGTCACGTCCCGCAGCCGGTCGAACTCCGTGCGCTCCTCGGCGTCGGCGTGGGTGAGCACGTCCTGCCGCAGCGCGGTGAACCGGTCGTGGAACTCCGGCGCCCCGGTGTCCAGGGACGACAGCTCGCTCAGCACCTGCTTGGCACGTTCCTCCTCCTCGATGCGCGCGTCGACCACCTGGTCACCGCCGGCGAGGTGCCGGCGGGCGTACGGGTGGACGACTTCCTCCTCGGCCGTCTCGTGCACCGCGAGCAGGCGCACCAGGCGGTGGAAGGCGTCCGTGCGGTCCGCGTCCTTGGAGTCGCCCACCTCGTCGAAAAGTTCGCGGATCTGCCGGTGCTGCTGCTTGAGCAGTTCGACGACGTCCGGCTGTTCGCTCATGTCCGTGTACCTCCGTCACGGCGGTGGTGCCGACAGTGTTCCGGAGCCGCGGCGGGTACCCACGGCGGCCGGGCCGAACCGGGCCCCCGGGCGGTTACGGAAGGCCCGTGTAGTTCTCGGCCAGTTCGGCGGCGGCGTGCGGGGAGGAGGTGACGCGGTCGAGCTGCGAGAGCTGTAGGCGGGTGTCGAAGGCGCTCTGGCCGGGGGCCGTGTGCAGCATCGTCGTCATGGAGTAAGAGAAGTGCTCGGCCCGCCAGACGCGGCGCAGACAGGTGTCGGACCAGCCGTCCAGCAGCTCGGCGGAGCCGCTGTCCTTCAGGCGGGCGAAGGCGCGGGCCAGCTCGGTGACGTCGGCGACGGCGAGGTTGAGCCCCTTCGCGCCGGTCGGCGGGACGAGGTGCGCCGCGTCCCCGGCGAGCAGCACCCGCCCGTACCGCATGGGTTCGGTGACCACGCTGCGCATCGGCAGGACGGACTTGGCGGTGACCGGGCCGCGTGCCGGCTGCCAGGTGGCGGCGCGGGCGTCGAGTTCGTCCCAGATCCGCTCGTCGGGCCAGTCGGCGGGGTCGGTGCCGTTGGGTACTTGGAGGTAGAGGCGGCTGACGGTGGGCGAGCGCATGCTGAACAGCGCGAAGCCGCGCTCGGAGTGGGCGTACACCAGCTCGTCGCAGGACGGCGGTACCCCGGCGAGGATCCCGAGCCAGGAGTACGGATAGCCGCGCTCGTACGTGCGCCGGGTGCCGGCCGGCACCGCGTCGCGGGTGATGCCGTGGAAGCCGTCGCAGCCCACGACGTAGTCGCAGGTCAGGGTGTGTTCGCGGCCCCCGTGCGCGTAGTGGACCACGGGCCGTGCGGTGTCCGCGCCGGTCACGGCGAGCGCCCGCGCCCCGAAGACGAGCGGTCCGCCGTCCGCGAGCTGGAGGGCGATGAGGTCCTTGACCAGCTCGGTCTGCGCGTAGACGACCACGCTGCGGCCGCCGGTCAGGGCCCGGAGGTCGAGGCGGTGCGAGCGCCGGCCGTAGTGCAGCCGGATGCCGTGGTGCACGAGGCCCTGCCGGTCCAGGCGCTCCCCCGCGCCGCAGTCGCGCAGCGTGTCGGCGGTGCCCTGTTCCAGGACTCCGGCGCGCTGGCGCCGTTCGACGTAGGCGCGGTCGCGGCGCTCCAGGACGACGCTGTCGATGCCGGAGCGGTGCAGCAGCCGCGCGAGGAGCAGCCCTGCCGGGCCGCCGCCGATGATGCCGATGGTGGTTTCGGCGGGGACGGGGGCGCGGGCGGCCGCGCGGCCGGTGTCGCCGTCCCCGGGGGTGGCGTGCCGGGGGCGGTCGTCGGTGGTCTGTTCCGTACGGCCGGCGGTGTGCCGGTCCGGTGGCGGGTCCGCCGGGCCGCCGTACTGCGCCGGGTGTGCCGTGAGGTGGCCGAGGAGGGCGGCGAGGACCGGTACGGGCCGCTCGGCGTTGGCCAGATGGGCGGCACCGGCGACCTCGGTCAGGCTCGCGGCGGGGATGCCGTCGGCGAGTTCGCGCGCGTGGGCGGGCGGGGTCGCGGGGTCGTCCCGGCCCGCGACGACGAGGGTGGGCGCGCCGATCCGGCCCAGTTCGCCGCGCAGGTCGTAAGTGGCGAGCGCGTCGCAGCAGGCCGCGTACCCTTCGGGCGCCACGGCCCGCAGCCCGGCCAGCAGTCCGTCCGCCGCCGGTGTCCCGGTGAAGCCCGGCGTGAACCAGCGGCCGGCGGCCGTGGCGGCGACCGGCGCGAGGCCCTGTTCCCGTACGAGCGCGGCCCGTTCGCGCCATGCCGCGGGCTCACCGAAGCGGGCCGAGGAACAGATCAGGGCGAGGGACGCGATCCGTCCGGGGTGGTGCGCCGCGAGCCAGGCGCCGACCGCGCCGCCCAGGGAGATGCCCGCGTACGCGAACCGGCCGATGCCGAGGGAGTCGGCGAGGGCGAGGACGAGACCGCCCAGGCCGGCCACCGTGCAGGGTGTGTCCGTACGGCCCGCGAGCACGTCGTACGGTGTCCCGCCGTGCCCCGGCAGGTCCCAGCGCACCACGCGGAAGCGGCGCGCCAGCGCCTCCGTCTGGGGATCCCACACGGACAGCGAGGTGCCCAGCGACGGGCCCAGCAGGAGTGGGGGCGCGTCGGCGGGTCCGTCCTCGCGGTGGTGCGGGAGCGGACGGGCGGGCCCGGGGCGGGTGTTCGGCGTCATGTTCGGCGTCGTCACGTGTGCTCCTGCGGGGACGGTGCTGGGCCGTGGGGGTCGAAGCCGTGGGTGCCGGGGCGGCGGGTGCCAGGGCGGCGCAGGGCGCGGTCCACGAGCGCGCCCGCCGAGCCCGTGTACGCGGCGGGGTCGGCCAGTTCCCGCAGCCGCGCGGCGGGGAAGGCCGCCGCGACGGCGGGATGGTCCGCGCGCAGGGCGCGGTCCAGCGCCTCGTCCAGGCCGGTGCCCTCGTCGGCCGCCTGCCGCGCCACCTCGGTGAGCAGCCGCTGTGCCGTGTCCCGGCCGAGGCGGGCACCGAGGACGGCCGCCAGGCGCTCGGTGACGGTCAGTCCGCCGGCCGCGGCGAGGTTCGCGCGCATCCGTGCCGGGCGTACCCGCAGGCCGGCGGTCAGTTCAGCGGCGTCCCGGGCCGCGCCGCCCGCCAGGCGCAGGGCGTCGCGGAGCGGCTGCCACTCGGCGTGCCAGGCCCCGGCCGGCCGTTCGTCCTCGGCGGCCAGTGCCCCGTACAGCACCCCGGCCAGGGCCGGGACCTGCCGGGCAGCGGCGGCGATCAGCGTGGCCCGTACGGGGTTGGCCTTGTGCGGCATGGCCGACGAGCCGCCGCCACTGCCTTCGGCCAGCTCCGCGGTCTCCGTACGGGAGAGGGCCAGCACGTCGGCGGCGACCTTGCCGAGGGCGCCGGCGGTGTGGGCCAGCGCGCCGGCGAGGTCGGCGACCGGGGTGCGCAACGTGTGCCAGGGCAGGACGGGTTCGGCGAGGCCGGTCTCGGCCGCGTACGCGGTGAGCAGCCGCAGCCCGGGGTCCTGACCGGCCTCGGGATCCTGACCGGCCCCGGGGTCCGGCTCCCGGCCGTCGGCCTCCGCGAACGCGTGGAACGCGGCGAGGGTGCCCGCCGCGCCGCCCAACTGCGCGGGCAGCGCGGCCCGTACGGCGGCGAGCCGGTCCCGGGCGTCCAGGACCAGTCCGCGCCAGCCCGCGGCCTTGAGGCCGAAGGTGACCGGTACCGCGTGCTGGGTGAGCGTACGGCCCGCCATCGGGGTGTCGCGGTGCGCGGCCGCCAGCCGCGCCAGCGTCGCGGCGGTGTCGTCCAGGTCGCCGAGGACGGCCTCCAAGGCGCGTACGCAGACCAGCATCGTGGCCGTGTCGAGGATGTCCTGGCTGGTGGCGCCGCGGTGGACGTACGCGGCGGCCGCGGCGTCGCGCCCGGCCACCGCGGCCGTGAGCGCGGCGACGAGGGGGATGACCGGGTTGCCGCCGGAGCGGGCCCGCACCGCGAGGTCGCGGGCGTCGAAGCGGCCGGTGTCGCGCGCGGCGGCGGTGACCGCCGCGGCCGCGGTGGCCGGCGCCAGCCCGACCGCCGCCTGCGCCCGGGTCAAGGCCGCTTCCGCGTCCAGCAGGGCCCGTACGTACGCGGCGTCGCCGGTGGCCTCCTCGACGGCCGAGTCCGCCCGGCCCGGGGACAGCAGACCGGTGTCGGCGGCCCCGGGGCGCGTACCGGGCGGCGGGCCGGCGGGATGTTCAGCGGAACTCAAGGAAAACCGTCTCCTCGCCCGCCTCGCCGTCTGCTCCGGTGCCACCGTCGGCGCCCTGGAGGCGGATGTCGAAGCGGTACCGCCGCTCGCCGTCGGCCCGCGCGACCAGGGTGCGCGCGCGGTGCGCGGGGAGCTGGGAGAGCAGTGGGTCGGCCGCGTGCGCCGCCGGGTGCTCGGGGAAGTAGACGCGGGTGAACAGGTGGTGCAGCAGGCCCCGGGCGAAGACGCACACCGCGATGTACGGCGCGGCGTCCGGGCGGCCCGCCGGGGCCGTGGCCGGCAGGGTGCGCAGCACGTAGCGGCCGTCGGCGTCGGTGGGCACCCGGCCGAAGCCGGTGAAGTCGACGCCGTCGCGGCCGAGGACCGCACCGGTCGCCGGGTCGCGGCGCAGCGAACCGGGCGCGCCGCGCAGGCTCCCGTCCGGACCGGCCTGCCAGAACTCCAGCAGCGCGTCCGGCACCGGCTCCCCCGCACCGTCCAGGACCCGCCCGTGCAGTGTGACGGTGCCGGGGTGCCCGGCCGGTGCCACGTCTCCCCCGCCGGGGAACGGCAGCGCGTAGCCGTAGAAGGGGCCGATGGTCTGGGAGGGGGTGGGGGCGAGCTTTCCTGGCGTCTCCGGGGCGGCGCCCGGCTGCTGCGGTACGCCCGCGTGGCGCGGCGCGGGCTCGTGCGGCGCGGCTTCGTGCGGTGTCGTCCCGTCCGATGCGGTCTCGCGCGGTGCCGTTCCGTGTGGTGCCGTCTCGTACGGCGTGGCTTCGTGCGGTGTGCCGGACATCAGTGGTCCTCCTCGGTCCAGGTGGGGGACGGGCCGTCCAGCGTGATGTCCCAGCGGTAGCCCAGGGACCACTGCGCGCGGGCGAGGTCCGGGTCGTACGCGCAGACCAGCCGTTCGCGGGCCCGCGGGTCGGTGCACGCGGCGAGGACCGGGTCGTACGGCAGGAGCGGGTCGCCGGGGAAGTACATCTGGGTCACCAGCCGCTGGGCGAAGGCGGTGCCGAAGAGCGAGAAGTGGACATGGGCCGGGCGCCAGGCGTTGTGGTGGTTGTGCCACGGGTAGGCGCCGGGCCGGACGGTGGTGAACGCGTACCGGCCCGCGTCGTCCGTCAGGCAGCGGCCGACGCCGGTGAAGTTCGGGTCGAGCGGCGCCGGGTGCCGGTCGCTCCGGTGGGCGTACCGGCCGGCGGCGTTGGCCTGCCAGATCTCGACGAGCTGGCCGCGCACCGGGCGTCCGGCCCGGTCCCGTACCCGGCCGGTGACGGTGATCCGTTCACCGAGCGGCTCACCGGCGTGCTGCCGGGTGAGGTCGGCGTCCAGCGTGGTGACGTCGGTGCCGCCGAAGACGGGCCCGGACCGTTCGACGGCCTCCGGGTCGCGCAGCGCGTCGATCGCGGCCAGGGGCTGGACGGGGTGGCGCAGGCGGGTGCTGCGGTACGGGGCGAAGTCGCGGCGGGGGTGCGCCGGTACGGGGCCGCCGGCGGTACGGGCGCGGGCGGCGGCCGTGTGCAGCGCGGCGATCTCACGGTCGATGACGGACTGCGGGTCCGGTTCCGGTGCCCCGGCCGGGGTGCGGACCGGATCGGCGACGTACACGTCACGGACGTCCATGGCGTTCATGATGCCCTTCCTCCGGCGGCCTTGAGAGTGCGCAGGGCGGACAGTTCGGCCTCGGTCGGCGCCTGAGTGACCGTCAGGTCCGGTGCGGTGCGCAGATCCCAGCCGGTCGCCTCCCGCGCCTGCTCCGGTGTCACGCCGGGGTGCAGCGCGGTCAGGACGAGTTCGGCGGTGTCCGGGTCCGGGCGCAGGATGCCGAGGTCGGTGATGACGGCGGTGGGCCCGGCGCCGCGCATCCCGAGGGCGGCCCGGTCGCCCGGGCCCGCGCCGTGCCCGACGGTGGTCACGAAGTCGAGCGCGGGCACCAGGTTGCGGCGGGTGTGCCGCAGCACGATGAGCACCTCCCCGCAGTTCGCGGCGATCTCGGGGGCGCCGCCCGCGCCGGGCAGCCGGGCCTCGGGCCGGTCCGGGCCGCGGTGCACGGCCGTGGTGTTGATGTTGGCGAACCGGTCGAGCTGGGCGGCCCCGAGGAAGCCCACGTCGATCCGGCCGCCCTGGAGCCAGTAGTTGAACATCTCCGGCACGGACACCACCGCGTCCGCGGTGTCGGCCAGTTCGCCGTCGCCGATCGACAGCGGCAGCCGCGTCGGCCGGGAGCCGATGGTGCCCGACTCGTACACCAGGACCAGATCCGCGTCGACCGTGCGGCGGGCCAGGTTGGCGGCCGTGCTGGGCAGGCCGATGCCGACGAAGCACGTGCGCGCACCGGCCAGCGCGCGGGCCGCGTTGACCGCCATCAGTTCGTCGCGGCCGCAGCGCGCGCCGTCGTCCGTACCGCTCATCGGGCGCCGCCTTCCGCAGGGGTGAGTACGTGCGCGTCGAGCCACCGCAAGAAGGTGTCCCGGTCGCGGGAGACGGCGTCCCACGCCTGGTAGAAGCCGTTGTCCCGGACCGAGTACCCGGCCGCGTACGAGGGGTGGGCGCCGCCGGGCACGAGCGCGACCGCGTCGATCACCCAGCCGGGCAGCACCACCGCGCCCGGCCGGGGTTCCAGAGCGCCCTCGACGATCTCCTCGACCGTGACCAGGGCCCGCCCGGCGGCCAGCACCGCTTCCTTCTGCACCCCGGTCAGGCCCCACAGCTGCACATTGCCGTCCCGGTCGGCCTGCTGGGCGTGGATGACCGTGACGTCCGGGTTGAGGGCGGCCACGGCGGCCAGTTCCTCGCCGGTGAAGGGGCAGGTGACGGTGGTGATGGTGTCCGTACGGCCGGGGAGGTGGCTGCCGCGGTAGCCGCGCAGCACCGCGAACGGCAGCTTCGAGGCGCCCGCGACATAGCGGTTGGCCATTCCCGCGTGGCTGTGCTCGTCCAGTTCCAGCGGGTGCGGCCAGCCGTTCTCGACCGCGTCGCGGAAGCGGTGCAGCGAGCCGACGCCGGGGTTGCCGCCCCAGGAGAAGACCAGGGCGCGGGCCGCGCCGGCGCCGATGAGCTGGTCGTAGACCACGTCCGGGGTCATGCGGGCCAGCGTCAGGCCGGTGATCCCCTGGCGGATGATCTCGTGCGCCGCGGCGAAGGGGATCAGGTGGGTGAAGCCCTCCAGCGCGACGGTGTCCCCGTCGTGGACCAGGTCCCGCACGGCGTCGTGCAGGGAACGGATGTCGGCCATGGCCTCGCCCTCGCGTCGTCCGGTGTGCCGGTGCCCGGCGGGACCTGCTCTCGCAACTCCCCGCCCCACACGGCTTGTTCGCCAGGTGAACTTACGTTCATAATCGGCGTAACCAGAGCCTGGACCCCTCTCCCGGCCTTGTCAACGGGGCGGCGGATACGGTCCTGCGAGATACCCGCACCGTGGAGAGCCCGTGACGCACCCCGCCGCCGATCCGCCACCGCCGCCCAAGGAGGCGGTGGGACCGCTGATACGCGCCCTGTCCGTACTGCGCGCGCTCTCCGCGGCCGGCGGCCGGCAGGCCGTCGGTGACCTGGTCCGCACGACCGGGCTGGCCCGCTCCACCGTCGACCGCGTACTGAGCACCCTGGCCCGCCTCGGGCACGTACGCGTCGCGGGCCGGGACGCGGTGCTCGCCCCCGGCCTGCTGGAACTCGGCAACGCCTACCTGGCCGCCTCCGGACTGCCCGACCGGCTCGCCCCGGCCGCCGAACGGCTCGCCGACGCGCTCGACGAGTCGGTCTCGCTCGCCGTACCGGACGGTGACGGTGTCCGCTTCGTGCACCAGGCGACACGGCGGCGGGCGATGTCACTCGCGTTCCGCATCGGCGACCTGCTGCCCGCCGAACGGAGCGCGGTCGGCGCGCTGTTCGCCGCCGACTGGGACGAGGAGGCCTGGCGGCGCTGGCGGCAACGGCGCGCGGCGGACCCGTCGGACGCAGGGTTCCCGGCCGTACCGCCACGGCGGTACGAGGAGGCCGCCGACGCCGGACAGCCGCCCTCCACCGCGGACTTCGCCGCCCGGGTCGAAGCTGCCCGGACCTCCGGCTGGTCCCTGGACGACCAGCTCATCGAACCGGGCCTGGTCGCCGTCGCCATGCCCGTACGCGACCCTCAGGGCCGCCTGGTGTGCGCGGTGAGCGTCGTCAGCCACACCAGCCGGCTGTCCGCCGACGAGCTCCCCGGCGCCGTACTCCCCCGACTGCGCGAGACCGTCGCAGAGATGGAACGCTCCCTGACCGACCCGGCCCCGCCCGCATCCACCGCCCCGTACGAGCCGTACGAGCCGTACGAGCCGTCCACACCATTCGCCGCCCGGCACGCCTCCTGGATGCGCGCCTCCAAGCAGGAACTGGGCCCGGAGTTCGTCGAGTCACTGGCCCGCGGCCTGCTCACGCTCACCGCGTTCGGCACCGGCCGGGCCGCGCTCCCCCTGACCGCCGTGGCGGAGGCCACCGGCCTGGCCCGCGCCACCGCGCGCCGCGCCCTGCTCACCCTGGAACACCTGGGCTACCTCGTCGCGGACGGACGTCTCTTCCGCCCCACCCCGAAGGTGCTGGAACTGGGCTTCGCCCCGCTCTCGGACCTGACGCTCCCCGGCATCGCCCAGCCCCACCTGGCCGCGCTGGTGGAGCAGGTGCACGACTCGGCGTCGATGGCGGTGCTGTCCGGTACGGACATCCGGTACGTGGCCCGGGTGCCCACCGTACGGATCATGAGCGTCAACATCACCGTGGGCACCCGCTTCCCCGCCTGCCCGACTTCCATGGGCCGGGTCCTGCTCGCAGACCTGCCGGCGGCCGAACGCGCCGCCCGCCTCGCCCGCGCCGACCTCACCCCCCTCACCCGGCACACCGTCACCTCGCGCGAGCGGCTCGCCGCCCTGCTGGAGCAGACGCGGCGGGACGGTTACGCGCTGGTCGACGAGGAGCTGGAGGAGGGGCTGCGGTCGATCGCCGTCCCCGTACGCGACCGGCACGCCCGCGTCGTCGCCGCGGTCAACATCTCCACCCACGCGGGCCGCCGCTCCCCCGCCGAGGATCGCGACGCTTTTCTGCCGCCGCTGCGGACGGCCGCCGCGCGCATCGAGGCGGAGCTGCACACGGCGGGGCGGTATCTGCGGGTGCCGCTCGCCTGAGGCGTTCCGGGGCGCGGCGGGCAGCGGCGCGACGTGCGCGGCGGGGCCGTCAGAGTGCGGGGATGCGCGCCTTGAGCAGGCAGAACACGGTGCCTTCGGGGTCGGCCAGGACGTGCCACGACTCCTCCCCCGTCTGGCCGATGTCGGCCGGGCGCGCGCCGAGCTTCAGGAGACGTTCGAGTTCGGCGTCCTGATCGCGGTCGGTGGCGCTGACGTCGATGTGCAGCCGGGGCGTCCCGTCCTTCGGCTCGTCGCTGCGGCTGAGGATGATCGTCGGCTGCGGGCCGCCGAACCCTTCGCGCGGCCCGATCTCGACGCAGTCCGCTTCACGGTCGAGCACGACGAAGTCCAGGACCTCGCACCAGAACCGCGCCAGCACCTCGGGGTCGTGGCATTCGAGCACCAGCTCACTGATCCGGCATGCCATGGGCGAAACCTGCCTCTCCGGGGGAACCTGCCAGGGTGGCCGCGCGCGGATCCCAGGGGCTCCCCGCCGGGCGAACACCCCGGCGACCGTACCGGGCGAGGCGGTCAGGGGCGAGGGATTTCCGCACCCGTGCCCGGCGGCCCGGCCGGACCGCCGGGCACGGGCCGAGCGGACACACCGTCACGGCCATCACGGCTGTCACGACCATCGCGGCCATAACAGCCGTCACAGCCGTCACAGCCGTCACGCCCAAGGCGTCGGCCCACCGCCGTTCGACCACGCCACCAGCCGGTCACCGTCGAAGCAGCGGATGGCGCAGGTATCGGCGTACTCGGTGGCGGGTTCGGTGAAGGCGCTGGTGGTGACGACGGCCGCGATGTCGGCCTCGTGCACCGTGTAGCAGGTGCCGCCGAAGCGCTGCAGGTCCTGCGAACCGACCTTGTTCGTCGGACAGTAGCGCTTGCACTGGATGATGATCCGCCGGCCGTCGGACGTGGTGGCCAGGACATCCGCACCCAGGTCCCCCGCGCCGCCGACGACCTGGACGTCCCGGCAGCCGTCGCGTTCGCAGAGGCGGGCTATCGCCTGCTCGAAGGCGTACGCGTCCATCGCCAGGAAGTCCTCGACGCTGCTCCACGCGACGGCCGAGGGCACGGAGCCGGCCACGGAATCCGGAACGGCGTCCCCCACGACGACCGGCTCGGCATCCGCCGCGACAGCCGTACCGGCGGTCCTCTCCACGACCCCCTCCACGGCCGCCGCCCTGGCCGCCTCGGCCTCCGCCTCCGCCTTGCCCTCCCGGGCCGCCCGCCGCAGTTCGCGCAGGCGGGGCATGCCGCGCACCGCCACGACCAGCAGGGCCAGGACGAACGGCAGGGCGGCCCCGCCCACGAGCAGAGCCGTACCCGGGTGCTCCGCCGCCCACCGGGCCACCTCACGGACGGCGAGGAACCCGCCGCACAGGAGGGAGCCGACCACGGCCAGGACGAAGACCGTCCGCCGCATCGGATACGTACGGGCGCGTGGCCGGTCCGACGGCCCGTCAACTCCCATGGATGCGGCCACAGGCGATGCTCCTTCGCTTCGGCGGGACGGTTACGGCTGCTCGCTCACCTCCTGCCCCGCCCGAGCCGATCCATGATCACCACACTGCCGCACCCGTCCCCGCTCCCGCCTCCGCCGCGCGTTCTCCAGATCCCGCGCCACCGCCAGCACGACCGCCACCACGATGAGCGCCACCGCTCCCGTCGCGGCCAACGACATCAGCATCGAATGCACGGCTCTCCCGACAAAAGGCGGCGAATTCCCCACCCCCGTCACCCACCATGCGCCAGCCGCCGCCCCTCACCACCACCCCACACCCCCGATCACCCGAATTCACCACACGGAGGCCACCCCGCCCCGCCCTGCACCGTCACACCGCTCCCCCGCCCCCACCATTCCTCAGCGTGCTCGACAAACCGGTCGAACATCCCACCCTGCTCCTGCCTGCGCAGATGCAGCAGCGGCGAGTCGTGCCCCACCAGACGCCCCAGGTGCGGCGCCACCAGGGCGTCGTCAAACTCGTCAACGTCCGCGAGCGGGCACGTACGGGCGGCGACCTGACCACCGCGACCGACCGCAACGTCTCCCTGCGACACCACCCGGAGGGCCACCGGTGAGTATTCGGGCGAGGCCCCCCAGCAAAAGACACCCCCAAATCCGGACGATAGGCTTTCCTCCAGTTTTCATCTTCAAGGGGGACAAATGGCCAGCGAGTCACGGCCCGGAACGGGCATCGAGCTCGGGTACCGGATGACGGTCGAGGATTTCCGTGAGGGGTTGCGGGCGCGGACGCGGGCCATGCCTGCTGCGCGGTGGCAAGGGTGGCTGATGACCGGGGGTGCCGTGCTGGTGCTCGCGGTGCTGGTCTGGACCTGGGTGGCTGACGGGGCCGTGGATGTGCGGCTGGCGGTCATCGCGCCGGCGTTGCTGGCGGTGCGGCTGGTCATGCCCTGGCTGCTGGCCCGGCAGTTTCATCGCCGTGCCGAGAGCATGGGGGACTTCCGGGCGGTGGTGGACGAGAACGGCGTCACCGTCACGAATCTGCAGCGGTCCAGCGTGCTCACCTGGCAGGCGGTGAACCGCTATGCCGAGACGTCGCGGGCGTTCGTGCTCCTGGGCGGGGACCGCAACGTCACGGACATGACGATCCTGCCCAAGCGCGGCGCGGCCCGCGCCGCCGACGTCGAGCGGCTGCGGGCCCTGTTCGAAGGGCGGCTGACCCGCGTCTGACCGGACCGGGCCCACGGCCAGGACATGGCGCCCCCTCAGCGCCGCCGGGGCCGCTTCGCGTACGTACGCAGCCGGACCCTGATGTCGGCCGGCGGCAGGAAGTCCGCCCAGCGCTCCGGGTACTCGGCCGGGGGCGGCGTGTCGTCGTCCTCGGTGTCGTGGTCCTCGGTGTCGTCGTCGTCCGGTTCGGGGGCGGTTTCCTCGCGGGCCGTCGCCCCGAGGCCGACGGCGGCGAGGGCGGAGCGCTGTGCCGCGGCCACCTCGCGGGCCCGGCGTTCCTTCTCGGCGCGGCCTGCCGCGGTGGCGACCGAGGGCCAAACGCGGTCGAGGGCGGCGTTCATGGCTGCGCCCACCAGGACGGCGAAGGCGGAGACGCCGATCCAGAGGAGGACGGCGACGGGGGCGGCCAGGGAGCCGTAGATGGTGGGGCCCTCCACGGTCTGGGTGAGGTAGACGCGGAGCAGCAGGCTGCCCAGGACCCACATGGCGAGGGCGACGACCGCACCGGGGATGTCCTCGCGCCACGGTGACCGTACGGGCACGGACACGTGGTAGAGGGTGGTGAGGAAGGCGACCGAGAGGATGAGGACGACCGGCCAGTACAGGATGCGGATGGCGGTCTCGCTCGCCGGCATCCAGCTGACGACGGTGTCCGGGCCGACCACCATCAGCGGCATCGCCACCGCGCCGACGACCAGCGCGGCCAGGTAGAGCACGAAGGCCAGCAGCCGGGTGCGGACGATGCCGCGCCGCCCGTCCAGGCCGTACATGATCGTGATGGTGTCGACGAAGACGTTGACCGCGCGGGAACCGGACCACAGGGCGATGGCGAAGCCGAGGGAGATGACGTCCGGGCGGCGGCCGGTGAAGATGTCGTCGAGCAGCGGCCGGGCGATCTCGTTGACGCCCTTGCTGGACAGCAGCGTGTCGGACGCGCTGAGGATGTTCTCGCGGATGTGGTCGATGGTCTCCTGGCCGATCCAGGGCTCCATGTAGCCGAGCAGGCCGATGAAGCCGAGGAGCAGCGGCGGCAGCGACAGCAGGCAGAAGAACGCCGCCTCGGCGGCGAGTCCGGTGACGCGGTACTCCATGCAGGAGTTGACGGTGTCCTTCAGCAGCAGCCAGGCGAGGCGGCGTTTGGAGACGTTCCGGTACAGGACCCGGGCCCTGTGCAGACGGCCGGACGGCCGCTGCGCTGCTTCTTTCACTGGCTGCACCTCCTTACCGTATCTGCCATGGCAGCCACCACTCATACGGTCACGAACCAGCCTCCGCCGCTGGTCGGGTACGACGTCTTCGCCGCGGACGCGGCGCTCACCGAGGGCGTCGGGCGGCACGTCCCGGCCGCTCTCCTGGACGAGGTGCGCAGGGAGCTGGGCGAGCTGGGCCGCGCCGCGGGCTCCGCGCACGCGCAGCGCTGGGGCGCGCTGGCCGACGGCAACCCACCCGTCCTGCGTACCCACGACCGCTACGGCCACCGGGTGGACGAGGTGGAGTTCCACCCGGCGTGGCACCGGCTGCTGGGGCACGCCGTCTCGTCGGGGCTCACCGACGCCTGGTCGCGGCCGGCCGGGCACGTCCGGCGTACCGCGGGGTTCCTGGTGTGGACGCAGGCCGAGGCGGGCCACGGCTGTCCGCTGTCGATGACGCACGCGGCGGTGCCGGCGCTGCGGGCCGACCCCGCCCTGGCGGCGGAGTGGGAGCCGCTGCTGACCTCGCGGGTGTACGAGCCGGGACTGCGGCCGGTGGCGGAGAAGCCGGGCGCGCTGGCCGGGATGGCGATGACGGAGAAGCAGGGCGGGAGCGATGTGCGGGCGACCACGACGGTCGCGGAGCCCCTGTCGTCCGACGGGGAGTACGTGCTGACGGGGCACAAGTGGTTCTGTTCGGCGCCGATGTCGGACGCGTTCCTGGTGCTGGCGCGGACGCCCGGGGGCGTGGGCGAGGACGGGCTCACCTGTTTTCTGCTGCCCCGGGTGCTGCCCGACGGCAGCCGTAACTCCTTCCGTATCCAGCGGCTCAAGGACAAGCTCGGCAACCGCTCGAACGCGTCGGCCGAGGTGGAGTTCGACGGTACGACCTGGGCACGGCGGGTCGGCGAGGAGGGGCGCGGGGTCGCGACGATCATCGAGATGGTCGCGGCGACCCGGCTGGACTGCGTGACGGGTTCGGCGGCGGTGATGCGGCAGGCGGTGGCGCAGGCGCTGCACCACACCGCGTACCGGCACGCCTTCGGCAAGCCGCTCGGCGACCAGCCGCTGATGCGCAACGTCCTGGCGGACCTGGCGCTGGAGTCGGAGGCGGCGACGGCGCTGGCGCTGCGGCTGGCGGCGGCGTACGACGCGGACACCGAGCAGGAGCGCGCGTTCCTGCGGCTGGCGGTCCCGGCGGCCAAGTACTGGGTGACCAAGCGCTGCACACCGGTGGCCGCCGAGGCGCTGGAGTGCCTGGGCGGCAACGGCTACGTGGAGGAGTCCGGGATGCCGCGGCTGCTGCGCGAGTCGCCGCTGAACTCCGTCTGGGAGGGGTCGGGCAGCGTCCAGGCCCTGGACGTGCTGCGGGCGCTGCGCCGCGAACCGGCGGCGCTGCACGCGTTCCTGACGGAGATCGGTACGGCCCGGGGCGCCGACCACCGGCTGGACGCCGCGATCAAGGGCCTGCTGACCGAACTGGCCGACCTGGAGGGCATCGAGGCCCGCGCCCGGCGGCTGGCGGAGCGGCTGGCGCTGGTCCTCCAGGGCGCGCTGCTCGTACGGTACGCGCCGCCCGAGGCCGCGGACGCGTTCTGCGCCGCGCGCCTGGGCACCGACCACGGCGCCACCTTCGGCACCCTGCCGCACACGCTCGGCCTGCGCGCGATCGTGGAGCGGGCCCGGCCGGCGGCCGGGCCGTGAGGTACGCGGTGGCGGGCCCCGTTCCCTCAAGAGGGGGGTGGGGTCCGGGGCCCGCCACCGTGTGGGCGGGGAGCGGTGCCGCGCCGACCCGGCGCCGCTCCCCGGTCTCGGACCGGCCCGTGTGGACCGGCCCGCGAGGTCTGGTTCGCCACCCGTGGCCGCGGCGCCGTACCGTCGGCGTCGTTCTCGGTGGCAGGTGGCCGGCGTCCGGCGGGGACACCGCACCGTGACGTCATCCCCTCTCGGCCTGCGGGTCACCTTCCTCGCCGCCGTCATACGCCACAACAGTTGCAGCTGGTTGCAACCAATTGACGCAATCCGGCGCTCGGGGCGGCCCGGTGACGGCACCATGGGCGGCAAGCCACGGACAGTGCACGACGGAGAGAAGAGCGTGAGCGACAGACCGAGCGACATGGGCATCTGGTCGGCCCAGGAGGTACGCGAGACGACGCGGCGGCTCGCCTCCCTCCGTGAGGCCGCGCTCTGCGGCGGCCGGACGGCCACCGCGCCCCGCGCCGTGATCTGCGAGTCCTGGCGCCGGGCGCTGGACCGCGGCGTCGATCCGGACCGGGACCGGCGGGAACGGCCGCTGACCGTCGAGGAGCTGGAGCACCGGCGGCACAGCTCCCGGCTCGCGTCGCTGCTGCCGCTGTTCAACAGCGGCCTGCTGCCGGCCGCGGACGCCGCCCAGCAGATCATGGTCGTCACGGACGCCGAGGGCCGGGTGCTGTGGCGCGAGGGCTGCGCGCCGGTCCGGCGGATGGCCGACCGGCACGGCTTCGACAAGGGCGCGGACTGGACCGAGGAGGTGGTCGGCACCAACGCCATAGGCACCGCGCTGGTGGCCCGCCGGCCGGTCCTGGTGCACTCCGCCGAGCACTTCGTCCGTACCCACCACACGTGGACCTGCGCGGCGGCGCCGCTGCACGATCCGCGCGACGGGCGGCTGCTGGGCATCGTGGACGTGAGCGGCCCGGCGTACACCTTCCACCCGAGCACGCTGTCGCTGGTCTCCGCGGTGGCCCGGCTCGCGGAGAGCGAGCTGCGCGAGCGGCACCACGGGGCGCTGGACCGGCTGCGGGCGAGCGCCGCGCCCGTCCTGGCCCGGCTCGGCGGGCAGGCGCTGGCCGTCGACAAGGACGGCTGGACGGCGGCGGTCGTCGGGCTGGCCCCGCCGGACCGGGTGGCGCTGCCCAAGTCCCCGGAGGCCGGGCCGCTGTGGCTGCCGCGGTACGGCATGTGCACGCTGGAGCCGCTGCCCGGCGGCTGGCTGATCCGCGTCGGCGCGCCGCAGGGCGAGGAGCCGCGGGCCAGCCGGGTGCTGCTGGACCTGGGCAGCCGCACCCGGCCGGCGGTCACGGTCACCGGCCCGGCGGGCAGCTGGACGCACGAGCTGAGCCCGCGCCACGCGGAGGTGCTGTTCGTGCTGGCGCGCCGGCCGGAGGGGCGCAGCGCGGCCGATCTGGCACAGGACCTCTTCGGGGACCGCGCCCGTACGGTCACGGTACGGGCCGAGCTGTCCCGGTTGCGCCGTCATCTGGCGAGCGTGCTGGCGCACCGCCCGTACCGCTTCGCCGACGGGGTGGACGTGGAACTGCGTCTGCCGCCGCGCCCGGTGGACCTGCTGCCGCACTCGACGGCACCGGCGGTGGTGGCGGCGCGGCACGCGTGACGCGGGGGGGGGGAGGGTGAGGCCGGGATCGGGAGCAGGGGCAGGGCTCGGGTCGGGGTCGGGGTCGGGGTCGGTCGGGGGCAGGGCCAGGGGGCAGGGTTCCGTAGCGAGCGCGGGCCTCCTCCATTGCCCCATAAATACGGTGCGCCCCCACGACCCCATCGGCTAACCTGGCACCGCTTCGAACATCAGCTCCCCAGAAGGACGTCGCAGAACGGGAGCAGCCCACGCCATGGCGCGCGTGCGGCCAGGCGAGCGGGCGACACGACCTTTCGTGCTCGATCCCGCCCTCCTGGAGGACCTGTCATGTCCATCGGCCTCGGCCTGCCCATCGGCGACCCCGCGACCCTGCTGACCTGGGCCCGGCGCGCCGACGCCGTCCCGTTCCGCAGCATCGCGCTGCTCGACCGGCTGGCGTACGGCAACCCCGAACCCCTGATCACCCTGGCCGCCCTGGCCGGCGCCACCTCCCGCGTACGGCTGCAGACCGAGGTACTGCTCGCGCCGCTGCACCGCACCGCGCTGCTCGCCAAGCAGGCCGCCACCCTCGACGTGCTCTCCGACGCGCGCTTCACGCTCGGCATCGGGCTGGGCGGGCGCGCGGACGACTATGCGGCGGCGGGGGTGGACCTGCGCACCCGCGGTCGGCGGCTGGACGGCCAGCTGGCACGGCTGCGGGCCGCCTGGGCCGGTGAGCCGTGCGGCGCGGACGCCGGCCCGATCGGCCCGGCCCCGGCCCGCGCCGGCGGCCCGGAGGTGCTGTTCGGCGGCTTCGTGCCGGCCGTGTTCCGGCGGGTGGCCCGCTGGGGCGACGGCTTCCTCGGCGCGGCGCTGCCCGCGTCGATGATGGACGGGCTGTTCCGCGATGTGGAGAAGGCCTGGGACGAGGCGGGGCGGCCCGGCCGGCCGCGGCTGGTGGCCCAGGTGAACGTGGCGCTCGGCCCGGAGGCCGTCCTCGACGAGGCCCGCCGCGAGGCCCGCGCGTACTACGGCCCCTTCGAGTACACCGATCACGTCGTCGACGGCCTGCTCACCACGGAAGACCAGCTCCGCGACGCGGTGGCCGCCTTCCGCGCCATCGGCGCCGACGAGGTGATGCTCTACTGCTGGGCCACCGACCCGGACCAGGTGGACCGCATCGCGGACGCGGTGCTGTGATGCGTCCGGGCCGCGCGGGCGGTTCCCAGCCGGCGGAGCCGCTCGGCAGCAGGCCGGCGCCGTACCGGTGAGACCCGGGTGGGCCCTGTGATGTGCTGGGCCCCATGACGCTCACCGTGACCACCTGGTACCTCGAACAGACCGCGCCCGACGACCTTGCCCCCGCCGCTGCTCCTCCGGAGGAGCAGCGGGTCCGGATCGCCCGGGCCGAGGTGATCTCGCCGGAGTTCAGCCGGTTCCTGTACACGTCCGTCGGCGGGGACATCACCTGGACCGACCGGCTGGGCTGGTCGTACGGGCAGTGGGAGGAGTTCCTCGGGCGGCCCGGCGTGGAGACGTGGGTGGCGTACGAGCGGGACACGCCGGCCGGGTTCGTGGAGCTGGACGCGCAGGCCGAAGGGGCCGTCGAGATCAGTTACTTCGGACTGCTGCCGGCCTTCCGCGGGCGCCGCACCGGCGGACATCTGCTCTCGTACGGGACGGCCCGCGCCTGGGACCTGGCCGAGCGGTGGCCGGAGCGGGAGAAGACGCGCCGGGTGTGGGTGCACACGTGCAGCAAGGACGGGCCGCACGCCCTGGACAACTACCGGCGCCGCGGTTTCCGGGTGTACGCGACCGAGGAGACCGAAGAAGCGGAGATGCCGACTCCGGGTCCATGGCCGGGCGCCTGACCGGAGTCGGCGGTTCCGTCCGATACGCGGGGAAAACGGGCGGGCGGCGGCCGTGCCCACCGCCAGCCCGCAGCGTGACCGGCACCACACTTTCTCGTTATGTGGGACAGACTTGTCCATATTCTGGAAGACGGTGGACTGGCTCAAGAGCGCCATGACACGCTTCCGTCATGTCTACAGCTGGAATTGCCTTGGTGAGTCGGCGGCACGTCGACCTCGGCCGCATGTCCAGCGCCATCTGTCCGGCGGGCTGACAGTCTCAGCAACGTCATCCTTTTCGCCGTCCCCACCGTCGCGGACGCGCGGGCACCCCTGATCCGACCTGCCCCGGACGCTCTCTGACCAGCACCTCGCGCCGCTCTGCGCCGAGGCGCGTCTTCGCAGGTCACGGTGGGGTTGCCGCTGCCCGCTCCCGCCCTCACCGAGCCGCCCAGAAGGACATACCGCCATGGCCGCCACCCCCGAACGAACCGGTCCCGCCACGACCCGCCGCAAGGCCGGACGCCACCGCGGTGAGGGCCAGTGGGCCGTAGGTCACTTCACTCCGCTGAACGGCAACGAGCAGTTCAAGAAGGACGACGACGGTCTCAACGTACGGACACGTATTGAGACGATCTACGCCAAGCGCGGTTTCGACTCGATCGACCCCAGTGACCTGCGCGGCCGGATGCGCTGGTGGGGCCTGTACACCCAGCGCAAGCCCGGCATCGACGGCGGCAAGACCGCGGTGCTGGAGCCGGAGGAGCTGGACGACCGGCACTTCATGCTGCGGGTCCGGGTCGACGGCGGACGGCTGAGCGTCGCGCAGCTGCGGGCCATCGGCGAGGTCTCCCAGGAGTACGCGCGCGGCACCGCCGACATCACCGACCGGCAGAACATCCAGCTGCACTGGATCCGCATCGAGGACGTCCCGGCGATCTGGGAGAAGCTGGAGTCCGTCGGACTGTCGACGACCGAGGCGTGCGGCGACTGCCCCCGCGTCATCATCGGCTCGCCGGTCGCCGGTATCGCGGCCGACGAGATCGTCGACGGCTCGTCCGCGATCGCGGAGATCGAGCGGCGCTACATCGGCAGCAAGGAATTCTCCAACCTGCCGCGCAAGTTCAAGACGGCGATCTCCGGCTCGCCGGTGCAGGACGTGGTCCACGAGATCAACGACGTCGCGTTCGTGGGCGTCGAGCACCCCGAGCACGGGCCCGGCTTCGACCTGTGGGTGGGCGGCGGCCTGTCCACCAACCCGCGGCTCGGCGAACGCCTGGGCGCCTGGGTGCCGTTGGCGGAGGTGCCCGACGCCTGGGCCGGGGTCGTGGGGATCTTCCGGGACTACGGCTACCGGCGGCTGCGCAACCGCGCGCGGCTGAAGTTCCTGATGGCGGACTGGGGCCCGGAGAAGTTCCGGCAGGTGCTGGAGGACGAGTACCTCCAGCGGAAGCTGATCGACGGGCCGGCGCCCGCGGAGCCCAGCTCGCGCTGGCGCGACCACGTGGGCGTGCACCGTCAGAAGGACGGCCGGTTCTACGTGGGCTTCGCGCCGCGCGTCGGCCGGGTGGACGGCGCCACCCTCGTCAAGGTCGCCGAACTGGCCGCGGCACACGGCTCGGACCGGCTGAACACCACCGTCGAACAGAAGATGATCATCCTCGATGTGGCGGAGGACCAGGTCGAGCCGCTGATCGCGGGGCTGGAGGCACTGGACTTCCAGGTCCGGCCGTCGCCCTTCCGGCGCGGCACGATGGCCTGCACCGGCATCGAGTTCTGCAAGCTGGCGATCGTCGAGACGAAGGCGCGCGGCGCCTCGCTCATCGACGAACTGGAGCGCCGGATGCCGGACTTCCAGGAGCCGGTCAGCATCAACATCAACGGCTGCCCGAACGCCTGCGCCCGCATCCAGACCGCGGACATCGGACTCAAGGGCCAGCTGGTGCTGGACGCGGACGGCAACCAGGTCGAGGGCTACCAGGTGCACCTGGGCGGCGCGCTCGGCCTCCAGGCCGGCTTCGGCCGCAAGGTGCGCGGTCTGAAGGTCACCGCCGAGGAGCTGCCCGACTACGTCGAGCGGGTGCTGACCAGGTTCCAGGAGCAGCGCGAGGACGGCGAGCGGTTCGCCGCCTGGGCCGCCCGCGCGGACGAGGGAGCGCTGAAGTGAGCGGGCGGGCCGCGCCGTTCTACTGCCCGTACTGCGGGGACGAGGACCTGCGCCCTTCCGAGGAAGGGCACGGCTCGTGGGAATGCGGGGCGTGCAACCGCGCGTTCCGGCTCTCGTTCCTCGGGCTGCTGGCCAAGGGCGTCACCACCCCGCCCGGACGGTCCGCCGACCTGCGAGGGGGAAGCGAGACATGACGACGACTCAGCACCGTACGGAAGCCGAACTGGCCGCGCTCGCCGAGCGCGCCGGACGCGACCTGGAGGACGCCTCCCCGCTGGAGGTCCTCACCTGGGCCGCCGAGACCTTCGGCAAGCGCTTCTGCGTCACCTCCTCCATGGAGGACGCGGTCGTCGCGCACCTGGCCTCGCGCGCCTTCCCCGGCGTCGACGTGATCTTCCTGGACACCGGTTACCACTTCCCGGAGACCCTCGGCACCCGGGACGCGGTCGCCGAGGTGATGGACGTCAACGTCATCACCCTCACGCCGCGGCAGACGGTGGCCGAACAGGACGCCACGTACGGCCCGAAGCTGCACGACCGCGACCCGGACCGGTGCTGCGCGCTGCGCAAGGTCAAGCCCCTCGAAGAGGGCCTGACCGGGTACGACGCCTGGGCCACCGGGCTGCGCCGGGACGAGTCGCCGACCCGCGCGAACACCCCCGTGGTGGGCTGGGACGCCCGGCGCCGCAAGGTGAAGGTCTCACCGATCGCGCGCTGGACGCAGCAGGACGTGGACGCGTACGTCGCCGAGCACGGCGTGCTCACCAACCCGCTGCTGCTGGACGGTTACGCCTCGGTCGGCTGTGCCCCGTGCACCCGCCGGGTGCCGGCGGGCGAGGACGCGCGGGCCGGCCGCTGGGCCGGCAGCAACAAGACCGAATGCGGGCTGCACGGATGAGCGGCCCCGGGGCGTCCGGCCGTCAGGAGCCGGACCCCGCACAGATATCGGAATTTCGGGAGCGAGAGATGACGGGCGCCACGGTGTGGCTGACCGGACTGCCCAGCGCCGGCAAGACCACGGTCGCATACGCGCTGGCGGAGCGGCTGCGGGGCGAGGGCCACCGCGTCGAGGTGCTGGACGGCGACGAGATCCGCGAGTTCCTCTCGGCGGGGCTCGGCTTCGGCCGCGCGGACCGGCACACCAACGTGCAGCGCATCGGCTTCGTCGCCGAGCTGCTGGCGAGCAACGGCGTCAAGGCGCTGGTGCCGGTGATCGCGCCGTACGCGGACTCCCGGGAGGCGGTGCGCAAGCGCCACCAGCGCGAGGGCACGCCGTACCTGGAGATCCACGTGGCGACGCCCGTCGAGGTGTGCTCCGAGCGGGACGTGAAGGGCCTGTACGCCAAGCAGGCGGCGGGCGAGATCTCCGGGCTGACCGGCGTCGACGACCCGTACGAGGAGCCCGAGTCGCCCGATCTGCGGCTCGTGACGCACGACCGGACCGTGCAGGAGTCCGCGGCGGCGCTGCACGCGCTGCTCACCGAGAGGGGACTGGCATGACGACCGCCGCAGCCCTGAGCGAGAGCACCGGGGACGCCGACAACCCGTACGCGCTCAGCCACCTGGACGCGCTGGAGTCCGAGGCGGTGCACATCTTCCGCGAGGTGGCGGGCGAGTTCGAGCGGCCGGTGATCCTCTTCTCCGGCGGCAAGGACTCGATCCTGATGCTGCACCTGGCGCTGAAGGCGTTCGCGCCCGCACCGGTGCCGTTCGCGCTGCTGCACGTGGACACCGGTCACAATTTCCCCGAGGTGCTGGACTACCGCGACCGTACGGTGGCCCGGCACGGGCTGCGGCTGCACGTCGCCTCCGTACAGGACTTCATCGACCGCGGTGAACTGCGCGAGCGCCCCGACGGCACCCGCAACCCCCTCCAGACCGTGCCGCTGCTGCACGCCATCGAGTCGAACCGCTTCGACGCGGTGTTCGGCGGCGGGCGCCGCGACGAGGAGAAGGCGCGCGCCAAGGAGCGGGTGTTCTCGCTGCGCGACGAGTTCGGCGGCTGGGATCCGCGCCGCCAGCGCCCCGAGCTGTGGCAGCTCTACAACGGCCGGCACTCCCCCGGCGAGCACGTCCGCGTCTTCCCGCTCTCGAACTGGACCGAGCTGGACGTGTGGCAGTACATCGCCCGCGAGAAGATCGCACTGCCCGCCATCTACTACGCCCACGAGCGCGAGGTGTTCGCCCGCAACGGCATGTGGCTGGCGCCCGGCGAGTGGGGCGGCCCCAAGGACGGCGAGACCGTCGAGCGGCGGCAGGTGCGCTACCGCACCGTCGGTGACATGTCCTGCACCGGCGCCGTCGACTCCGGCGCGGCCACCATCGAGGCCGTCATCGCGGAGATCGCCGCCTCCCGGCTCACCGAGCGGGGCGCCACCCGGGCCGACGACAAGCTGTCTGAGGCCGCCATGGAGGACCGTAAGCGCGAGGGGTACTTCTAACCATGAGCACGATTGTCGATCCGGTGGACCCATTCGATGCGACCGGTACGGCGGCCACCTCGCTGCTGCGCTTCGCCACCGCCGGTTCGGTGGACGACGGCAAGTCCACCCTCGTCGGGCGGCTGCTGCACGACTCCAAGTCGGTGCTGGCCGACCAGCTCGAAGCGGTCGAGCGGGCCTCGCTGGGCCGCGGCCAGGAGGCGCCCGACCTGGCGCTGCTGACCGACGGCCTGCGGGCCGAGCGGGAGCAGGGCATCACCATCGACGTGGCCTACCGCTACTTCGCCACGCCGCGGCGGCGGTTCATCCTCGCCGACACGCCCGGCCATGTGCAGTACACCCGCAACATGGTCACCGGCGCGTCCACCGCCGAGCTGGCCGTGGTGCTGGTCGACGCCCGCAACGGGGTGGTCGAGCAGACCCGCCGGCACGCCGCCGTCGCCGCGCTGCTGCGCGTCCCGCACGTCGTGCTGGCCGTCAACAAGATGGACCTGGTGGACTACGCCGAGCCGGTCTTCGCGGCGATCGCCGAGGAGTTCACGGCGTACGCCGCGTCCCTGGGCGTCCCGGAGATCACCGCCATCCCGATCTCGGCACTGGCGGGCGACAACGTCGTGACCCCGTCCACGAACATGGACTGGTACGGCGGCCCGACCGTGCTGGAGCACCTGGAGACCGTGCCGGTCGTGGCCGACCCGTCCGAGGACCCGGCGCGCTTCCCGGTGCAGTACGTCATCCGCCCGCAGACCCCCGAACTGCCCGACTACCGCGGATACGCGGGCCAGATCGCGTCCGGCGTGCTGCGCGTCGGCGACGCCGTGACGGTGCTGCCGTCGGGCCGTACCAGCACGGTCGAGGCGCTGGACGTGCTGGGCCAGGCGGTGGACGTGGCCTGGGCGCCGCAGTCGGTGACCGTACGGCTCGCCGACGACCTGGACATCTCGCGCGGCGACCTGATCGCCCCGGCCGCGGCCCCGCCCGTCACCACGCAGGACGTCGAGGCGACCGTCTGCCACGTCGCCGACCGGCCGCTGAGGACCGGGCAGCGGGTGCTGCTCAAGCACACCACCCGTACGGTCAAGGCGATCGTCAAGGACATCCCGTCCCGGCTGACGCTGGCCGACCTCTCCCAGCACCCGGCGCCCGGCGAGCTGGCCGCCAACGACATCGGCCGGGTCGTGCTGCGCACCGCCGAGCCGCTGGCGCTGGACCCGTACGCCGACTCCCGGCGCACCGGATCGTTCCTGCTCATCGACCCGGCGGACGGCACCACGCTGACCGCGGGCATGGCCGGGTCCGCGTTCGCCGAGGCGGCCGAGGCCGCGGCGGCCGCCGCGGACGACGACGCGGAATGGGACTTCTGACATGACCGCTTCCCTGGCCCCGGACGCCCTCGTGACCTTCGCGGACGCCTTCTCGACGTTCGCGAAGGAGGGCGGCCGGATCGGCAGCGGCGCCCTGGGCAGCGGCCAGGGCGGCGTCGGGCGATGTGTGCGCCGATGACGTACCGCCGCCCGTCCCTTCTCCGCCATTCCACCGCTCTGCCGGGCCCGCCGTAGGCGCTCGCCGCCCGGCCCTCCGAGAGGACCCCCTCCCGTGCCTGCCGTACGCCACCGCCTCCTCGCGGCCCTCGCCGTCGTCCCCCTGCTGACCGGCGCGCTGGGTGCCTGCGGGTACGGCTCCCGCGCCAAGCAGGACGACCGGGGCGCGGTCGCGGCGAAGGGCCCGAAGACCGACGGCCTGGACCAGGTGAAGGTCGGCTACTTCGCCAACACCACGCACGCCACCGCGCTGGTCGGCGACCAGAAGGGCTTCTTCCAGAAGGAGCTGGGCGGTACGAAGTTCGCGCCGTCGGTCTTCAACGCGGGCCCGGCGGAGATCGAGGCGCTGAACTCCGGCGCCATCGACATCGGCTGGATCGGCCCGTCCCCCGCCATCAACGGCTGGACCACCTCCCAGGGCAAGAGCCTGAAGATCATCTCGGGTTCGGCGTCCGGCGGTGTGTCGCTCGTCGTCGACCCCAAGAAGATCAAGAGCCTCGACGACCTCAAGGGAAAGACGATCGCCACCCCGCAGCTGGGCAACACCCAGGACGTGGCGCTGCTCAACTACTTGGCCGAGAAGGGCTACCAGGTCGACGCCACCACCGGCAAGGGCGACGTGACCGTCCAGCGCACCGAGAACAAGGTCACCCCCGTCGCCTTCCGGCAGGGCAGCATCGACGCCGCGTGGGTGCCCGAGCCGACCGCCTCCAAGCTGGTCGCCGAGGGCGGCAAGGTGCTGCTGGACGAGAAGAAGCTGTGGAAGGACGGCAAGTTCGTCATCACGAACGTGATCGTCTCGCAGAAGTTCCTCAAGGAGCACCCGAAGGCCGTCGAGGCGGTGCTGCGCGGTTCGGTGAAGACCAACACGTACATCAGGACCCACCCGGCCGAGGCCCAGCAGGCGCTCAACGACAAGCTGGCCGCCACGGCCGGCAAGGCGCTGCCGCCCGACGTCATCGGCCCGGCGTTCCGCAACACCGACGTCACCGACGATCCGCTGGCCGCCACCCTCCAGCTGGAGGCGGACCACGCGGTCCGGGCCGGCCTGCTGAAGAAGCCCTCCCTCAAGGGCATCTACGACCTCACGCTGCTCAACAAGGTGCTCAAGGCCGAGGGCAAGCCGGCGGTCGACGACGCCGGACTCGGCAGCGCATAGTCCCGCCGCACGCATCCCCAGGAGGTGACACCGATGACGACCACCACGCTCAGCAAGCCCGGCAGCCGGCCGCCCGCCCCGGCGGAGACGGGCGGCGCGACCGCCTCGTACGCCGCTCGCATCGACCACGTCTCGAAGTCCTTCGGCCGCCCCGGCGCGCAGCAGCACGTACTGGACGACATCAGCATCGATGTCGCGCCGGGCGAGTTCGTCTGCCTGCTGGGGGCGTCGGGCTGCGGCAAGTCGACGCTGCTCAACCTCGTCGCCGGGCTGGACGGGCCCTCCGCGGGCAGCATCGAGACGCCCGGCGGCCGGCCGGCCCTGATGTTCCAGGAGCACGCACTGTTCCCGTGGCTGACCGCGGGCCGCAACATCGAACTGGCGCTGCGGCTGCGCGGGGTGCCGCGCGCGGAGCGCCGGGGCGAGGCCGAGCGGCTGCTGGAGCTCGTACGGCTGAAGGGCGCGTACGGCAAGCGGGTGCACGAGCTGTCCGGCGGCATGCGGCAGCGCGTCGCGATGGCCCGCGCGCTGGCGCAGGACAGCCGGCTCCTGCTCATGGACGAACCGTTCGCCGCACTCGACGCCATCACGCGCGACGTGCTGCACGACGAGCTGACCCGCATCTGGCGGGACGCCAACGACGGCGCCGCCGGCAGCGGCGGCCTGTCCGTCCTGTTCGTCACCCACAACGTCCGGGAGGCGGTACGGCTCGCCGAGCGCGTGGTGCTGCTGTCCTCCCGGCCCGGCCGGATCGCCCGCGAGTGGACCGTGGACATCCCGCATCCGCGGCGCATCGAGGACGCGGCGGTCGCCGACCTTTCCGTAGGGATCACCGAACAGCTCCGTGGGGAGATCCGCCGCCATGGCCAGCACTGAGACCGGGACGGCCGCCGAGGCCGCCGGCACCACCGACGAACCCGCCGCCGGCGCGCCGGCGGCCGGCCCGGAGACGCCGGCACCGGCCGCCGCGGAACCCGCCGGCCCGTCCGACCTCGCCGGGCTGGAAGCCGGCCTGGACGCCCTCGACACCACCGTCACCTCCCGCCAGCCCTGGCTGCGCACGCTGGCGTCCAAGGCCGTGCCGCCGGTCGTCGCGATCGCCCTCGTCCTCGGTCTGTGGCAGCTCGCCTACCACTTCGAGCTCAAGGACCACTACCTGCTGCCCAGCCCGGTCGACGTGGCACGGTCGCTCCAGGACAAGTGGCTCGAAGGCACCCTGCTGGACTACGTCTGGACGAGCGTGTCGCGCGGCGCGCTCGGTTTCCTGGCCTCCGTGGCGATCGGTACACCGCTCGGCCTGCTGGTCGCGCGCGTCAAGCCGGTACGGGCCGCGATCGGCCCGATCCTCAGCGGCCTGCAGTCGCTGCCCTCGGTGGCCTGGGTACCCGCCGCCATCATCTGGTTCGGGCTGAGCGACGCCACCATCTACGCGGTCGTCCTGCTCGGCGCGGTCCCCTCCATCGCCAACGGTCTGGTCGCCGGCGTCGACCAGATCTCCCCGCTCTACCTCCGCGCCGGCCGCACCATCGGCGCCCGCGGCCTGACCGGCGTACGGCACGTCCTGCTGCCCGCCGCGCTGCCCGGCTACCTCGCCGGCCTCAAGCAGGGCTGGGCCTTCTCCTGGCGCTCCCTGATGGCCGCCGAACTCATCGTCAACGCCGCCGACCTGGGCACCGGCCTCGGCCAGCTCCTCGAACAGGGCCGTGAACTCCAGGACATGTCCTGGGTGCTCTCCGCCATCCTCCTCATCCTCGTCGTCGGCATCGGCATCGAGCTGCTGATCTTCGCGCCGATCGAACGCCGGGTGCTGCGCAGCCGCGGCCTGTTGGTGAAGAGCTGACCCATGGACACCCGCCCCGCCCGCCCCGCCCGCCCCGCTCGCCCCGCTCACCCCGCTCGCCCCGCCCGCCCCGCTCGCCCCGCCCTCCTCGTCATCGCCCACGGCAGCCGCGACCCGCGGCATGCCGCGACCGTCACCGCGCTGCGCGCGCGAGTGCGGGCGCAGCGGCCCGGCCTGCGCGTCGAGGTGGCCTTCCTCGACTTCAACGCGCCGGGCGTGCCGCGGGCGCTGGAGCGGCTGGCCGCCGACGGGGTACGGGACGTGGTGGCCCTGCCGCTGCTGCTCACCCGCGCGTTCCACGCCAAGACGGACATCCCGGCGGTGCTGCGGGAGGCCGCCGCGCGGCTGCCGCGCCTCACCGTGCGCCAGGCCGGTGTCCTCGGCCCCTCCCCCCTGCTGACCGCCGCCCTGGAACGGCGGCTGTCCGAGGCCGGGCTGCGGCCCGGCGACCGGCGCTCGACCGGGGTCGTACTGGCCTCGGCGGGCTCTTCCGACCCGGAGGCGATCGCAGTGATCGCTGAAATCGCGCGGGAGTGGCGGCGTACCACCGGTTGGTACGCCGTGCGGCCTGCGTTCGCCTCCGCCTCCCTGCCCCGCACGGCCGACGCCGTACGCGCCCTGCGGGCCGAGGGCGCCGAACGGGTGGCGGTGGCCCCGTACGTGATCGCCCCCGGCCGCCTCCCGGACCGCATCGCCCGCGGCGCCGATGAGGCGGGCGCCGATGTCCTGGCCGGAGTCCTGGGACCGGCGCCGGAGGTGGCGGGCCTGCTGGTGCGGCGGTACGAGGAGGCGGTGGGGCGGGCGGTGCGGGCGCTCGTGGCCTGACCGCCGCGTCCGGCGGCCGTCTCTCAGCCGCGCGGCGGCAGCCGGTGCAGCTGTACGTCGCTGAGCCGGCCCGCTCCGGCCTCCACCGTCATGTACGTGCAGTACGGCTGCCGCCTGCGGTCGGTCGGCGAGCCCGGGTTGAGCAGACGCAGGCGGCCGTCCTCCGTCGTGGTGTCCCAGGGGATGTGGCTGTGGCCGAAGACGAGGACGTCGAGGTCGGGGTACTGCTGGGCACAGCGGCGTTCGCGGCCCTGTTTCTGGCCGGTCTCGTGGACGACGCCCCAGCGCAGGCCGCCGAGTTCGGCGTAGGCCACTTCCGGGAGGCGGGCGCGCAGTTCGGGGCCGTCGTTGTTGCCGTACACGCCGAGGAGTCTGCGGGAGCGTTCCTCCAGCAGGTCCAGGGTGGCGGTGTCCACCCAGTCCCCGGCGTGCACGACCACGTCGGCGCGCGCCACCTGCTCCAGCAGCTCCGGTGGCAGGGCCTTGGCGCGTTTGGGCAGGTGGGTGTCGGACATCAGCAGCAGGCGCACGGGCCGACCGTAGCTCCTCTCACAGGCAGTCGCGCGGCAGCGTCTCGTTCCAGGTGCGGGAGAAGACGCGGTGGTCGTTCTCGTAGCCGTCCAGGGTGGCGTCGATGTGGAACTCCTTCTCGGAGCAGCGCAGTTTCTGGTGGGTGACCACCTGTACGTCCCAGTCGCCGCGCCGGAAGCGCATGGTCCACAGCGTCTCGCCGGTGGCGGAGGTGAAGTCGTCGGCGACGGTGGTGTACCGCTCGTAGGCGCGCCGGCCGACCTCCATGCCGGTGTCCTCCAGGCGGGCCAGCCCACGGTCCTTGACGATCTCCAGCTCGGAGGTGTAGCCGACCAGGTCGCGCTTGACGTCCCAGCGTTCCTCCGGCGGGGTCAGCTGGGTGACGGTGAGCGGCCGGGCACCCTCCGGCTCGCCGAACGGGTGCGGGGGCAGCCGGTCCGGTTCGGTCGTCGGCCGTACCGGCAGGGTCAGGGTGCTGGTGCCCTCGTGGACGCTGAGCATGCCGGGCCGGGGCGGCGGCCAGGCCAGCGGCCAGTACGAGGTGGACAGCGACAGCCGGATGCGGTGGCCGGGCGGGAACGCCTGGGCGACGCCGTTGAGCTGGACGGTGGCCCGGTAGCGCCGGCCGGGCTCCAGGGGCTCCGGCTCGCCGACCGTCTCGTGGTGGGCCAGGTTGAGCACCCCGTAGGTGACGCGGGTGGCCCGGCCGTCGGGCGCCACGTCCGAGAGCCGGGCGGCGACCATGGCGACCGGTTCGCTGACCGACAGGTCGAGTTCGACGGTGGGTGAGCCGAGGATCTCCACGCGCTCGGTGAGCCGGTCGCTGTCGAAGACCATCGACCCGCCGTCCTCCTCGCGCTGGTCGTACGGCAGGTCCGGCGGCGCGTTGTACGAGGCCCACTTGCCGGCGAACTGGCCGACGGACAGCGGCGACTGCACGGTCAGCACACCGCAGCCGCGGTCCCCGCACTCCTCGCCGTCGGCGCCGATGCGGTGCCGGAAGAGCGGGCGGGCGACGGTGCGGATGTGCGGGGAGGGCCACTCCGGCTCACCCACCCAGCGGCCCGGCCGGGTCTCGTAGGACGTGGACGGCGGCACGCTGTCCTGCATCCAGGCGCTGAGCATCGGCCCGTCCATGACGCCGTTGTCGGCACCCTTGAGCCAGTGGTCCCACCAGCGCACGACTTCCTGGAGGTAGCCGATCGCGGGCCCGGGTTCGCCCAGATGGGGGAACTTGTGCGACCAGGGGCCGATCAGGCCCTTGCGCGGCACGTCGAGATGGCCCAGCAGCCGCGTCACGGCGTTGGAGTAACCGTCGGCCCAGCCGCTGGAGGCGAGCACCGGGCAGCGTACGGAGCTGTAGTCCTCGCAGACCGAGGCGTGCCGCCAGTACGCGTCGCGGCGCTGGTGGCGCAGCCAGTTCAGGGCCCACGGCTCGGTGTGCTCCAGGCGTTCGCGCCACATCTCGCGCCAGCGGCCGCCGACCACGGCCGGGTCGGGCGGGCAGGTGGCGTAGGCGAACATGGTGCCCGCCTCGGCGAGGTTGTCGGAGAGCAGCTGGCCGCCCATGTAGTGCATGTCGTCGGCGTACCGGTCGTCGGTGAAGGACGCGATGACGATGGCGCGCAGGCTCTCCGGCTGCCGGGCGGCGACCTGGAGGGCGGCGAAGGCGCCCCAGGACAGGCCCATCATGCCGGTGTTGCCGTCGCACCAGGGCTGGTCGGCCAGCCAGGCGAGGACGTCCTCGGCGTCGGCCTGCTCCTGTTCCAGGTACTCGTCCTTCAGGACGCCCTCCGACTCACCGGTGCCGCGCAGGTCGACGCGGACGCAGGCGTAGCCGTGCCCGGCGATGTAGGGGTGGTGGATCGAGTCGCGGACGGCGGTCAGGTCCCCTTTGCGGTACGGGATGTACTCCAGCACCGCCGGCACCGGTTCCTCGTCGGAGGCCGTGGGGCGCCAGATCCGCGCCGACAGGCGGGTGCCGTCGGAGACGGGGATGGTGACGTGGTCCTCCTCCGTCGTCGCGCAGGGCAGATTGCTCACGAAACGCATGGGGCGACCTTCTCCTCGCTGTCGTGCGGTCGGCGCGGCCGGGCGGACCGGCCGGGCCGGTTCAGCTGTCCCGGCCGGCGGGTCCGGCCTTCTCGCAGGCCAGGTGCAGGGCCGCCACGCAGTGGTCGTACTTCTCGCGCAGCTCCTCCTCACTGTCGCCCCCGGTGAAGACATGGGCCAGTTCGAAGCTGTAGCTGTCCTGCTGTTCCATGTCCGACAGCTGCTGGCCGGGCTCGGGAATCACGTGGATCCGCGTGCCCGGGATCTCGCGCTCGATGCGCTGGATCTCCTCCGGGGAGGGCACCGCGCAGGCGACGCCGTCGGCGAACCAGCGGTAGTACCACTTGGCGGCCGTCTTGTAGCGGCCCTGGCGGTGCGGCATGGCCGGGTCCTCGCCGAGGGCGAGGCGCAGCATGGCGTGGTGGTTGGGGGCGCCGTCGACGTACTGGAAGAGTTCGGCGTGCGACTGGGAGTGGCGGGGGTTGACCTCCAGCACGTTGATCACGTCGGTGTGCGGATCGTAGAAGTACTCGATGCTGAACGTCGCCTCCTGCGTGCCGATCTGCCGCATGACGCGGCGGGAGATGCCGCGCAGCCGCTGCAGCACGGCCTCGGGGAGCGTCGAGGGGTACTGGTGGCGCAGGAAGGACGAGCTGCCGGGGTAGTCGATGGAGTCCAGGACGCCGTAGACCGTGACCTCGCCGTCGTGCACGTATCCCTCGACCGCGACCTGGATGCCGGACAGCGCCTCCTCCGCCAGGCAGACCTGCCCGCCGACGCCCGTCATCTCCGGGGGGAGGTCGAGGCGGTCGAGGATGTACTCGAAGGGCTGGCCGACGCGGCCGATGCCCGTGCGGATCTTCTCGACGGCCGTGCGGAACTCCGTCTCGTCCTTGACGCCGTAGGCCAGTTCCGAGGAGTACGCGAGCGCGGGCTTGAGCCACATGGGGAAGCCGACGCCCTCGGGCGGGCGCGGGGTGTCCGCGTGCAGGTCGACGCGGCCGAAGCGCGGATGGCTGTCGACGGCCTTCTCCTGCTCCAGCCGGCTCCAGTACTTGTGTTCGCACTTGACGACCGACTCCAGGCTGGTGCTGCGGGTGCCGTAGCGCTCGCTCAGGATCGGTACGAGGGTGCTCACCGGGAAGTCCCAGTACCCGACGATGGCGTCGATGCTGCCCTCGAAGGAGTCCAGCACCTGCTGGGCCTTGTCCAGGAGGTCGGGTACGGACACTTCGCCGACCTGGAGTTCCTTGATGGTGAGCAGCGGGTGGAAGCGGTACCGGTCCGCGTCGGGCACGTCGTTCAGGGCGGGCAGGTTGGCCTCTTCCAGGCCGAGTACGAAGATGTTCTTCTCGCTCACCGGGGTCCTCCTCGGGCTTGCTGTCCGGCGAGGCACGCGGGTACCCGTCGGAGATCGGGCAAACCCCGGGAGCTGCCGGGCGCCGGGCAGGACTCCACCCGGGACGCCTGTCCGATTAATCCAATAATGCCCGGGTACTGGAGGGGCGGCCGCCCGGCAGCCCGCCGGCCGGCACCCCCACCCCCGTAACCCGGAGGACCTCATGAGCGACACCAACCCCATCGAGCTGCAGAAGGCACTCAAGGGCGCGCACTACCCGGCGAGCAAGGACGACCTGGTCTCCTGCGCCAAGGACAACCACGCGGACCGCCAGATGATGGACAAGATCTCCCACATCCCGGGCAAGAGCTACGACAACCCCGCCGAGGTGGAGAAGGCCGTCTTCAAGAACCGGTGAGGCGGGGTTCCGTGAGGCGCGTCCGGTGGGGCGGGATCCGGTGAGCAGGATCCCGTAAGGCCGGAGACAGCCTGAGGGGGCCGGCGGGACGCGTGGTCCGCCGGCCCCCGTCCCGCCGGCCCCCGTCCCGCCGGCCCCGGAGCGCCGTTCCTCAGGCCACCGACCGGAAGTCCGCCGCCACGGCGGGCGCGGGCGCCGGCGTCAGCCAGGCGATGCGCTCGCGGGAGCGCAGCAGGGCGCCCGCGCCGATCGCCACCGCGATGATCAGACCGCCCGCCACCAGGGCGCCCCGGGCCCCGGCCACCTCCATCAGCAGGCCGAGCAGCGGCGGGGCCACCAGGTTCCACACCGTGCTCGCGCTGCGCCACACGCCCAGCACCCGGCCCCGCATGTTCGCGGGCGGGTCCGTCTGGAGGACCGTCGTACCGGCCGTGTCGGAGACCGACTCGACCACCGACATGGGCAGCACCAGGACGAGCAGGACGATCAGCGACGGGGACAGCCCGGCGAAGACCTGGAGCAGCGCGCCGGCCGCGGCCAGCGCGCCGACCAGCTTGACCGAGGGGTTGCGCAGCCGGGCGGCGAGGATCGCGCCGACGATGCCGCCCGCGGCCAGTACGGACGAGACGGTGCCGAACGCCCCGGCGCCCGCCGCCAGCGGGCCGGTGACCAGGACCGCCAGGGTGAGCTGGTAGTTACGGCCGAAGATCGCGCTCAGGCCGGTGATGGCGGCCAGCGCGACCAGGCGCGGCCGGCGCAGGAAGAACGCCAGCCCGTCCCGGGCCCGGTCGCCGATCTCCACCTCGGGCGCGCCCACGGCCTCGACGGCCTCCTCGGTGGCCCGGGAGGACTTCGCGGGCGCCCGCAGCGCCTCACTGACCGGCCGCAGGAAGGGGATGACGGCCGCGACGAACAAGAAGGACACCCCGTTGGCCGCGTAGGCGGCGCCGGTGCCCAGGAACCCGACGGCGATACCGGCGAGCGCGGTACCGCCGAGGCGCCCCACGCTGTGCACCAGCGAGCCGACCGCGATGGCGGACGGCACGTCCTCCCGGCGCACGAGGTCGTTGCCGAGCAGGGCGGTGGCGGGCCCGTCGATCGTGGCGATCAGGCCGGTGACGGCGGCCAGCGCCATCAGCAGCCCGTAGTTGAGCTGGCCGGTCGCGACCAGGGCCGCGGTCGTGAAGGCGACCAGGCCCAGTACGGCCTGGCTCAGCCCGGCGGTGAGCTTGCGCGGCCAGCGGTCCACGGCGGCACCGCCGAACAGACCCATGACCAGGCCGGGCCCGGCCTGCACGGACAGCGACAGACCGGTGGCCGCCGCGGACCCGGTGAGCTGCAGCACCAGCAGGTTCTGCACGGTGAGCTGCATCCAGGTGCCCGCGTTGGAGACCAGGTTGGCCACCGACCACCAGCGCATGCTGCGGTAGCGCAGGGAGCGCCACGGCGCGTGGTCGCCGCCGTCGCCCTTGGCCTTACGGCCCAGGAGGTAGCGGAAGCCGCCGGCACGTCGGCGCGTATTTTTTTCGGTTTCTACTGTTTCAGGGGTTTCCGGAGCGGGAATCGACTCGTGGGATCCCGCCTGCGCCGGGACGCGGGCAGCGGAACGAACGGGGAAAGACACAGCGGCAGAAACTTCGTGAAGAGCCCAGCAGGCTCGGAGCGCGGCTCGGCGGGCACGGAGCAGCACAACTGTGTGCGCCGCGTGGGCACCGATTCGGTCGGGATGCCGGCCTCTCCCGGTCCGTGGCGACGGACCCTCTCAGGCGCAGCAACGTCTCATGTTCACAGACGTCTCCCGGCCGGGGGAACACCCGGTGGGGAGACGAGGCTGTCGCGCACCCGCGGATCCCTTGCGGCGCAAGGGCTCCGGGGGGCGGGTGGGGTTGCTCACAGAGGGTTTCAGGCATGCGTCAGGCGCGCGTCAGGGGTGCTTCACGGGGCGGGCCGAAGGTCCCGGGAGCCGGCTCAGGGCGTGAGGTCGGGAACACGCACCGGCCGCCCCTCCCACCGCCCGGGCCACGCCGTGGCGATGACCGCCCCACCGGGCCGGTCGATGGTGGGCTGCGCGGTGTACTGAGGGTGCGCCACCGCCCGGGTCTCCTCCCGCGCCACCGCCAAGGCGGCCGGAAGGTCCAGGTCGAGGACGGTGACTCCGGGCAGGGCGGCGAGATGTCCGGCCGTTCCGGGGCGGGCCCTGTTTCCTCGTTCAGGTGCCGCTGTACGTACCCGTACACGCTCACGGCGTGGCGCCCGGGCCAGGCCCTCGCACCCCCGCCCCTCCTCCGGTAGCGGCCCGCCCCCGCTCCCCGCACATTGGAGTGCAGCGATGCGCGCCGCGCAGGCGGGCCCGCGCCGTCCCGTACCGCCCCGCGCCGGACGCCCGGCGCGGGGCCCGCAGGAATGCCGAGGAGGCACCCGTATGACCCCGGTCCGCCCCAGCTCGCGCGACCCGCTCCGGACCGCCGGCCGGCCCCGCATCCTGGTCCTGCGGGCGCTCGGGCTCGGGGACCTGCTGACGGCGGTGCCCGCCCTGCGTGCCCTGAGGACCGCCCATCCGCAGCACGAGCTGGTGCTGGCGGCGCCCCGCCGGCTCACCGAGGCCGCCCTGGCGACGGGTGTGGTCGACCGGTTGCTGCCCGCGTCGGCGCCTGCCCGCGGCGTGCCGCAGGTGATCGACTGGACCGGCCCGCCGCCTGTCCTCGCCGTGGACCTGCACGGCAACGGGCCGGCCAGCCACCTGCCGCTGCTGGCGCTGCGCCCGGCCCGGCTCTTCGCGTACCCACACCCCGCCACCCCGCGGATCGCGGGGCCGGTGTGGCGGGAGGACGAGCACGAGCGCAGCCGCTGGTGCCGCCTGCTGACCTGGTACGGCATTCCGGCCGACCCGGACGACCTGCGGATCGAGGCGCCCGTGGAGCCCTGCCCCGCGCCCGGCGCGGTCGTGGTGCACCCGGGGGCGGACGCCGGGGCGCGCCGCTGGCCGCCGGAACGGTTCGCCGCCGTGGCCCACGCCCTGCACCGCGCGGGGCACCGGGTCGTGATCACCGCGGGCGCCGACGAGGGCCCGGCGGCCCGGCGGGTCGCCGCGCAGGCCGGTCTGCCGCCGTCGGCCGTCCTGGGCGGCGCGGCGGACGTGCCGTTCGGGGAGCTGGCGGCGCTGGTCGCCGGGGCCCGCGCGGTGATCGTGGGCGACACCGGGCTCGCGCACCTGGCCAGCGCCCTCGGCACCCCGTCCGTCGTGCTCTTCGGCCCGGTCGCGCCCCGGCTCTGGGGCCCGCCCCGGGTGCCCCGGCACCGGGTGCTGTGGCACCCGGACCACCTGGACCGGGCCCGCCCCGGGGACGCGCACGGCGAGCAGCCGGACGCGCGGCTGCTGCGCATCACCGCGGCGGAGGTGCTGACGGCCGTGGCACGGCTCCCCGAGCCGGTACGGGCGCCGGACCGGCCGCGCGCGGCGCCGGACCGGCCGAGCGGGGCATCGGCCCGGCCGAGCGGCGTACCGGATCGACTGAGCGACGCGTCGGACCGGCCGAGCAGCGCGTCGGACCGACCGAGCAGCGCGTCGGACCGACCGAGCAGCGCGCCTGACCGACCGAGCAGCGCGCCTGACCGACCGGACCGTACCCCGGACCGACCGGGCCGTACGCCGGACCGCTCGGCCCCCGCACCGGCCCCGGTCGCTGCACCGGACCCGCCCCCCGCACCGAACCCGGTCACCGCACCGGCCCCGGCCCCCGCGCCGGTGTCGTGACGGTGGCCGGCGGCCGTCCGCGGCGGGTCCTGCTCACCGGCTGGTTCAGCTTTCTGCACGGCGAGGTGACGGCCGGTGACGCGCTCGCGGCCGAGGCGGTGCAGGAGGCGCTGCGCGGTGCCGGGATCGCGTACGACACGGCCTGGTCGCCGGTGTTCCGGCCGGGCGCGCTGCACCTGGACGACGCCGATCCCGCCCGGTACACCGACCTCGTCTTCGCGTGCGGCCCGGTGCACTCCCGACCCCCGCCGGACGGCGGGCCGAGTCCGCTGCTCGCGCTGCACGACCGGTTCGCGGGCTGCCGCCGCGTCGCCGTCGGCGTGTCCGTACCCGACCCGGACGATCCGGCGGTGACCCGTTTCGACGACGTGCTGCCCCGTGACACGGCCGGGCAGGACACCGGGGCGCCGGATCTGAGCCTGCGGGCCCGGGCGCCGTCCGGCCTGCCGCTCATCGGCGTGGTGCTGACCGGCGGGCAGCACGAGTACGGTGCCCGCCGCCGGCACGCGGAGGCCGGTGACGCCCTGACCGCCTGGCTGGGCGGCGTCGGGGCGGCGCGCCTGCCGATGGACACCCGCCTGGACTCGCGCGACTGGCGGCTGCCCGCGACGCCGGACGAACTGCATGCCGTACTGGCCCGGCTGGACGTGGTGGTGACCACCCGGCTGCACGGCATGGTCCTGGCGCTGCGGGCGGGCATCCCGGCGCTCGCCGTGGATCCCGTCGAGGGCGGCGCGAAGGTCAGCGCGCAGGCGGCGGCGCTGGGCTGGCCCGCCGTGCTGCGCTGCGAGCAGGTGGAAGCGGCGGCGCTGGACCGGCTGTTGGCGTGGTGCCTGTCGGCGGCGGGGCGGGAGCGGGCCGCGCGGCACACGGTGCGGCCGGCCGGCAGTGAACTGCTCGACGGGCTGCTGCGGCGCCTGGCCCAGCCGTACGGGTGACTGTGGGACGGCGGTTGCCGGCGGGGCGTGCCGGGGAGGTGGTCCGGTCGTACGCGGTGTCCTGGGGCGACGCGGTGGGCGAGGGGCTGTGGTCGCCTGCCGGGCGCCGAGAAAACGGATGTGAGCGACTTATCAGCGTAAGGCATGCCGAAGCGGGGCGCAGCGTTGCCTAGCGTGACGTTTTTACCGAACGAGGCGAGGCACCCGATTCTGGGCAACCCCTAGTCGAGGGAGTCCCATGAACGCCCTTTCCCGGAACTGGAAACACGCCGTGGTGACCGGCGGCGCGGGTTTCGTCGGTTCGCACCTGTGCACCGCGCTGCTGGCCCAGGGCACCTCTGTCACCTGCGTCGACGATCTGAGCACCGGGGCGCAGGAGAACGTCGCGCAGCTGCGGGGGATGCCCGGCTTCAGGTTCGTGGAGGCCGATGTCACCGAGCCGTTCGAGGTGGGGCGGGAGGTGGACCTCGTCCTGCACTTCGCCTCCCCCGCCTCCCCCGCCGATTACCTGCGGCTGCCCCTGCACACGCTGGACACCGGCAGCCTCGGTACGCGCAACGCGCTCGCCGTGGCGCGGGCGCACGGGGCGCGCTTCATCCTCGCGTCGACCTCCGAGGTGTACGGCGATCCGCAGCAGCACCCGCAGAGCGAGACGTACTGGGGCAACGTCAACCCCGTCGGCCCGCGGAGCGTGTACGACGAGGCGAAACGTTTCGGCGAAGCGATGACCACGGCCGAGGCGGGCACCCACGGCACCGACACCGGCATCGTGCGGCTGTTCAACACCTACGGGCCGCGGATGCGCGGCCACGACGGCCGCGCGGTGCCGACGTTCATCCGGCAGGCGCTGGCCGGCGAACCGCTCACCGTCACCGGCGACGGGCTGCAGACCCGCTCCCTGTGCCACGTGGACGACACCGTCCGCGGCATCCTCGCGGCGGCCGCCTCCGACCTCCGGGGGCCGGTGAACCTGGGCAACCCGATCGAGATCACCATGCTCGAACTCGCCCACCTGATCATCGAACTGACCGGTTCCCGCTCCCAGGTCCGGTTCATCGACCGGCCCACGGACGACCCCGCGGTCCGCTGCCCCGACATCACGATGGCCCGCGGCAAGCTCCAGTGGGAGCCCGAAGTGGCACCGCGGGACGGCCTGGCGCGCACCGTCGCGTGGTTCCGCGCACGGCAAGGGGCCTGACACCGCCTCCGGCCCGGCGGCCGCCGGGCCGGAGCACCGGGCGTCCGGCCGCCCCGACCGGGCGGCGGACGGGCGCCGTCCATCCCGACGAAAGGCCAGCGAAACCCCATGCGCATTCTCGGCATCAACGCGCTCTTCCACGATCCCGCCGCCGCCCTCGTCGTCGACGGGCAGACCGTCGCCGCCGCCGAGGAGGAACGTTTCTCCCGGCGTAAGCACGGCAAACGCCCCGTGCCTTTCTCCGCCTGGGAGATGCCCGAACAGGCCGCCGCCTGGTGCCTGGCCACGGCCGGCCTGCGCCCCGAGGACCTGGACGCGGTGGCGTACTCCTTCGACCCCCGGCTCGCCCGGCCCGCCGACCAGCTGGGCCTGGACGACCCCTGGGACCACCTGCGCCTGACGTACGCGCGCGAGGCCCCCGGCTTCCTCAAGACCGCGCTGCCCGGCCTCGACCCGCAGCGGGTGCGCTTCGTCGCGCACCACATGGCGCACGCCGCGTCCGCCGCGTTCGCCGCGCCGGACGCCGACAACTGCTCGGTGCTGGTGCTCGACGGCCGCGGCGAGGCGACCTCGCACCTGGCCGCGCAGCGCGTACAGGGCAAGCTGGAGCCGCTGTACGGGCAGGAGCTGCCGCACTCGCTCGGCCTGGTCTACGAGGAGCTGACCGCGCACCTGGGATTCCTGCGCTCCTCCGACGAGTTCAAGGTGATGGCGCTGGCCTCGTACGGCACCCCGCGGATGCTGCCCGAGCTGCGCCGCTACGTGTACCCGACGGGCGACGGCGGCTTCCACGCCGCGCACGTGCCGTGGAGCGACCTGTGCGTACCGCGCCACCCGGACGAGCCGTGGAGCCAGGCGCACGCCGATCTCGCGGCCAGTGCGCAGCTCGTCCTGGAGGAGACGCTGCTGGACCTGGCCCGCTGGCTGCACGGCCGCACGCACGACAGTGTGCTGACGCTGGCCGGCGGGGTGGCGCTGAACTGCGTGGCCAACGCGCGGATCGCGCGCGAGGGGCCGTTCGACCGGGTGTGGGTGCAGCCCGCGGCCGGTGACGCGGGCACCGCGCTCGGCGGCGCGCTGCTGCTGAGCGCCGACGGCGGCGAGGAGCCCGCGCCGATGCCCGGCGCCGACCTGGGCCGCGGCTGGTCCGACACGGAGCTGGAGGCCTGGCTGCGGACCGCCGCCGTGCCCTTCGAGCGGCCCGCCGACATCGCCGCGACCGTCGCCGAGGCGCTGGCCGAGAACGCCATCGTGGCCTGGTTCCAGGGGCGTTCGGAGTACGGGCCGCGGGCGCTCGGCCACCGCTCCCTGATGGCGCACCCCGGTCACTCCGCGAACCTGGAGCGGCTCAACGACGTCAAGGGCCGCGAGCAGTTCCGGCCGGTCGCGCCGATGGTGCTCGCCGACCGGGCGGGCCGGATCTTCGACGGGCAGCTGCCCAGCCCGTACATGCTGTTCGTGCACGACGTGGCCAAGGAGTGGCGGGAGCGCATCCCGGCGGTGGTGCACGTGGACGGCACCGCCCGCATCCAGACCGTGGACCGGGACGACGAGCCGCTGGTGGCCCGGATGCTGGCCGAGTTCGAACGGCTCACCGGGCTGCCCGTCGTCGTCAACACCAGTCTGAACACCGCGGGCCGCCCGATGGTCGACGACCCGCGGGACGCGCTGGAGTGCTTCGGCTCCACGCCCGTCGACCTGCTGGCCATCGGCCCGTTCGCGGTACGGCGGGACGCGTTCTTCGCCGCCGGGAGCCGGCCGGCGCGCCGGGCCGAGGTGCTGTCCTTCCCGTCCGGCCTGGAAGAGACGCTGCCGCCCGCCTCGTACGACCGGCTGGCGCGGCCCGCGCAGGCGCCGGTCGCGGGCAGCGGTGAGGAGGCGGTCCGATGACCCTGCCGACCGCCGCCGACTTCACGGTGGTGATCCCCACCCTCGGGCGGCCCAGCCTGACGGCGTGCCTGCGGGCGCTGGCCGCGGCCGAGGGCCCGCCGCCGCTCCAGGTCGTGCTGGTGGACGACCGGGCGCTGGACGACTGCACCCCGCTGCCCGTCGAGGTCCCCGAGGCGCTGCGCGACCGCACGAAGACCGTGCCGGGCTGCGCGCGGGGGCCGGCCGCGGCCCGCAACACCGGCTGGCGGGCGGCGGACGCCACACCGTGGGTGGTCTTCCTGGACGACGACGTGGTCCCGGGCCCCACCTGGGGTACGGACCTGGCCGCCGATCTCGCCGCCGCGTCACCGCGCACGGCCGGGATCACCGCGCGGATCGCGGTGCCGGTGCCCCAGGAGCGCCGGTCCACGGACTGGGAGCGCAACACGGCCGGGCTGGCCACCGCCAAGTGGATCACTGCCGACATGGCGTACCGGCGGGACGCGCTGGAGTCCGTGGACGGCTTCGACGAGCGGTTCCGGCGCGCCTTCCGGGAGGACGCCGATCTGGCGCTGCGCGTGCTGGCGGCGGGCTGGACGCTGGCGGTCGGCACCCGCCGCACCACGCATCCGGTGCGGCCCGCCGACCGCTGGATCTCCGTACGGCTCCAGGCGGGCAACGCCGACGACGTGCTGATGACCCGTAAGCACGGCCCGGACTGGTGGCACCACGCGGACGCGCCGCGCGGCCGGCTGCCGTGGCACCTGGCGGTGACGGCGGTTGGCGGGGCCTCGCTGGCCTGTGCCGCGGCCGGACGGCGCGGGACGGCGCTGGCGCTGGCCGGGCTGTGGCTGGGCGGGACGGCCGAGTTCGCGTGGGCGCGGATCGCGCCCGGCCCCCGTACTCGCGCGGAGGTCGTCACGATGGCCGTGACCAGCGTCCTGATCCCGCCGGCCGCCGCCGGGCACTGGCTGCGCGGGCTGGTGCGGCACCGCCGGGTGGCGCCGCTGAGCGTCCGGCCGGCGCCCGCCGTGCCGCTGGACCGGCCGCAGCCGGTCCCGGAGCGGGTGTAGCCGTGGACAGGTACCAGGACGCCGCCCGGAGCACGACGGCGGTCGCGGACCCGGCGGCCGGCCGGGAGCAGCCCGGGAATCTGTGGCTGTACGTGCCGGGCCGGCAGGCTCCGGTGCGGATGCCGGTGCCCACCGGACGGCTGTCCGGCGCCGCGGGTCCGCTGGAGGCGGTGCTCTTCGACCGCGACGGGACGCTGGTGGCCGACGTGCCCTACAACGGCGACCCGGAACGGGTCGAGCCGATGCCCGGAGCCCGCGCGGCCCTGGACGCGGTACGGGAGCGCGGCCTCGCGGTGGGCGTGGTGAGCAACCAGTCCGGCGTCGCCCGCGGCCTGCTGGACGGCGCGCAGGTCGCGGCCGTGCAGCGGGAGATCGAGGCGCGGCTCGGGCCGTTCGGCGTCTGGGCGGTGTGCCCGCACGGGCCCGGCGACGGCTGCGCCTGCCGCAAGCCCGCTCGGGGGCTGGTCCTGGCCGCCTGCGCCCACCTGGGTGTCACTCCCGCGCGTACGGCCGTCGTCGGGGACATCGGCGCGGACGTGGAGGCGGCACGGGCCGCCGGTGCGCGCGGGGTGCTCGTCCCGACGCCGGTGACGCGCGCGGAGGAGGTCGCGGCGGCGCAGGAGTGCGCCCGTGATCTGCCCGGCGCCGTACGCCTGCTGCTGGGCGACGGCCGGCCGCCCGGCGCCCCCGGTGAACGGCACACGAACCCCACTCCCGGCGAACCGCACGCATACCCCGCCCCCGGCGATCGGTACGCGTGCCCCGGCACCAGGGAGGGCGCCGTATGACCGCGGCCCCGCGCACGCTCGTCGTCCGGCTGGACAGCGCGGGCGACGTGCTGCTGGCCGGTCCGGCGGTACGTGCCGTGGCGGCGGGCTCGTCGTACACGGCGCTGCTGTGCGGCCCGCTGGGCGAGCGCGCGGCGCGGCTGCTGCCCGGAGTGGACGAGGTGATCGTGCACGACGCGCCGTGGGTGGGTCTGCGGCCCGCGCCGGTGGACCGGCGGGTCACCGAGGACCTGGTGGACACCCTCGCGGCGGGGCGCTTCGACCGGGCGCTGGTGCTCGTGTCGTACCACCAGAGCCCGCTGCCCGCCGCGCTGCTGCTCAAGCTCGCCGGGGTCGGCTGGATCGCGGCGGACAGCGTGGACTACCCCGGCGCCCTGCTGGACCTGCGGCACCACCGCAAGCCGGAGCGGCACGAGGCCGAGGCGGCGCTGGACCTCGCGCGGGACGCCGGGTTCGCCCTGCCGCCCGGCGACGACGGGGCGCTGGGCGTCCTCCCGCCGCCCGACACCACGCCGCTGACCGGCGGCGATCCGTACGTGGTGCTGCACCCCGGCGCGGCGGTGCCGGCCCGCGCCTGGAGCGCGGCGCGGGCGGCGCGGGCCGCGGGCGCGCTGAGCGCGGCGGGGCACCGGGTCGTGATCACCGGCGGCCCCGGCGAACGGGAGCTGACCGCCGCCGTCGCGGGCGGCCACGCACTGGACCTCGGCGGGCGCACCGACGCCCACCAGCTCGCCGGGGTGCTGGCCCGCGCGCGGGCGGTCGTCGTCGGCAACACCGGCCCGGCGCACCTCGCGGCCGCCGTGGGCACGCCGGTCGTCTGCCTGTTCGCGCCGGTGGTCCCGGCGCGGCTGTGGGCGCCTTACGGCGTGCCGCACGTGCTGCTGGGCGACCAGGAGGCGCCGTGCGCCGGCAGCCGCGCCCGGCGCTGCCCGGTGCCGGGTCACCCCTGTCTCGACACGGTCAGCGACACCGCGCTGCTCGCCGCCGTGTCCCGGCTGACCGGCCCCGGCGCCGCCCGCGGCGCGCCCGGGGCG
>NZ_JBFAUH010000032.1:0-98845 GCF_040679095.1 Streptomyces sp. NPDC052496
CCTCCCTGGTCGCCGCCCTGCGCGCCCAGGGCGACGGCGGCCTGGACCACTCCGCCCTCCTGCGCGGCGTCGAACGCCTCTCCGGCCACACCACCACCTGAGAAGGCCCGCACCCGTACGGCGTCTGACCGAGCCACCGCCGCGACCGGCAGCCCGGGCGGTGGCTCAGACGTACGGGGGCCAGTCGTCACCCGCGATACGCGCGTGCAGGTGCTCGTCGTGCCAGCCGTCCGCGTGCAGCAGGGCGCTGCGCAGGGTGCCCTCCAACTGGAAGCCCGCCTTGACCGCCACCCGGCAGGACGCCGGGTTGGCGACGGAGTGGCACAGGCGCAGCCGGTGCAGGCCGAGGTCTTCGACGGCCCACCTGCTGATCCGTAGGGTCGCCGACACCGCGAGCCCGCGCCCGCGCCCGGCCGGCAGCAGCCAGTAGAGGAACTCCGCGCTGCCGCCCTTGAGATCCATGTCCCCGAGGCCGGCCAGTCCCACCACCGCGCCGTCCGCCGGGCCGGCGATCGCCCAGAGGGCGGCCTGCTCGTCGTGCCACCGCCGGCGCCAGGTCGCGATCTTGGCCGGTGCGCCCTCCAGCGAAACCTGCGCGGGCCGGTTCCACTGCTGGATGTCCGGGTCCTGGCAGGCGGCGACCAGAACGTGCGCGTCGGCGGGCCGCCAGGGGCGTAACTCGGCGTCCGGGGTCAGCGGCAGAGTGGGCTGTTCGCTGTCCCGCATGCGGCCGGCGGGTACGGCGGGAGGTATCGGGGGCAGCGCGGGGGCGAGTGCGGGAGGCGGCGTGGGTGAGGTGTTGGGTGAGGCCATGGGTGGATCATGCCCAAGGGTGTGCACGCCGCATGCGACGAGACGCGCCCGCGTGGCTCCCTCACGCCCGCGTGCGGCGTCCCGGGTACCAAGCGCATGCCGGGGCCCGTGCCCGTACGGACCACGTACGGGCACGAGCCCGCCCCTCAGCTCCCCGCCGGCCTCCCCGACACCCGCAGCCCGCGCAGCCGGTTCAGAGCCGCGGCGACTTCGTGGCGGCGGGGGAGGGCGAAGTCCTCGTCGCGGACGGCGAGGAGCTGGTGGGCGCCGTTTTCCAGGTCGCCGTCGAGGAGGTCGAGCGCTTCGGCGAGGGTGCGCGTGCCGTCGACGTAGCCGCGGCGCACCATCAGTTCGAGGGCCAGGCCGATGCCCACCACCTGGCGTGCGTCCGTGATCTGTTCGACGGCCCGCAGGTCGATGTCGTGCTCGCCGAAGGTCAGCCCGTCGTCGCCGCGGGCGCGGATGCGGGACTGGCCGCGTACGGACGTGTCGAGGGAGCCGGGGTCGGGGCGGCGGTGGGCGACGCCGGGGAAGGAGTCCGCCTCGGCGGTCCGGCCGGTCGGTACCGCCGCCAGGCCGCGGGCCCGCTCGGTGACGTCGGACGGCAGGTACGCGTCCATCATGATCACCTGGTCCGCGACCTCCATGTAGTCCCCGGACCCGCCCATCACCAGCACGGTCGAGACCCCGTGGTCCCGGTGCAGGGAGCGGACGAGGTCCACGAACGGCGTCAGCGGCTCCCGTTCCTTGGCGACCAGTGCCTGCATCCGCGCGTCGCGGATCATCAGGTTGGTGGCCGCGGTGTCCTCGTCGATGAGCAGCGCCCGCGCGCCCGCCTCGACGGCCTCGCACAGGGAGGCGGCCTGCGAGGTGGAGCCGGAGGCGTTGTCGGTACGGAAGTCGGTGGTGTCCGCGCCGCTCGGCAGGTGGTCCACGAAGGCGTGCACGTCCACCCGCTCGACCCGGCGGCCGTCCTCGGAACGGATCTTGACGGTGTCGGGCCGGGCCACCACCCGCTCGCGGCCGTCCCCCGGGACGTGGTCCCACACCCCCGTCTCCAGCGCCCGCAGCAGCGTCGACTTGCCGTGGAAGCCGCCGCCGACGATCAGGGTGACGCCCTCGCGCACGCCCATGCCGGTGACCGTCCCCGCGTGCGGCAGGTCGACCGAGACCCGCAGCTCCTCGGGGGAGGCGAACGGGACGACTCCGTCGCCGGCCGCCGGGCGGTCGTCCACGCCACTGCGCCGCGGCAGCACCGCGCCGTCGGCCACGAACGCGACCAGGCCGAGGCCGGGCAGCGCGGCACGCAGCGCCGCCGAGTCCTCGACGGTGTCCGCGAAGGCCCGTACGTCGTCGGCGTCCAGCGCCGCGTACCGCAGCGCGCGCTCGGCGACCCTCGGCAGCAGACCGCACAACACGTGCTCCGCCGCGTGCCCGTCGATACGGCGGCCGTGCCCCGGCAGGTCCACCCCCAGCCGCAGCGTCACCGAGCCGTCCCGCGCGTCGACCAGGCAGGAACTGCGCTCCAGCACCTCCTGGCCGCCGGCGTCCACCCGCAGCGCCCGGTGGTCCGCCGCTTCGGCGGCCCGCCGCGCCAGGTAACTCGCCAGCGCCCGCCGCCGTACGGGCGACTCCCACAGGTCGGCGGGGAACCCGGCCTCCTCGGCAGGTACCCGCAGGGCGACCCGCGCGGGCGGCGCGTACGGGTCGGACTGCCCGCGGATCACCTCCAGGGTGAAGCCGGGCATCGACCAGGAGCCGAGGAGCGACTTGTACCTGCCGTACGAGGCGCCGTCCATCCGGCGCAGCTCTCCGGCCAGACCGTCACGGATGCCCTGCGGGCGGTCGGCCCGCTGCCGGTCCTGGGGGCGGCCGTGGCCACGGGCCTGCCCGCGGTCCCGGCCGTGGTCACGGCCGCGGTCGTGGTCGCGGCCTTGGGGGCGTCGCACAGCGCCTGCACCTCTCACGTCACATCGTGCTGCGACCGGTGGTCCACCGGTCCGACGGCCGACGATACCCAGACCGGCCCCGTGCCGTCGCACCTGGCCGGGTGACCGGCCGTGGTCGGATCCCGGTCATGACGCAGGCTCTCAGCCGTCGTAGTGCTGGATCCGTCGGCCGTGGCCGCGGTCGAGCAGGGCCGGGAGGCGGCTGCGCAGCTCGGCGGTGATTTCCGGTACGTCGAGGGTGAGCAGGCGGCGGTCGCGCATGAGGACACGGCCGTCGACGACGGTGGTGCGGACGTCACTGGAGCGGGCACTGTGCACCAGGGCCGTGGCGGTGTCGTGCACCGGCTGGACGTGCGGGCCGGTGAGGTCGACCAGGATGATGTCCGCCCGGTGGCCGGGGGCGAGCCGTCCCACCCGGCCGTCCAGGCCGAGCGCGCGGGCGCTCTGCGTCGTCGCGTGGCCGAGCGCCTGGCGGGCGGTCAGCCACCGCGGGTCGCCTTCGGCCGCCTTCTGCACCAGGGCCGTGAGCGTCATGCTCTCCCAGACGTCCAGGTTGTTGTTCGACGCGGCCCCGTCCGTGGCCAGGCCGACCGGGATGCCGGCCGAGCGCAGCAGCCGCAGCGGCGTCGTGTCCCAGGCGAACTTCAGGTAGCCCCTGGGGGCGGAGGCGACACCGATGCGTCCGGTGCCGCGGGCCAGGACGGGCAGGTCGCGTTCGAGGATGCCGGTGCCGTGGGCGATGAGGACGCCGGTGTCCAGGAGGCCGGCGCGGTGCAGGGTCTCGACCGGGGTGCGGCCGTGCCGGGCCAGGCTCTGGTCGGTCTGGGCGCGGTTCTCGGCGGCGTGCAGGTGCACCGGCAGGCCGTGGTCGCGGGCGAGTTCGGCGGTCGTGCGCAGGTCGGCGTCGCAGACGGTGTACGTCGCGTGCGGCGCGAGCGAGGTGGTGATCCGGCCGCCGGCCGTGCCGCGGCGGCGCAGCGCGAAATCCAGGGAGCGTTCGCGGCCCGCCGGGCCCTGGGAGGAGAAGTACGCCCACCCCAGGTCCGCGCGCAGCCCGCTCTCCGCGACGGCGTCGGCCACCTCGTCCATCGCGAAATAGTGGTCGGCGAACGTGGTGACCCCGCCGCGGATCATCTCGGCACAGGCGAGCCGCGCGCCGAGCCGGACGTCGGAGTCGGTCAGGTTGGTCTCGGCCGGCCAGATCCGGTCGTTGAACCACTCCTCGACGGGCAGGTCCTCGGCGCTGCCCCGGAAGACCACCATGGCCGCGTGGGTGTGGCAGTTGATCAGGCCCGGCAGGGCGGCCTGGCCGCGCGCGTCGATGCGTTCGGCTGCGGGCAGATCCGCCACCGCAGGGGCCGGGACGACCGCGTCGATACGGCCGTCGCGGACGACGACGGCGGCGTTCTCGGTGAAGTCGATGTCATCGTGGCTGTCGTGGACGAGGACGGTGCAGCCTTCGATCACCAGGTCGGCGGGGTGGGGCGGAACGGCCGCGGTGTCGGCCGCGCCGGCATGCGGTGCGGGGACGGGCATGGGGCCTCCTGCCGGGCAGGCTACCGCGCTACCGTGCGCCGGCGGCCGGTGCGATCGCGTCGTCGGCGAAGCGCGGCACCTCGGTGTTCTCGTTGCGGCCGCCGTTCTTCTCGCGGATCCACTTGCCGGCGAGGGCGGGGATCCACGCGGAGAACTCGCTCCGCGTCAGATCGGCGGGGACCTTGCCGCCCAGCTTGTCGATGTCCGCCGCGGGGTAGCCGCCGGGCGCGTCGATGCGTTCGGAGGGGGTGTCCTTCATCGTCGCGTCCCAGACCTGGAGGGCGAACGTGGTGCAGTTCCTGGCGGACGTGCCCGCCCAGCCGCCGGTCAGGAGGTAGTTCCAGCTGGGCAGGAGCGTGTACTTCTCGTTCAGTTCGGCGCGGCGCCGGATCTCCTGCTCGAAGTTGGTCCGCCGGGTGCCGGTCATGGACGTGCAGCGCGCTGCACGCGGGGAGTACGCCTGGCCCTGGTCCTGCTTGCGGCTCGGCCGGTCCCACTCGACCAGCGGCTTGCCGGGGACGTTGATGTCGCGTCCCGTGTAGTTGACGGACATGCCGTCGACCGGCGAGCCGTCGCCGTTGGTGCCGTCCGGGTCGTCCGGCTGGAAGGAGTACGTGTCGTAGCGGGCCTCCGCGCCGTTGTCGAGCTTGCGGTGCAGTTTTCCGCCGGCGTTGAAGTGCACGAGCCAGCTGTGGCCGAACACGTGCTGACTCACGTTCAGTTCATAGAGCAGCTTGTTCGTCTGCTCGGCGTAGGACAGCTTGCCGTACGTGTCCTGGAAGCCGTCGCTCCGCCACAGCGCGTGGGCCCGCTTGCCGATGTCCCAGACGTAGCCGCCGGTGGTGCGGTCGGTGATCTCGGTGCTGTAGATGCACAGCATGTCGTCCGGTGCCCGGGTGGCGGACGGCTGCGGCCGGGCGGCGGCCTGGGCGGCGGGCGCCTGGAACAGGCTCAGGCAGAGGGTCACCGCGGCGCAGGAGGCGATCACGGCGGGCGTACGTAAGGTCATGACGTGCGGGTACTTTCCTTCGGTCGGCCGGCGGCTCGGACGCGCCGCCGGCTCGGCGTACCAAGATCATCTCGGTGTGTGGCCCGGTGCGCCAAGGGCGGAAAGTCCTGGTGGGACGGGACTTTCGCCCTTGCCGGGGGCAGGCGGGCGCCGGGCGGGCCGTCCGTGATCAACTGGTGCCGCCCGGCCGGGAGGCGGCCCCGCCCGCGTGCCGGGCGGCACCGTGACACGACGTCCAGACCCCGGGAGAGTGGCCCGCGATGAGCAGCATCAGCTACGAGGACGTGCAGGCGGCGGCCGGCCGGATCGCCGGGCACGTGCGACCGGTCACCGTCGCACCGGCCGACCCGGGCACCTTCGGCGCCGGCGAGGGCTGGTTCGCCTACGAGTTCACCCAGCACACCGGCTCCTTCAAGGCCCGCGGCGCGGCGAACTTCATCGCCGCGCACCGCGCGGCGGGCACCCTGCCCGAAGCCGGCGTGGTCATCGCCTCCGGGGGCAACGCCGGACTGGCCTGCGCCTGGGCCGCGGGCCGGCACGGCATCCGGGCGACGGTGTTCCTGCCCGAGACCGCGCCGCCGGTCAAGGTCGCCCGGCTGCGCCGGCTCGGCGCCGACGTGCGCCAGGTGGGCACCGAGTACGCCGCCGCGCTGGAGGCGGCCGGGGAACACGCCGAGCGGACCGGCGCGTTGGCGTCGCACGCGTACGACCACCCGCTGATCGCGGCCGGCGCCGGCACCCTGCTGGAGGAGATCCGGGCGGCGCTGCCCGGCCTGGACACGGTCGTGGTCGCGGTCGGCGGCGGTGGCCTGTTCAGCGGCGTCGCCGCGGCCGCGCACCACCACGGCGTACGGGTCGTGGCCGTCGAACCGGAGCACTGCCGGGCGCTGAACGCGGCGGTCGAGGCGGGCCGGGCCGTCGACGTCACGGTGGACTCCGTCGCCGCCGACTCGCTGGGCGCGCGCCGCGCCAGTGACATGGCGCTGTACTGGGCGCGGCAGCCCGGCGCGGTCTCGGTCCTGGTCCCGGACGAGGCGATCCTGGCCGCGCGGCAGAGCCTGTGGGACGACCGCAGGCTGGCGGTCGAGCACGGCCCGGCGGCCGCCTTCGCCGCGCTGCGGACCGGGGCGTACCGGCCCGCGCCGGGGGAGCGGGTGTGCGTCGTGGTGTGCGGCGCGAACACCGACCCCGCGGACCTCGTACGCCCCGGTGAGTGACGCCCGCGCCCTGTTCTGGCGCACGTTTTCGACGTACGCATGACCGCCGGGCCGGTCACCGGCGAGCCGCCCCGGCCCCGGAACCGTCCGGCGCCGCACCCGCCGTCCCGCCCGTGAGCTGCGCGTCAGCGGCTCGCGGGGCGGTCGGCGGCCGGCCCGCCGCCCCCGTCTCCGTACACGTGTCCAAAGAGATTTGCCGACGAACCGATACACCCGTCGCGTGGTGCTCGTTGGCCCTTTACGGCGCGTCAGTCGCGACCGGTCGCACGGCCTCGCCACGGCCCGGTCGCCGTTGTACACCAGCACCTTCGTCAGGAGACGGCAAGCATGAACAGGAAGCCAGGCCACCGCGGTCGCCGATTGCCGCTGACCGTCGCGCAGACGGGGATGTGGTTCTCCCAGCAGCTGGACGCGGAGAACCCGATCTACCGTGCCGCGGAGTACGTGGACATCCACGGCCCGGTCGACCTGGCCGTGCTGGACACCGCGGTACGCCGCGCCGTGGCCGGCATCGAGGCCGTGCAGGTCCGGTTCGAGACCGACGAGGAGGGCGGCGTCTGGCAGGTGCCCGACCTCGCCGACGACTGGCCGCTGCCCGTCGTCGACCTGCGGGACACGGCGGCCCACGCCGCCGGCCCGCCGCCCGGACCGGCCCTGGTGGCCCCGGCGCCGGGCCCGTGGGCCCGTGCGGAGGAGTGGATGTGGGCCGACCTGCGCCGGCCCGTCGACCTGCGCCGCTCCCCGCTGTTCAGCTTCGCCGTGCTGCTGCTGCCGGACGACCACTGCGTGCTGTACATGGCGCTGCACCACATCGTCCTGGACGGTTACGGCTTCTCGCTCCTCATCCAGCGCGTCGCCGAGATCTACACCGCCCTGGAGGCGGGCGAGGAGTGCCCGCCCAGCCGGCTGAGCACCCTGGAGGAACTGCTGGCCGACGAGGCCGCGTACCACGCCTCCGAACGGTTCGCCCGCGACCGCGCGTTCTGGGCCGAGCGGTTCGCCGGCCGGACCAGCGACAGCGGCCTCGCCGGCCGGCTGGCCACCGTCCCGCACCGCTTCGTCCGCGAGACCGGCCACCTGCCCGCGCCCGCCGCCGACGGGCTGCGCTCGCTGGCCCGGCAGACCCGGTCCGGGCTGCCCGTGGTGGCGATGGCCGCGCTCGCGCTGTACGTGCACCGGATGAGCGGGTCCACCGACGTGACACTGGACCTGACCGTGACCGGCCGCGTCGGCGCCGTACCGCGCAACGCGCCCTCCATGGTCGCCAACGTGCTGCCGCTCCAGGTCGCCCTGGGCCCGTACACGACCGTGCGCGAACTGGTGCGGCACACCTCCGAGCAGGCCCGCGGGCTGCTGCGCCACCAGCGCTACCCGTCGCCGTACCTCGTCCAGGAGCTGGGCGCCGCACACACCGGCGGCCACCTCGGCGACTGGGGCATCAACATCATGAGCTACGACGCGGAGCTGAGCTTCGGGCGGCACCCGGCCACCTTGCACAACCTGTCCAACGGCCCGGTCACCGGCCTCGGCGTCAACGTCTACGAGCGCACCGACGACGGCTGTCTGCGCATCGACTTCCAGGCCGACCCGGACCTGTACGACGCCGCGACCACCGCCGCCCACCAGCGCCGATTCCTGGCCCTGCTGGACACCCTGGCCGGCATCGACCCCGAACAGCCCGTCGGCGGCATCGACCTGCTGCCCGCCGCGGAACGCCGCCGGGTGACGACCGGATGGAACGACACCGCCCGGTCCGTACCCGTCACCACGCTGCCCGCGCTCTTCGAGGAACAGGCCCGCCGCACGCCCGCCGCCACCGCCCTCGTCTGCGGCGCCACCACCCTGTCCTACGCCGCGCTCAACTCCCGCGCCAACCGGCTCGCGCACGCGCTGATCGCCCGCGGCGCCGGGCCCGAGGCGTACGTGGCGCTGGCCCTGCCGCGCACCGCCGACCACCTCGCGGGCCTGCTGGCGGTCCTCAAGACGGGCGCCGCGTACGTACCGGTCGACCCGGACCTGCCCGCCGAGCGGATCCGCTTCCTGCTCGCCGACACCGGCCCCGTCTCCGTCCTGACCACGGCAGCGGTCGCCGGGCGGCTGCCCGGCACCGCCGGCACGCTGTGCCTCGACGGCCCGGCCGCCGCACGGGAGCTGGAGCTGTGCCCGGACACCGACCCCACGGACGCCGACCGGCGGGCCCCGCTGGCGCCCGGCCACCCGGCGTACGTGAGCTACACCTCCGGCTCCACCGGGCAGCCCAAGGGCGTCGTGGTCGAACACCGCCAGCTGACGAACCTGTTCTTCGACCACCGGGCCGAGCTGATCGACCCGGAGACGGCCGCGGCCCGGCGCCGCCTGCGCACCGCGCTGACCGCCGCGTTCTCCTTCGACACCGCCTGGGAGGGCCCGCTGTTCCTGGCCGCCGGCCACGAACTGCACCTCGTGGAGGACGCCGTACGGCTCGACCCGCCCGCCCTGGTCGACTACATCGCCGACCGGCGCATCGACTTCCTCGACCTCACCCCCACCTACCTGCACCAGCTGATCGCCGCCGGGCTGTTCACCGGCGAACGGCACCGGCCCCGCGTCCTGATGGTGGGCGGCGAGGCCGTCGACGCCACCTTGTGGGAGACGCTGCGCGCGCTGCCCGGCACCACCGCGTACAACTATTACGGGCCGACCGAGTGCACCGTCGACGCCGTGTACTGCCGCATCGCCGACCAGGGCGAACAGCCCGTCATCGGCCGCCCCGGCCGCAACGTGCAGGCGTACGTGCTGGACGCCGCGCTCAACCCCGTACCGGCCGGCGTGCCGGGGGAGCTGTACCTGGCCGGCGACCAGATCGCCCGCGGCTACCTGCGCCGGCCCGCGCTGACCGCGGAGCGCTTCGTCGCCAACCCGTTCGCCCACGCGGGCAGCGGGTCGGCCGCCGGCACCTGCGGCGACCCCGGAGTGCCCTGCACGTGCGGTGCGCCCGGCTCCCGCATGTACCGCACCGGCGACCGGGCCCGCTGGACACCCGACGGCATCCTCGAATACCTCGGCCGCACCGACGGCCAGGTCAAGGTACGCGGCTTCCGCATCGAACCCGGCGAGGTCGAGACGGCCCTGGCCCGGCACCCGGGGGTCGCGCACGCGGTGGTCACCGTACGGGAGGACACGCCCGGCGACCGGCGGCTGGCCGCGTACGTCGTGCCCGTCGCGAGCGGCGGAGCGGCCGGCCGGGTGCCCGCCGCCCGCCGCTCCGGCTCCGGCGGCACCACCGCGCCCGCACCGGTCGACGCGGACGCCCTGCGCGCCTGGGCCGCCGCGCGCCTGCCCGAATACATGGTGCCCAGCGCCTTCGTGCTCCTGGACCACCTGCCGCTGACCTCCAGCGGCAAGCTGGACCGCGCCGCCCTGCCCGCCCCGGAGGCACCCGCCGCCTGCACCGGGCGGCAGCCGCGCAGCCCCCAGGAGAAGATGCTGTGCGCGCTGTTCGCCGAGGTGCTCGGCGTACGGCAGGTCGACGTCGACGACGACTTCTTCGCACTCGGCGGGCACTCCCTGCTGGCGGCCAAGGTCATCAGCCGGATCCGTTCCGCCCTGGGCACCGAACTGTCCATCCGCGCGCTGTTCGACGCGCCCACCGTCGCCGAACTCGTCAAGGTGCTGCGGACCGGCGGCGGTTCGGACGGCTTCGAGGCGCTGCTGCCGCTGCGTGCCAGGGGAAGCCGGCCCCCGCTGTTCTGCGTCCACCCCTCCGGCGGCCTGAGCTGGTGCTACGCCGGTCTGCTGCGCCACCTGGACCCGGACGTCCCGGTGTACGGACTCCAGGCCGGCGGCCTGGAGCGGCGCGCGGCGCTGCCCGCCACCTTCGAGGAGATGGTCGCCGCTTACGTCGGGCAGATCCGCGCCGTCCAGCCCGCCGGGCCGTACCACCTCCTGGGCTGGTCGCTCGGCGGCGCGCTCGCCCACGCCATCGCGGTCCGGCTCCAGGCCAGGGGGGAACGGGTGGCGCTGCTGGCCATGCTCGACGCACGCCCCATCGACCCGCACGGGACGGCGGATCCCGCCGTGACCGAACACGACATCCTGGCCCTGCTCCTGGAGGCGGCGGGCCACGATCCGGACTCCTTCGCACGGCCGCTGACCGTCCCGGGTGTGGCGGCGGTGCTCCGGGGGCAGGGCGGCGGTGACGCGCTGCTCGACTCGCTGAAGCAGCATCCCGCGCTCGGCGAGGACCGGCTCACCGCCGTCACCGAGGTGTTCACCAACTCGGTCAAGCTGCTGCCGACCTTCTCCGAAGGCATCTTCGACGGCGACCTGCTGTACTTCCACGCCACCCAGGACAAGCCCGCCCACGCACCGACCGCCGAGGCGTGGCGCCACCTGGTCACCGGCCACATCGAGAACCACGACATCGCCTGCACCCACCACGCCATGACCCAGCCGGGACCACTGACCCGGATCGGCCGGGAGGTGGCGGCACACCTGGATGCCACGGTGGCGGTGCCGGGTCCGGGGCCGCGGGGGTGAGGCGCGGCTTCGCGGACGGCGGGCCGCGCCGGGCGGGGTCAGGCCGCCGCGTACCGCTGCGCCAGCTCCGCTGCCGTGCGGGCGACCGCGGCGCGGAGTTCGGGCGGGCCCAGCACCTCGGCCTCCGTGCCCAGCCGGAGGAGGTCGCCGACCGCCACGGCCGGCGTCTCGACCGGCAGGTCCACCAGCACCCAGCCGTCCTGGTCCGGTGGCCCGGCGCCTTCCAGGGCCTGGCTGCCGGCCGTACCGAACTGCATGGGCAGCAGCCGCTGCCCGCGTGGCGATATCCGCAACCGTGCTGTCGTGTGGTGCAGCGCGGCCTCCAGGCGCCGGGAGGACTCCGCCCAGCAGGCGGCCAGGTCGAAACCGGCCGGCCGCTCGAAGGGCGTGTCCGTCACCTCGGCGCTCACCAGGCGCGAGATCCGGTAGGTCCTGGTCGGTACGGGCCCGTCGCCCGGCGGGGCGTGGTCCGTGCAGGCCACCACGTACCAGATGCCGCCCTTGAGGACGAGGCCGAGCGGGCGCAGTTCCCGGTGTGCCGTACTGCCGCTCCACGCCCGGTAGTGGACGCGCAGCGTCCGCTGCTCCCAGACGGCCCGTGCCACGGACGCCAGGTGGGGGACCGGGTCGGCATGCCGGAACCAGGCGGCGGCGTCCAGGTGGAAGCGGTCCTGGAGGCGCCGGGCCCGGTCCGCCAGGCCGGGCGGCAGCGCGGCCTGGAGTTTGAGCTGGGCCGTCGCCAGCACGGCGCCCAGCCCCAGTTCTCGCGCGGCCCCCGGTACGCCGGCCAGGAACAGTGACTCCGCCTCGGCGTCGTTCAGTCCGGTCAGCCGGGTGCGGTAGCCGTCCATCAGCGAGTAGCCGCCGTCCGGGCCGCGTTCGGAGCGGACCGGGACGCCCGCGGCGCCCAGCGCCTCGACGTCCCGGTAGACCGTGCGCGGGGACACCTCCAGTTCGGCGGCCAGTTCGGTGGCGGTCATCCGGCCGCGGTTCTGGAGCAGCAGGAGGAGGGAGAGCAGGCGGTCGGCGCGCATGCGGTCATGGGGCCTTTCCCAACCTCAGGTTGAGGCGTGACGAAGGGTGGGGACGGTCTTCATGATGGCGGTGACTCGTGTGGTGCTCCAGCGGGGTTTCCGCGGGAGGCGCCGGCCCTTCAGGGCGGTCATGGCTTGTTCGTCGAGGCAACGGATCCTGGCGTGGGTGTTGTTGTGCCGACGTTGCGCAGCTTGAGACGCAGGCCGCGGAAGGGCGCCCGGATGATGCCGTAGGCGCCTTGATACACCGTGTCCGTCCAGCACTTCGCCTCCGCGTCGCGGGACGTGGCACCGGCAGCACCCGTGTCGTGGCGAGCGCCGGGAACGGTGGGTGGGGCCGACAGCAGTCGATCTGCCGCATCGGCGATGACCTGCCACGCCGAGCCGGGCTCGTCGGACGTGGAGGCGCCGACCTGGTGGGGAGCTGCAGGGGAGCTGCGCACCGACCGGTGACCGGTCGGTGCGGGCTCGGTCTACCGGTTCGCGGCTTCGCGAGAGGCGATCCGGTGCGTGCGGCCGACCGCGCGGCCCACGGCGTTGCGCACCGCGAGGCCCGGCCGGGTGCGGGGCACCATGAGCCTGGAGAGCGGGCCGACGCGTCGCTGCCGCGGGCCTACCTCACGGCGGAGCCGGGACTCGTAGGCGGCGAAGGCGCGGGCGTGGTCACCGGGATGGGCGGCGAGCTCTTCTGCGAGGGCGTACGCGCCCGCCATCGCCATGCTGGACCCGTCGCCCAGCAGGGCCGTCGCCACCGCCGCGTCCCCGAGCAGTACGACCCGTCCGCGGGACCACGAGGGCACCCGGACGGTGGTCAGGGGGTCGAAGAACGGAGCCGGGTGGTCGAGGAACGCCGCCACGAGTTCCGGTGCCCGCCACCGCACGTCGGCGTAGGCGTCGGCCACGGTCTGCTTGTGGAGGGCGATGTTCTTGCGGTCGTGGGGCGCCGGCTGTGCGGCCCGGAAGGTGAAGATCGCGAGCGGAGTGGTCCGTGAGGGGTGGAGGACCAGCATCCGGTTCGGCACGGTCAGCATCGTCATCTCGGTCGGGTCCTCGATGGCGTCGGGTTCCAGCGGGACGGTCGCGCCGTACAGGCCCAGGTCGCTCGCGAACTGCCGCTCGGGGCCGAAGACCAGGCGCCGTACGGTGGAGTGCATCCCGTCGGCACCGACGACCAAGTCGAAGCGCCGTGGCGCGGACCGCCGGAAGGTGACGTCCACCCCGCCTTCGTCCTGGTCGAGAGCGGTGACCGTGTCGTCGAACACGAACTCGGCCTCGGTCTGCGCCGACCGGTGGAGCACCTCGGACAGGTCGGCTCGGGTCACCTCGACCGTCGGCGCCTGGTCCGAGGTGAGCGGGAGTTGCAGGATTCGCCTGCCGCTGGGGTCGAGCAGGGTCAGCGACCGATTGCGGGTGGCGAGCTCGCGGAGCTGCGGGAGGATGCCCATGCGCTCGGCGACCGGGATCGCGGGCCCCTTCACGACGATCGCGCTGCCACCGGAGCGCAGCTGCCGGGCGTGTTCGACGACGGTTGGCCGGTATCCATTCCGGGAGAGCCAGTAGGCGAGTGCGGGCCCTGCGATTCCGGCACCGACTATCAGCACCTCGGGCTTCTTCATGACGATGACCTCTCGGAGTGTCGATGACCAGGTCTCCGGCGAGTGCCGGGCCTGGTCTGAGGGAGCGGCGGCACGGGGCAGCGCAACCGGAGCAAGGTACGAAAAATTTCGTACCTCAGTGCAGCACGCCCTTCAGGTACGATGCAAGTCGTACTTGAAGGAGGTGCGGCGTGGCCGGGAGGAACCTGGTCGGCCCGGAGGCCGATGCGCTCGATCTGGGTGCGGTGTTCCGCGCCCTCGCCGACGAGCACCGTCGTACGGTGATGACGGAGTTGGCCGCCGACCGCAGCGACAGCGAGCGGGGCTGCAACTCGTTCGATCTTCCGATCTCGAAGCAGACCCAGACCCACCACTTCCGGGTCCTGCGCGAGGCAGGTCTCATTGACGAGATCGACTACGGCAACCGCAAGGGCATCCGCCTACGACGCGCGGACATCGAGAAGAGATTCCCCGGGCTGCTCGCGCTCCTAGGAGCAGAGCCCCCGGCCGACACCGCTCCTCTCTGAGCACACCGGAGGGGAGTCCGAGTCGGCCCTGGGCCGCGAGCTCTGCCGAATCCAGCTCGCGCCCGGCTCGCAGGCAGCCGAGCACGACGCGGGCACGAAGGGGATCGGTGTCGCTTCGACCACCGTCCCGCGCTCGTGATCGGCGCCGAGCCCTTCCGCGCGCTCCCTCACGCCAGCACCCACTGAGGTTTCCTCGACCTGCGTGCGGAACCGGGCCACTGAGGTGGGGACGGGGTCCGGGCGTAGAGAAGCTCCTGCTGGAGGGGTGCGTGTCGAGCCCAAGCCGTCCTGCCAGAAGCTTCCGCATGCTCGTCTACCCAGCTGGGGCTGATCTGTCCACCTCCGCTCTGCGCTTCTTCGCCCGTGAGTTGACTGCACGTCATGTGCGCAAGGGATGCGATGGCGCCGGCCGGCCGCCGGACGACAGGCACTGCTCGTGCTGGCTCATCTGCGATGCGGCCATACCTACGCTCAGCTCGCCGCCGGGTTCGGCGTGGGCACCACCACCGCCTACCGGTACATCGCTGAGGCCGTCGACATCCTGGCCGCTCTGGCGCCACCCCTCGCCGAGGCGGTGAGGACAGCCTCCGGCAAGGCGTTCGTGATCCTGGACGGCACGCTGCTGCCGATCGACCGGATCGCCGCCGCATGGCCACCCTCAAAACCTGGCGGCTCACGCGCAAACTGCGATGCTCCACCAGCCGTATCACCAGCCCCGTCCAGGCCGTTCTCACCCTGCGCCTGACATGCTCCGACTGAGGTTGGAAAAGGCTCATTGTCGTACCGGAGCCGGCCGTACCTGACAGGAGGTGTCAGGTACGGCGGTCAGGCTGTGATCACACCGCGCGGACCGTATCGCGCGGCCGGACGAAAGGATCACCATGCCCGCACGGACCAGTGCCGAACGGACCCGCACCACCGGGAACTTCACCTACGCCGACTGGGAGGAACGCGTCCTGGGCGGGGAGGGCACCTTCCCGCGCCTCGCGCACGCCGCCGTCACCAACGCCTTCTCCGGGGGCATCGAGGCGGCGGACACGACCTGCGAGTACACCATCGTCCATGTCACGGAGCAGACCGGCACGTTCACGGGGATGGAGCTGCTGGAGGGCAGCGTCGACGGGCGCCGGGGCGCGTTCGCCGTCGAGGAGCGCGGCTCCTTCGGCGAGCGGGGGAGCGTGCACTGCACGTTCGAGGTCGTACCGGGCTCGGCCACCGGGGAGCTGGCCGGGCTGCGCGGCACCGGTGAGTTCACGGCCGAGCCCGGCAGCCCGTCCGTGCCGTACACCTTCGTTTACGACTTCGGCTGAGCCGGTGCCGGAGCCGGTTCCGTCGGCCGCGGGACCGGAAGCCGCCGTACGACCGGACCCAGCGCCGCCCCCGCCAGCGTGGCCGTGGCGATCGCCCCCAGCGTGATCCCCCAGGCCACCGGACCCATCGGCGTACAGCCGAAGAACCGGCTGACGCCCGGCGTCTGGATGACCGCCGCGAGCACCGCGGCGGACCCCAGGCCCGCGAGCAGCACCCTGCGGTCCGGCCCGCCGGTGAGCACGGTCTGGGCGAGCTGGGTGCCGACCACCGCGGCCAGCGCGACGGTGCCCGCGCGGCGGCGCCGGCCGGTGAGCCGGGCCGCGCCCCAGGCCAGCGTCGCACCGAGGGTCGTGGTGAAGCCGCGCAGCAGCAGTTCGTGGCTGAGCGCGGTGCCCAGGGAGCGGTCCGGGCCCTCCCGCAGCAGCTGCGCGCCGCCGTCGCCGGGCGGCTCGCGGACCGCGATGGCCAGCGCCGGTGCCAGGTCGGTGAGCAGGTTGACCAGCATGATCTGCCGGGCGGTCAGCGGGGAGCGGCCGGTCAGCGCGGCGGCCAGCACGCTGAAGCCGATCTCGCCGAGGTTGCCGCCGATGAGGATGGCCAGCGCGGCGCGGACCGAGGTCCACATCGCCCGGCCCTCCAGCAGCGCGGCGATGATCGTCTCCAGCCGGTCGTCGCCGACGACGAGATCGGCGGCGGCGGTGGCCGCCGGGGTGCCCCGGCGGCCCAGCGCGATGCCGATGTCGGCGAGCCGGATGGCCGGGGCGTCGTTGGCACCGTCACCGGTCATCGCCACGACCCGGCCGATGCGCTGGTACGCCTGCACGATACGGACCTTGTGGTGCGGGCTGCACCGGGCGATCACGTCGACCCGGGGCAGCAGTTCGTCCAGCGCGGCGTCGTCCAGCTCGTCCAGGTCCGCCGCGTTGCACACGTGCTGGGAGGCGCCCTGGTTGAGGGTGGAGGCGATCGCGTCGGCGGTGGCGGGGTGGTCACCGGTCAGCATGACCACCTGCACCCCGGCCGCGCGCAGCTGCTCGGTGGCGGGCAGCGCTCCGGCGCGTACCGGGTCGGACAGGGTGAGGAAGCCGAGGAGGACCAGCCCGTCCACGGCCTCGTCGGTGAGCTGCTCACCGTGTTCCAGCGGCCGTTCGGCCACCGCCAGCACCCGGCGGCCGGCGCCGGCCAGCTCTTCGGCGGCCGTGGTCAGGCGGGTGCGTTCCGCGTCGTCGAGCGGGCGGGTGTCCGTACCGCCGGTACGGCGCCGGGCGCAGCGGGCCAGTACGTTCTCGGGGGCGCCCTTCACGCTGAGCAGCGCGCCGCGCGAGGCGTGCCCGGCGGTGGCGTGGTAGGCGCGGGACGGCTCGAACGGCAGGTCGTCGGCGCGCCGCCAGCGCGGGGCGCCGACGCGTACCGTGACGTGCTGCCGGCGGGCCCCGGCCACCACCGCCCGGTCGGTGTGGTGGGACATCGGCTCGGGGGAGTGCGCCGACGGGGTGGCGCGCAGGGCCGCGGCGAGGACCGTGCGGCGCACGTCGTCCAGCCGGCCGAGGGGCAGCGCCCGTTCGCCGTCACTGACCTCCGCGAGCTCCAGCGTGCCTTCGGTGAGGGTGCCGGTCTTGTCGAAGCACAGCACGTCGGCGCGGCCCAGCGCCTCGATCGTACGGGGGTTGCGGACCAGCGCCCCGTGTTCGGCGAGGCGGCGCGCTGCGGCCAGTTGGGCCGCGCTGACCAGGAACGGCAGGCCCTCGGGGACCGAGGCGACCGCCAGGTTCACCGCCGAGGCCAGGGTGTGGTGCAGACGCCGGCCGTGCAGCACGCCGGCCCCGGCCACGGCGGCGGCCGAACCGATCGCGATCGGCAGGCTGGCCTTGGTCAGGGAGGCCAGGCGCCGTTCCACGCCCGCCGTGGGCGCCGCCTGCCGCGCGGTGGCCAGGCTGCGCCCGACCTCGGTGGCCGCGCCGGTGGCGACGACCACGGCCGTGCCGCGGCCCGCGGCCACCGTCGTCCCCTCGTACAGCATCGAACGCCGCTCCGCGAGCTGCGCCGCCACCACCGGCGCGGGGTCCTTGGCCACCGGCAGGGACTCGCCGGTCAGCGACGACTCGTCCAGCTCCAGGCCCTCGGCCTCCAGGAGGCGGCAGTCGGCCGGCACCACGTCCTCGGTGCCCAGCACGACGATGTCCCCGGCGACGAGTTCACCGGCGGTCACCTGCCGCTCGTCGCCGTCCCGCCGTACCCGGGCGCTGATCGCCGAGCGCCGGAACAGCTCGGCCAGCGCCTGCTCCGTACGCACCCGCTGGACGCCGCCGACCAGCGCGGACGTGCCGGTGATGGCGGCCACCAGCGCGGCGTCGGTACGCGAGCCGACGGCGGCGGACAGCGCGGCGCCCGCCGCCAGCACGGGCGTGAGCGGGTTGGCCAGCTCCTCGACGAACGCGGCGCCGAGGCCGGTGCGCCGCGGGCCGTCGGTACGGCCGGCGGACGCGGACCGGGTCCGCGCCTCGCGCGACGTCAGCCCGTCCGGCGTCGCCGTCAGGCGCTCCAGCACCCGGTCAGCGGGCATCAGGTGCCAGGGCGTGCGCTGCGTGGGCGGTTCCGGCGGGCGGTTCAGCAACTGCCGGGCGCGCCAGGCGCCGAGGCAGAAGGCGGCGGACCCGGCGGTGTTCCCGGCCGCCGAGGCGCGCCGGGTGGCGCGGGACGGGCGGGCCTGTACGGCGGCCACCGCACCGACCCCGCTGCCGCCCGCCGCCAGCATCGCGGCCTCCCGGTCCACCTGCGCCGCCACGGCCACCGCGTCCACGATCAGCCCGGCCACGCTCAGGTCGCCGCCGACCAGCAGGTGCGCGCCCCAGGGGGGCGCCTCGCCCGTGCGGTGCACCCCGATGCCGCAGTCGGCGGCGCCCAGCGCCCGGCGGTTGCCCGAGACGAGCAGTACCACCGCGCCGTTGCCCTGGAGTTCCCGTACGGACGCGACGAGGCGCCTGCCGCCGGGCAGCACGGCGTCCGCGTAGCCGCATTCCGGGTCCGGCCGGTCGGAGGCGAGCACGATCCGGGTGCCGGCCCGGCGCGCGGCCGCCGCCACGGCCTGGGCGCCCGGTGCCGTCTGCGCCGCCAGCCCCGCGACGGCCCGCAGCCGGCCGTGCCGGGCCAGGCCCAGCAGGTGGTCGTACTTCTTCTGCCGCAAGCGCCGTACGGCATCCGCACCGCCGTCCGCCGCGTCCGCCGTGTCCGGCAGGTCCGCGAGCGGGCCGAGCACCCAGCCGTCCGCGGTCCGCCGTGTCTCCAGCGGAGCGCCGGCGTCGAACAGTTCGAACAGGCGGCCGGTGGCCGTGTCCGCGTCAGCGTCGTCCAACAGCTCCAGGTCGGCCAGGTCGTACCGGTCGCCGCGCAGCGCCGCCTCGTCCAGCACCACGCAGTCCACCTGCCCCAGCCGGCGCAGCACGCCCCGGTCCATGGCCACCACGCCGCGCAGCGCCAGGAACCGGCCCACGTTCGTCGCGAACCCCTCCCGCCCCGCCGCCGGCGCCTTCGGCACCCCGGCCAGCGCGACGGCGAGCCCGCGGCGCGGCCCGGCGAACGGCACGGCCGCCGCCCCGGCCGCCAGCCCCACCAGCGACGACCGCTCCGTGTACCGGTCCACCGAGTCCTTCGGCGCCGACACCGGCCGCTCGACCACGACCGGTTCGGCCGCGGCGTCCTGCGGACCGCGCACCAACCGCGGCTCCAGCGCCTCCCACGCCTTCCGGTACGCGTCGGCCTCCCGCCACTGCGCGACCCGCTGCACCACGTCCAGCACCAGCCCGCCGCCCCGTGTGGCCACCCCCTGCGCCAGCGCGCTGACCGCCGGCAGCAGCGACTCGGCCCGCTCCGGACCGGCCAGGCTCTGTGCCGCCCACGCACGCAGCCGGGGGTGGTGCTGGAAGAGCCCCGCCAGCGACCCGACCTCGGCGGGCAAGGGGGCCCAGGGGGCCAGGCGCGTCAGGGTGGCGATGCCCAGTCCGACCGCGTCGGCGGCCAGGCCCGTCATGGACTGCCGGGTCCGCGGGCCTTCACACGGGTGGTGCGGCTCCTGGCACCACTCGCCGTGCTGATCGCAGGTCGCGCCGGCGTCCGTATCCGTACGGCCCGTCTCGGCCTCCGCCACCAGGGCGACCAGTTCCGCCTGCCGCGGCGCGCCGGGCCCCAGCGCGACCGCCACGTGCCCGGACGGCCCGTTCACCCGCGCCCATTCCACCCCGGGCTGCCGCTCCAGCAACCGCTCCACCCGCCGCGCGACCCGTTCACCGTCCGGCGTCTGCACCCCGTGGACCGCGATGTAGCAGCGCCCCGGCCGGGACCACACCGCCCGCTTCGGCACCCCCGCCAGCTGCCAGGCCAGCTCCAGGGCCCCTCGGGCACCCGCCCGCACTCCCGCCACGACCGGGCCGGGCACCGGCGGCCTCGGCACGCGCAGCCCCGACAGCCCGGGTACCCCTGACAACAGCGACATCGGAGGCCTCACCTCACACGTGTCCCCCGGCGCACCGCGCAGGGATCCCCGAAGGAGTAACCCGCCCGCCGCCGGGCTACACCTGCCGTTCGCCCCGTCCGCAGCCCGCCCGCATCCGTACCCGCTGCCTCCGCTTCGCCGCGGGCGGCCTAGGATCGGGCGGTCCAGCAACAACGCGCAGGCCGGCCCAGCCCGCCCGCGCGCAACGGGGAGACGGGGAAGCACGTGATGCAGTACCAGAAGTGGATACGTACGGCGGCGACGGTGGCCCTGGTGGTCTCGGCGGCCAGCGCCTGCGGGGCGTCCGAGGACCCGGCGCTCACCGCGGGCACGCCGGTCCCGAGCCCGACGGCACCGCCGCCCGAGAAGGTCACGCCCCAGCACCCCGCGCCCGGCAAGGAGGCGCCGGTGCTGGAGCAGATCAAGTACGACCTGGAGAACCGGGTGCTCTCCATGGGCGGCGCGGTCCCCAAGCCGACCAGCAGCACCTGCGACACCAAGGAGGTCGGCGACAAGCCCCAGACCTTCACCTGCACCGTGAAGTACATGGGGGTCGACGTGCCCTTCCGCGTCGAGACCAAGGGCGGCTACATCCTGATGCAGTACACGGCCACCCCGACCAAGGGCGGCGTGCTGACCGCCGAGGGGATGCGGGCCAGGGCGTGGAAGCAGTACGGGATGTACGGGGGCAAGGCGGCCAGGTCGCTGCGCTGCGACAAGGCGCCCGCGGTACAGCTGGTGCCGATCGACAAGCCCAGCGGATTCCGGTGCTACGTGGGTGAGGGCGGCCTGAAGGGCACCTACGACGCGGTCGTGACGGCCAACGGGATGCGGCTGACGTGACCGCGGCCGGTGGGACGCCGGAGGTGCCGGGCATCCCACCCCCGTGAGGATGCCCGTCCACCCGCCGGCCGCACCACGGTGCGATCGTGCGCCGCCCCGGCCCCCGTCGGTGTCCACGCTGCGAGCACCACGGAACGGCGCAGCTACGCCCACTTCACCGCACCGTCCATTGATTGGCAGCCCGTTTCCGTGCGCGTAAACAATGGCGCGCACGGCCGGAACCGTCCTTGTGGCGCCCCGCCGCGCTTCGTACCGTGGCCGTTTGCCCGGTCAGTACGGCGGGGGGCCGCATGGGGCGTCGTGAAAAACCCGTGGATCCCGGCGCGGGCCCGGTACAGCGGTTCGCATACGAACTGCGCAAGCTGCGCCTGGAAGCGGGCAGTCCGACCTACCGGGCGATGGCGGAACGGGTGGACTACTCGGCCGCCGTACTGTCCCAGGCAGCGGCGGGGGAGAAGCTGCCCTCCCTCCCGGTGGCCCTGGCGTACGTGGCGGCGTGCGGCGGGAACGCGGGGCACTGGCAGCGGCGCTGGCACGAGGCCGTACGGGAGGACGCGGCGCGGATCCTCGAAACAGAAGAGGACGGAGCCGCCGCACCCTACCGCGGCCTGGCCCGCTTCGAACCGGACGACCACACCCGCTACTTCGGCCGCCGCCGGCTCACCGAGGAACTGCTGCGGCGGGTGCGCGAACGCCGGGTCGTCGCGGTGTTCGGCCCGTCCGGCAGCGGCAAGTCCTCCCTGCTGCGGGCCGGACTCATCGCCCGCCTGCGGCAGCCCGCCGCCGACCCGCCGCTCCGCCTCCCCCCGCCCGCCGCGATCCGCGTCCTCACGCCCGGCGCCCACCCCGAGCGCGACGCCGGGCCGTTGTTCTCCCCGGCCGCGCCGCCGGGGGAGACGTGGCTGGTGGTGGACCAGTTCGAGGAGGTCTTCACCCTCTGCGCGGACGCCGACGAACGGAACGCGTTCATCCGCCGCGTCCTGGCGGCCCACGACCCCGCGAGCCGGCTGCGGGTGGTGCTGGGCGTACGGGCGGACTTCTACGGCAGGTGCCTGGCCCACCGGGAACTCGCCGACGTGATCCGCGAGGCCGGGCTGCCCATCGGCCCGATGACACCGCAGGAACTGCGGGAGGCGATCGTCAAACCCGCGGCCGCCGAAGGGCTGATCGTGGAGCGCTCCCTGACCGCCCGTCTCGTCGAGGAGATGGCCGAGGAGCCCGGCAGCCTGCCGCTGCTCTCGCACGTCCTGCTGGAGACCTGGCGGCGGCGCCGCGGCCGCACCCTGACGCTCCAGGCGTACGAGGCGGCGGGCGGCGTCCACGGCGCGGTCGCGCAGACCGCCGAGCACCTCTACGCCCGGCTCTCGCCGCGGCAGGCCCGGACGGCCCGCCGGATGCTGCTGCGCCTGATCACCCCGGGCGAGGGGACGCCGGACACCCGCCGGCCCGCGGCCAGGGCGGAGCTGGACGCCGGGGATCCGGCCGCCGCCCAGGTCGTCGAGCAGCTGGCCAGGGCCCGGCTGATCACGGTGGACCAGGACACCGTGGACCTGGCCCACGAAGCGCTGATCACGTCCTGGCCCCGGCTGCGCGGCTGGATCGAGGAGGACCGCGGGCGCCTGATCGTGCACCGCCGGCTGACGGAGGCGGCCCGGCTGTGGGACGAACTCGACCGCGACCCGGGGGCGCTGTACCGCGGCACCCGCCTGGACGCCGCAGCGGAGGTGTTCCTTCCGGAGGAGGAGGCCGGCCCGGCCCCGGCGCCCGCCGGCACCCCCGACGAACTCACCCCGCTGGAGCGCGCGTTCCTCACCGCCAGCGTCGCCGCGCGCGACCAGGAACGGCGCGCGGCCGCCCGTACCACCCGCCGCCTGCGCCAGCTCACCGCCACCCTGTCCGTCCTCCTGGCCCTCGCCCTGGCCGCCGGGCTGACCGCCTGGGACCAGTTCCGCACCAGCGAACAGCAGCGCGACGCGGCACTCGCCGCCCAGCGGCTCTCCCTCTCGCGGCAGCTCGCCGCCCAGTCGTCCGCCCTCCTGGAGGACCGGCCGGACCTGGCCTCCCTCCTGGCCGTGCACGCCTACCGGACCGCGCCCACCAGGGAAGCCGTCGCCGGGCTGTTCAACGCCGTGGACATTCCGCTGCGGCGGCGGCTCACCGCGCACACCGGCGGGGTGCGCGCGGTCGCGTTCAGCCCCGACGGGCGCACCCTCGCCACCAGCGGTGGACGCCACCACTCCGTACGCCTGTGGAACGTGTCCGCCGGCACGGCCCGCGCCACCCTCGCCGCGCCCGGAGGTCCCCTCGCCGCCCTGTCCTTCAGCGCCGACGGGCGCACACTGGCCGGCAGCACCCGCACGGGAAGCTGGCGGCTGTGGGACGCGGCCACCGGCCGCACCCGGGCCACCTTCGACGGGCACGACGGGCACGACGGGCACGGCGGACCGGTGACGGCCACAGCCTTCAGCCGGGACGGCCGCACCCTGGCCACCGGCGGCACCGACGGCACGGTACGCCTGTGGAACGCGGCCACCGGCGCGCTCTCCGCGACCCTGCGCGGCCACACCGGGAAGGTCGTCTCGGTGGCGTTCGCCTCCGACGGACGTTCGGTGGCCACCGGCAGCCAGGACGGGACGGTGCGCCTGTGGGACGTGGCCAGCGGCAAGGCCGAGGCCCGGCTCATCTGGCCGGCGGGCAGCAGCCGGGCGGTGGCGTTCGGACCGGACGGCCGCACCCTGGCCGTCTACGGCAGCAACGACGCCTCGATCCGCCTGTGGGACGTGCGCGCGGGCAAGGCCCGTACCACCCTCGCCGGGCCCGCCGGGTACGTGATCGCGATGGCGTTCGCCCCGTCCGGCCGCATCCTGGGCGGCGGCAGCGACGACGGCACCGTACGGCTGTGGGACGTGGCCACCGGCGCGATCCTCGGCACCCTGCCCGGACACGCGCGCCGTGTCAGCTCGGTGGCCTTCAGCCCGGACGGGCACACGATGGCCAGCGGCAGCGACGACGGCACGGTCCGGCTGTGGAACACCGCCCTCGGCGACGTGCTCACCACCCTGGACGGCCACTCCGGGCCGGTGGGCGCGGTCGCGTACGGGCGGGGCGGCCGCACGCTGGCCAGCGGCAGCGACGACGGTTCCGTACGCGTCTGGGACCTGGCCACGCGCGGCAGCCGGGTCCTGACCCGGTCCGCCGGCGGCGGCCGGCGCGACCGCGTCCGCGCGGTGGCCTTCAGCCCCGACGGCCGCCTCCTCGCCACCAGCAGCAGACACGTCGGCCTGCGCGTCTGGGACGTGGCCACCGGCAGACTCCGGGCCACCCTGCGGCAGCTGACGGGCGAAGCGGTCGCCTTCAGTCCGGACGGCCGCACCCTGGCCGGCACCAGCGGCTCCGGAGCGCTGCTGCTGTGGGACACCGTCACCCACCGGACCCGTACCCTCGCCGCCTCCGGCAGCGGCCCGGCCACCTCGGTCGCCTTCAGCCGGGACGGCCGGACCCTGGCCGGCGGCAGCCTGCACGGGCCGGTACGGCTGTGGGACGTGGCCGCCGGCCGGATCCGGACCGTCCTGACCGGCCCCCGGGGCGACGCCGGGGCGGTCGCGTTCAGTCCGGACGGCCGCACCCTGGCCGGGGGCGGTGACGACGGCTCGGTACGGCTGTGGGACACGGCCACCGGCAAGGTCCGTACCACCATCACCGGGCACACCATCGGCACGCTGGGCGCCGTGGCCTTCACACCCGACGGCCGGACCCTGGCCGCCAGCGGGCGCGACACCGGCACCGTACGGCTGTGGGACGTGGCCACCGGCCAGTCCCGCGCCACCTACGCGGGCCAGACCGGCCTCGTCCGCTCGGTGACGTTCAGCCCCGACGGCCGCGCACTGGCCAGTGGCAGCAGCGACGGGATGGTACGCCTGCGGGAAGTGGACCTGCCCGGACCCGCCGAGTCCATCAGGAAGATCTGCCGCGCCGTCAACCGCGAACTGACGCCGGCGGAACACGCCACGTACCTGCCGGACGAGGCGCCCCGCACGGCGTGCGCGGCCTCCGGGAAGACGCCCGGGGGAGCCTCCGGGGGAGCCCCTGGGGAAGCCTCCGGGGGTAAGACCGAACAAAGTTAGCCCTGTGGGAGTGCTGCCCTCCGTCTGGTGCGGGCGCGCCGCCGGAGATAGGAGGTAAGCGGGACTGCGCACGAGGACGGGAGGCCCGGCCGGTGCGCGGGACAAGGGGGGCGTCATGAGCATTCCGGCAGCACTGCGCCTGCTGCGCGGCACCGACCTGCTGGACCTGTCGTTCGGCTTCGCCGGGCTGCGGGTCGAAGGGACCGGCGGGGACCGTCGGCTGGTACGCGCGGACGCACCGGCGGACGGCTGGATCGCGGTCACCTTCGGGCCGCAGCACACGGTGGAGCAGGCGTTCAGCGACCACGTGCCCGGGGAGCCCCGCGACCTGCCCGTGGGCTCCCTGATCAGCGGCCGCAGCGTCCTCGTCTTCGAGGTGGGCCCGCGGGACGTGGTGCCGTTCACCGAGGACGGGCTGCTCGACGCCATGCGCAGACTCCCGCTCCGCGTCGTGGACGCGGCCCGCGAACCGGACGCCCCGCCCGCGGCCCCGGCACTCGGCCCGCCACCCCCGGGCGGTCGGGACGCCGCGGCCCGTGCCATGGCACTGGTCCGGCTGCTGCGCACGTCGGCCGAGCTGACCGCCCGCTTCGGCCCGGAGACCGCACGTGCCCTCGCGGAGGCGACGGGCACGGTGGCGCAGGGGACCGCCGGGGTGCCGGCCGCGGCGGCCGGGCCGCAGGACCCGCTCGCCGACCCCGCCCGCCCCCGCACCGGCATCGAACTGCCCTACCGGCTCTACCTGTCCCCCTCCCAGAAGGGCAGGTGGATCCACCGGGGCAGCATCCCGCCGCCCGAGCCCGGCGACCGCGTCCCGCTCTGGCACACCCGGCTCGGCGCCGGGACGGTCCGCGCGGTCTGGAACCGCGAGCGCGCCGGCGATCCCGGCGCGCCGTACGCGTTCCGGCAGGCGCTGGAGCCCGAGGACCGGCGGGACATCGTCGACCTCACCACCGGCGCGGGGCTCACGAAGCCCGACGGCACACCGTACGTCCCGCAGCCCCTCGCCGTACGGCTGCTGATGCTCTCGACGGCCGGCGGCTGGCTGGACAGCCTCGGCACCTGGCCGGAGCGGCCGCGCGGCGTCTCGCTCTCCGAATGGCGCCACCGCGCCGCCATGGGCCGCGACCACTACGTCCGGGTGATGCGCGAGGGCTTCCTGTGTCCCTTCGGACACAAGGCGGTGTACGTCCGCGTCACCGAGCGCACGTTCGACGACTCCCGGGCCGCGTACCTGATCCAGCGCGAGTTCGTCCTGGTACGGCAGCCGCTGCGGACGTACGACCCGAAGACCGCGCTGCCCGCCGGGCCGGACCCGGAAAGCGACCTGGCCAACGTGCTGTTCCCGTTCACCGGCGTGCGGCTCGACACCGTGCAGACGCCGGACCTCGTACCGCCCGCGGACCGGCGGAAGTTCTTCCCCGCGACCCCCGCGGAGCAGCCGTTCCACTTCAAGGTCACCGCGGTCGACCACGGCGGGAACACGGTGGAGTTCCGCACGCCGCTGCTCTTCCTCGACGAGACGCTCGCCTCGGGCGCCGGACTCGCCGCGGCCGTCGCCGAGTACAACGCCCTGGACCGCAACCCGCCGAACCCCACGGCGTCCGCCAGGGCCGTCGCGGTGGAGCACCCGCCCGAGGCCAGCGCCGACCTCCTCGGCCAGTCGGTGGCGCTCGCCCCCGCCCTGCGGCCCGACGACACCCGGCTCGACGTGACCCGCATGGTGTGGGGCATGGCCGCACCGCCCGCGCTGGCCGACCCCGCGCCGGGCGACCCGGCCGTCTCGAAGAACGCCCAGTTCCTGCCGCAGCTGCGCTGGGCACAGGCCGCCGTGCCCGCCGTCGGCCGGCTCAGCGGCACGGACGCCACCGTGCCCGTCGCCTACGCGAAGCGGTACGCCCTGTCCGGCTTCGACACCGTCGGCGGCCCGGTGCGCAAGGCCAACGCGGGGCAGGTCTTCCTCAGCCTGCTCACCCCCGCCGACCAGCCGCTGCGGATGGACTTCGGCGGGCAGCGCGACCGGTCCGGCGGCCTCACCGCGCCCAGCATGATCGTGTCCGGACTCTCCCGGCTGACCGGCCCGGTCTCCGGCGTCCCGCCGGTCGGCGGGCAGGACCCGCTCGACCTCATCGCGAACGGCACCTTCCGGCCCGAGGAGTTCTTCCGCCCGCTGGACGTCCTCGACGCGGTCGGCCCGAGCCTGCTGGGCGTGGTCCCGCTGGCCGAGGTGATCAAGGGCGTGGACGGGCTGGGCAAGGCCCTGAAGGTGCCCCACTTCTTCACCGAGACCGTCAGCGCGGTCACCGGCTTCCTCTCCGACCTCGGCCGCGCCCGGCAGCTGCTCACCCATGAACTCGACCGCTACCCGCCGGCCGCCCGCCAGGTCGCCGGCACGGCGGAGACGTTCGTCACCGTCGTCGGGGACTTCGTGGCCCAAGGGCTCGCCGGCCGCACCGGCCCGCTCACGATGCGGGACGTCGACACCGCCTTCGCCGCCTTCGCCGCCGCGCTGACCGACCTGCTGAACACCCTGCCCGCCGGCGCCGACCCGGGCGTACGGACGCTGCTGGCCCGCGTCCAGCAGCAGGTCGCCACCTGGACCAGGGCCGCCGGCCGGGTCGTCGCGCTGCGCGACGCCGTGCGGCAGGCCGCCGACGGCTTCCGCCTGCCCGAGACCGTCAACGCACGCCTGGAGTGGAACCCGGACCTCCAGCCCGTCCTCCTCGGCGGCTCGCCGGTCTTCCTGCCGGACGCCGACGGGCGGCTGTCCCTCGTGGTGGACCTGCGCGGCTCGCTGCGCGGGGACCTGAGCGCCGGCGCCGACGTCAGCTGCAGCCTGGAGAACTTCTCCCTCATCCTGGTGCCGAAGTTCAACGCGCTGCGGCTGAGCTTCGCGCACGTCCGCTTCGTCGCGCGTGCGGGGCGCAAGCCGGACATCGACGTCGTCCTCAAGAGCGTCGACTTCATCGGCCCGCTGTCGTTCGTCCAGACGCTGCGCAAGCTGATCCCGGTGGACGGCTTCAGCGACCCGCCCGGCATCCAGGTCACGCCCTCCGGCATCGTCGCCCGGTACGGACTCCCGCTGCCCAACCTGGCCATCGGCGTGTTCAGCCTGGAGAACCTGCGCCTGGACGCCTACCTCGACCTGCCCTTCATCGGCAGGTCACTGGAGATCGGCTTCTCCTTCTGCCGCCGGCAGGCCCCCTTCCGGCTCACCGTCTCGCTGCTCGGGGGCGGCGGCTTCTTCGGCATCGTGCTGACGCCCCAGCGGGTGGCCGTCCTGGAGGCGGCCCTCGAATTCGGCGCGGCCGTCTCGCTCGACTTCGGGGTGGCCAGCGGCAGCCTGTCCGTCATGGCGGGCATCTACTTCCGCCTCGAAACGGCCACCGGCGAGTCCCGGCTGACCGGCTACTTCCGGGCCCGCGGCGAGGTCGACGTGCTCGGCATCGTCTCCGCCTCCATCGAGATCCACCTCGCCCTCACCTTCGACACCGCGACCGGCACCGTCTACGGACGGGCCAGGATCTCCGTCAGCGTGCACATCGGCTTCTGGTCGCAGTCGGTCACGATCGAGTGCGAGAAACGGTTCGCGGGCAGCGGGCCCGCTCCCGCCCCGCTCGGTCCGGCGGCCGAGGAGCCGCCCCGGCCGCCCACCTTCGCCGAGATGATGGCGCCCTACACCGACCCGGCCACCGGCGCCCGGCGCGACCCCGTCACCGAGTACTGCACCGCCTTCGCGGAAGTGAGCTGAGCCATGCCCGAGACGATCCGGTGGACCGTACTGCCCGACGGCCCGGCCCCCGACGGCACGCTCCGGCTGACCGTGCTGGTCAGCCCCCGCCTCACCGGCGGCACCCGGCTCGACGACTTCCGCCGCTTCCGGGACTGGCCGCAGACCCTGCGGACGTACGCGCCCGCGCTCCAGGTCGAGTTCCGGGCGCCCGGAGCCACGGAGCCGGGCGTCCTCGTCCCCGCCACGGCGCGGACCGGGCGCTTCCCGCCCGCGGACAGCGCCCTGTGGACCGAACTGTTCACGCCCGACACGGTGGTCCACGCGCCCACCGGCGCCCTCACCGCCACGGCGGAACCGCTCCCGGTCCTGCGGTCGTTCCCCGCCGGGGCGGTGCACGCCCAGGTCACGGCGCTGTACGAAGCGGCGGTGAGCGCGACCGCGGACCGCCGGGCCAACCCGCAGGCCGACGGCGGCGAGCTGAACCTCGCGGCGGCGCGCTCCCTGGAGACGCCGGGCCCGGCCGCCGACTGGAACCACCCCGAGAGCAGCGACCTCACCGACGTACTGACCCGCACGATCCGGGCCTTCTCCGGCCAGGTCGGCAGCAGCTACCCACGGCTCGACACCCTCCTCGGCACCCCGCCCGCCGGGCGGCAAGGCGCCACCGCCGACCCGAACCCGTACCGCCCCCGGCACATGGACCGTGCCGCGCGCGACTACACGCAGGACAGCGCACTGCTCGGCCTCGCCGAGACGTACCGCTTCTACGACCGGGCCCCACGCCCGGCGGCCGCCGCGGCCGCGCCCGTGGCCGAGCCGCCCCTGGAACAGCCCGATCTCGACTTCCACACCGCGTGCGCCCTCCTCGCCGACCACCCCGAACTCCTGCGCCGCTTCGGCCTCGCCCTCGACCTGCTCGTCACACCCCCGGCCGGTCTCGCCGACCGCTGGCAGGCCCGCGTCACCTTCACCGACGCCCAGGCCCACCTGAACACCGACCCGGCCCTGCGCCCCTGGACGGCGCTGCGCCACGTCCCGGGCCGCCGCTTCGAACCGTACGCCGCCGACGACGGCTTCCACGGCCACCGGATGCTCCGGCTGGGCGCCGACGAGGTGCACACCACCGACCTGGACCTCGACGGCGCCGCCCTGAAGTTCGTCGAATTCTCCCGCGTCATCGACCAGTACCTGAGCGGCACCCAGCAGCCGGGCGAGGCCGTCGCCGCCGACCCGACCGCCGTACCGGCCCTGCACGGCGCGGGCCTGACCGTCCTCCACGACGACCGCGACCGGGCCCTGGCCGACCAGATGGAGGCCGACGCCCGGCACACGGCCGGCGTCGGCCCCGACGGCCGGCCCGTCGCCACCGCGGTCCTGGACGCCGCGCACCTCGTACGCGGCCTGCGCGTGGACGTCGGCGTGGCGGACGAGCGGACCGGGCGCGTCGCCGCCTGGCACTCCCTGTGCGCACGGACGGGGGAGTACGCGATCAGGCGGCCCGGCGCCCCGGCCGTACCGATCGCCGCCGCACCCGACGAGGGACACGTCAAGGCGTCGGCCGTCACCCGCGACCGCGCCGCCGGCCACCAGCTCTACGTCCACCAGGCGCTGTTCGGCTGGCACGGCTGGAGCCTGGCCGCCCCGCCGCCGGGCCGGACCCTCGGCGCCGGCAACCGGCCGCAGGTGCCCGACCCCGAGATCTCCGACCGCTTCCCGCTGGCCGCCACGTTCCGCCCCACCCCCGGCACGCTGCCCGCCCTGCGCTACGGCCGTACGTACCGGCTGCGCGCCCGCCTGGTCGACCTCGCGGGCAACAGCCTCGGCCCCGCGGCACCCGCCGTGGAGGGCACCGCCACCGCACCCGTCACCTACACCCGCTGGGAACCCGTACCGCCGCCCGTGATCGTGCCGAGGTGGCCGTTCCTGGAAGGCGAGTCCGAACCGCACCTGGTCATCCGCAGCACCGTCGACGCGTCCGGCCGGCCGCTGACGCCCGCCGAGTGGGCCGGCCTGCGCAACCCGCAGGTCACCGACCACGAGAAGAACTCGCCCGCCGACGGCCTCGACCGCCGCTACCGCGCCTTCGACGAACGGCACCTCAGCCCGCCCAAGACCGCGCTCCAGATGGCCGAGCAGCACGGCGTGTACGACGCCGTCTTCGGGCCGGACCGGCCGGAAGCGCTGCGCCGCCAGTACTTCGCCGCGGCGTCCCGCGAGGCGGGCAGCTATCTCGACACGGTGGTCAGCCTTCCCGAGGACCCGCGCGTCACCCGCGACCTGAAGGCCGCCGGGGAGATCCACGTCGCCAAGCACAGCCCGCACGACACCTCACCCCTGACCGAACTGCCGGTGCAGCGCGGCGACGGCCTGCACACCGGCGAGTACGTCGTCCACGACGCCGACCGGCTCCTGCTGCCGTACCTGCCCGACGTCCCCGCACGCGGTCTCGCGCTGCACGGACTGCCGGGTACGGGCAGCGCACCGCACCGTACCTACGACTTCACCGGCACCTGGCCCCAGGCCCGGCCGCTGCGGCTGCGGATCGAGGAGGGGGACCGCCCGCCCGACCCGCCGGCCGGCGGCGTCCTGACCGTGTACGTGCCGAAGGCGGAGGTCGTGACCGTCCGCATGAGCTGCCGCATCGCGGAGGAGGACCTGCCGCTCTTCCGTGTCTGGCAGCTGCTGACCGCCTCGCCCCTGTGGAACGACCCACTGCGCCTGACCCCGGAACAGCGCCGCGAACTCACGGTGGCGTCCGCGGCCGGCGAGAACTGGATGATCACCCCGTGGACGGAACTCACCCTCGTCCACGCCGTCGAGAAGCCCCTGGCGCCGCCGTCCCTGGCCGGCCTGCGGTTCCGCCGTACGGCGGGCGAGACCGCCGCGCTCGTCTCCGGCACGCTGTCCCTGCACGCGAAGAGCACCGGACGCATCGACCTCGACGCGACCTGGGAGGAGTGGCTCGACGACGCGAAGGAGGCCGCGCCGCGCCGCGTGACCGGCTACGACCACGTGGGCGACCTCACCACGGGCCGCGACCGGAACACCCTCCCCTTCAGCGGCGTACGGCACGAGTTCCGCGACACCCGGCACCGCAACGTCACCTACACACCGACCGCGACCACCCGCTTCCGCGAGTACTTCCACCCGGCGATCACCGACCGGCCCGAACTGATCACCAGCCGGGGCCCCGCCGCCCCGGGGCCCACCGGCCGTGGCTGGCCGGTGCCGGCCACCCGCCGCCCCGAGCCGCCCGACGTGAGCCACACCGTCCCCACCGTCACCTGGGAACACACGGTGGACACCGACGCGCACCGGGTGACCAGGACCCGCCGGAGCGCGGGCGTACGCGTCCACCTCCGCCGCCCCTGGTTCTCCTCCGGCGACGACGAACTCCTCGCCGTCGTCCTGGACCCCGGCAGCAGGCTCCCGGCCGGCCTCGTCACCCGCTGCGGCACCGATCCCGTCTGGGCGGACGACTCCGTCCTGCCGCGCCTGCGCCCCGCCAACTTCCCGAACGCCGCGGTGACGGCCACGGACCGGCTGCTGACCGAGACCGTCGGCGGCACGCCCGCGCGGGTGGCGGTGGCCGCGTACGCGCCGGTCTACGACGAGCAGCTGGGCCTGTGGACCTGCGACATCGACGTCGACCTCGGTGACCTGGCCGACAGCCCCGCCTACTTCCCCTACCTGCGGCCGGCGTTCGCCCGCTACCAGCCGTACGCCGTCGACCCCCTGCACCTGTCCAAGGTGGTCACCGGCGAGTTCGTCCAGCTGCTGCCCGAGCGCACGGTGACCGCCGCGATGACGGCCGACGGCCGGATCCGCGTCGAGCTGAGCGGCCCGGCCGCCGCCAACGACACGGGTGAGTTCGCGGGCCCGGGAGGTGCGGGCATGGCGGCGAGCCGCCGCGTCACCGCCACCGTGCAGCAGCGCGCCCGCTCCGGGAACGAGCTGGACTGGGCCGCGGACGGCACCACCGCCGAACTGACCTGCACCCCCAGGGGCGCCGGCTTCGTCTGGTCCGGCGAACTGACCCCGCCGCCCGGCCGGTTTCCGTCGCCCAGCGTGTACCGCCTCCTCGTCGAGGAGTCCGAGACCTACTTCACCGACCGCACCACGGCCACCGGCACCCTCACCGCCCACGGCACCACCCGCCCGGTGGCCCGGCGGCTCGTCCACGCGGACTTCTTCGGGCTGACGACGACGGTGTTCGGGCGCGTGGTCCTGGAGGAGTGAGGGCCCGGACCGTCCGCCCCCGGACCCCCGCCCCGGCCGCCGAGCCGGGTGCGGGGGTCCACTTCTCACCCGGTCGCTGCGCCATGTCCGGGCCTCAGCTCTGCCCTTGCCCCAGGGGCAAGGACCGGGCGGAAAAATCTCGGTCCCCGGAGTGTGAGCCGTGGATGCCGGGACACAAGAGCGTCAGTGCTTCGGAACCGCAGGCACCCCGTCCCAGAGGGGCCAGTCTGCCGTCTTCCGGTGAGTGGCCACTCACTGCCTGCGAACCGCCCACCAGCGTCTAAGGAGAGCCGGCGATGGCCACCACCATGATCGCGCGCCGCCACGGGCGCCGCCACGACGACCCCGACACCACCGAGGAGATGCGGCTGCTCGTCACCCTGCCGGACGGCCCCAAGAAGGAGCGGCTGCGCCAGCGCGTGATCACCGCCTGGCTGCCGCTGGCCCACCGCCAGGCCGTACGGCTGCGCGAGCGCGGGGAACAGCTCGACGACCTCAAGCAGGTCGCCGCCCTCGGCCTGGTCAAGGCGGTCGACCGCTTCGACCCCGAACGGGCGGACGCCTTCGAGCAGTTCGCCATACCCACCATCACGGGTGAGCTCAAGCGCCACTTCCGTGACCACACCTGGGACGTGCACGTGCCCCGGCGCACCCAGGAGCTGCGCAACAAGGTCCGCAAGGCCGTACGGGAACTGAGCACCACCCTGGACGGCCGGTCGCCGACCGTCACGCAGATCGCCGAACACGCCCGGCTCGCGGAGGACGACGTGGTGCTCGGGCTGGAGGCGCTGGAGACCTACCGGTCCCTGTCGCTGGACGTGGCCCTGGACCGCAGCGGCGACAACGACGATTACACGCTCATGGACACCCTCGGCGCGGCGGACGGCCGTTTCGGGCTCATCGAGGACCGCGAGGCGGTCAAGCCCGCCCTGGCCCGGCTGCCCGAACGCGAACGCCGCATTCTGTACCTGCGGTTCTTCAAGGACATGACGCAGAGCGCCATCGCCGCCGAACTGGGCCTGTCCCAGATGCACGTCTCGCGGCTGATCAGCCGGGCGCTGAGCCGGGTGCGGGCCGAGGTCGAGCGCAGGACGGACGAGGAGTACCAGGCGGCCGCGTGACCACACGCGGGAATTCCTTCCCGCCGGCACCGCTGCGGGCACCCGCCCACACCGGCACCGGTCATCCCGTGGGAAACTCCCGCGCGAGCAGCCGAATGTCGCGTTTTCGAGGTGGACCGATACACCCGTTTCTGTAGAGTGCTCCATGCGCGAATCACAGCTAGCCGTCTACACGAACGGAGAGCGGAATGGTCGCCGGTGTCATAGCGCAGAAATCGGATCAGTGGTTCAACCTGGCGGATGTCGACGGTAACGGCTACATCGAGGAAGTCGACCTCCAGCGGCTGGCCGAACGCACACTGACGCACTTCGGCTACAGCAAGGAGAGCGCCAAGTGGGCGCGTTTGCACGAGGCGTACGCCAAGGCCTGGCAGATCATGTACGAATTGACGGACACGGACAAGGACAACCGCATTTCGCGGGCCGAGTTCCAGGCATACATGGACCGCCACGCGAAGCCGTCGACGGCCGATGGTCTGCTGCGTCCGATCACGGACGCCGAGTTCCAGGTGGCCGACACGAACGACGACGGGTACCTGTCCCAGGACGAGTACGCCGAACTGCTCCGCGCGTTCGGGCTGTCCATCCGCGACGCCCGGGTCGGTGCCCGGAGCATCGACACCGACAACGACGGCCGCATCAGCTCCGAGGAGTATTTCGTGGCCTGTCGTGACCTGTATTCCAAGGAAAGCGCCGAGGACCGCACCAGCCAGGTGTTCGGGCCGCTGACCCGCACCTGAAAACCCGCGGAGACGAAAAGCGGAACGCGCGGCCGACGCGGACGGCCGTGACGGAGACCGGGCCCGGCCCGGTCTCCGTTTTTCGTCGTTCTCGTCGTTCTCGTCGTTCTCGTCGCTCCCGCACCCGGCCGGCTGCCCGGTGCCGCCTCCCCGCTCACCGGGTGGCCGGCGGCTCCCGGTTCACCAGGTGACCGGCAGCGACTCGACGCGCCGGATGATCAGGTCGGCACGCCACGGCAGCTCCTCCTCCGCCGCGGCCGGCCGCAGGCCCGGGTGGCCGAGCAGCGCCGCCACCGCCACCTTCACCAGCATCCGCACCAGCGGCGGCCCCATGCAGTGGTGCGTCCCGTGGCCGAAGGACAGATGCGGGTTGCCGCTCCGGTGGAAGTCCAGCCGCTCCGGATCGGCGAACATCCGCGGGTCGTGGTTGCCGGCCGGCAGCGCGGGCAGCACCTGCTCGCCGGCGCGGACCAGGGTGCCGCCGACCTGGACGTCCTCGGTCGCGTACCGGGCGAAGGTGACGTGCGAGGGGAACGGCGCGTAACGCAGCAGCTCGTCGGCGGCGCGCGGCAGCAGCCCCGGGTCGGCCGTCAGCTCCCGGAAGTGCTCCGGGGAGGAGAGCAGCACGTAACAGGCGTTGGTGAGCTGGGTGGTGACGTTGTCGACGGCCAGCAGGATGTCGTTGACCAGCTCGCCCAGCTCCTCCATGGACAGCCCGTCGTCCTGGCCGAGGCGGGCCACCAGACGGCTGACCAGGTCCTCCCGCGGCCGCTCCCGGCGGTCGGCGATGAGCCGGGCCGTGTAGCCGGAGATCTCCGCGATCCGCGCCTCCACCACGTCGGCGGGCAGACCGGTGCCCGCGAACCCCTCGAACCAGTCGAGGAAGACCGCCAGGTCCTCCTCGGGGATGCCGATCAGCGGGCAGAGGACGGCCACCGTGAGCGGTTTGGTGTACACGGCGGCGAGGTCGGCCGGGGGCGGCTCCGCCGTACAGCGCGCCAGGAGCCGCCGCGCCTCCTTGCCGGCCAGCTCCTCCAGGTCCCGCACGTGCTCGGCGTTGAACATCAGCCCCTGGGCGAGGGCCTTGCGCAGCCGTGGCTGCTGGGGCGGGTCGGTGTTCAGGATGCTGTCCTGGAGGGGGAGCGGGGTCAGCCGCGCCTCGTCGCTGCCCGGCGGGGGCGTGCGCACGAACCGCCGGTCCCGCAGCACGAAGCGGATGTCCGCATAACGCGTCACCAGCCAGGCGTCGTCACCGTACGGCGGACGTATCCACGTCAGGCCGGGGCGACTGCGGCACTGTTCGTATTCCGGATCGACGGTGAGCCCGGACGGCTCGGAAAACGGATAGTCGATGGGTTCGGGGTGTGTGTCCACGGAATCTCCAGTACGGAAGTCGGAGCCCTGCCCGCGACCGTTCTTCCCGGTGCCGGCGCCCCGGGCGTGCGGTGCTTTCCGTGCCTGTGCCGCGGCCCGGCCCGGCCGGCGCGGCGACTCACCGGAAAGACGTTAGTGGCGCCGTGCTGCCGAGGGGCGTCCGCTATTAGTCATTTCCCGCGCGGTACGCGGAAGATGGCCGATTCGGCCGGATCACGAGGTGTGCGAGGGGACGGTGGGGCCTGATCGAATTGTTCCGCCGGCCGCGCCCGTGGTGGCACGCCCGGAACCCTCCGGCCGGTGCCGGCCGGGTGGCCAGAACCGTTGCTTGACGGCTGCCCGGCCCTCGGCAACTCTTGCAGCCGGATGCCGGACCACCGGGGGGCGCTCGCGGCATCGTGGTGTTTTCGTACCGCCGCACTTCCTGTCACCGCGGGGACCGCGAAGCCCTCGCGGCCGCTCGTACTTCCTTTTCACGTGCCGGCACCGGGATACAGAAGGGGGACAGCAGCAGGTCCGGTCCCGCCGGTCCGTATTCGGTACAGACCGCGACGGAGGGTGTTTCGCATGTCCGCCGAACCGAGTTGGACCGGAGCCTTTTCCCACCGGGAGATCGAGAGCACCTACGCCATGCTCACCGTCCTCGAAGAGGACGCCGCCGGGCCCGACCGGCATTTCGGTATGTGGACCGGCGCCGACGACCCGGCCTCCGTCGAGGAGGCCACCGAGCGGCTGACCGCACTGGTGCTGGACAAGCTCGCGGCCACCAGGGGCAGCCGCGTCCTGGACGTGGGGTGCGGCAACGGGCGGCCCGCGGTACGCCTCGCGCAGACCTCGGGCGCGAGCGTCGTCGGCATCGACATCGACGACCGGGCGCTGCGCGCCGCGGCCGGGTACGCCCAGCAGCTGGGGCTGGGCCACGCGGTGCGCTTCCAGCACGCGGACGCGCTGCGGCCGCCGTTCGAGGACGCCTCCTTCGACGCGGCGCTGGCCTTCGAGAGCACGCCGCACTTCGACGTCGCGGAGCTGTACGGGGCGCTCGCCCGGGTGCTGCGGCCGGGCGGCCGGCTCGTCGTCGAGACCCCGTACGTACGCGGCAGGACGACCCGGGAGCTGCTGGACCGCATCGGCCCGTACCTGAGCCTGCTGAACGCCGTGTCGCTGGACCCGCCGCACGTGCACCTGGCGGCGGCCCGGGAGGCCGGGCTGCACATCACCGAACTCCTGGACCTCACCGAGAGCGTGCGGGGCTCCTTCAGCAGGCTGCTGGGCCGGCTGGAGAAGGCCGGCGCCCGCCTGGCGGACACGCTGGGCGACGAACAGGCCGGCCGCCTCCTGGCGGCCTTCGCCGGCTGGGCCGAGGCCCCCGAGGTCGGCGCCATCCTCATGACCTTCACCAGGACGGAGCACTGACATGGCGGACGTGACCGTGATCGGTACCGGTGTGATCGGTTCGGGAGTGGTCAGGGCCTGTGCCGCGGCCGGCCTGGAGGTGGCGGTGTGGAACCGCACCGAGCGGCGCGCCCGGCAGGTGGCGGAGCTGAGCCCGCGCATCCGCGTCCACCCCACCGCGGCCGAGGCGATCCGCAGTTCCCCCGTCACCCTGCTGTGTCTGCTCAACTACCCGGTCACCCACCGCGTCCTGGAGGAAGCCGCCGCCGAGCTGGCCGGGCGGCTGGTCGTGCAGCACTCCAGCGGGGTGCCCGAGAGCGTCGGACCGCTCCAGAACCGGGTCACCGGCGCCGGGGGCCGCTTCATGGAGGCAGCCATCCTCAACTACCCGGACGCCATCGGCACCGACGCCTGCTTCACGGTGTACGGCGGGGCCCCGGAGGACTTCGCCGAGCTGGGCCCGGTGACCAAGGCGATGGCCGGCCAACAGGTGCGGCTGCACGACGAACCGCGCTACGCGAAGGCGTACCACGTCGTCGCCAGCGCCTTCTACTACGCGTTCGTCAGCGGCTTCCTGGAGTGCGCGGCGATCGCCGAGCACATCGGCGTCCCCCTGGGCGCGTTCGCCGACTCGGTGCCGCTGTACGACCCGGGCTTCGAGAACACCGTACGGGTCGGCCTCGACCTGATCGAGCGCCGTGACTACGCGTACGAACAGGCGCCACTGACCACCCACATCGACGTCCTGCAGAACCTGACCGGCGCGGCCGAGGACGCCGGCGTCGACGCCTCGTACCTCAGGACCCTGCGGGACCGGGTGCGCACCGCGCTGGAGCAGGGCCACCGGCGGGAGCACATCGCCATCCTCACCGAGCAGTTCCGCGCCCGCCGCGGCGCCGCCCCGCAGCCGGTGGAGGGCGCATGACGGGCGGGAGCCGCGCGGGGGAGGGGCCCGGTACCGGTGCGGTGGCGCTCTTCCGGCAGTGGGCGCGCGCGGTTCCCGGGCGCGACGCGCTCGTCCACCCCGGCGGCCGGTCGACGTACGCCGAACTGGCCTGCCGGGCCGGGGAGCTGGCCGCCGAGTTCCGCCGCGCCGGGGTCCGGCGAGGGGACACGGTCGGCGTGACGATGGAACGCTCACCCCTGCTGCCCGTCACGGTCCTCGCCCTCTGGACGGCGGGCGCCGCCTACGTACCGCTGCCCGCCTCGTACCCGGCGGCGCGCAACCGGGCGGTGCTGCACGAGGCCGCCGTCCGCACGGTGGTCACCGACCGGGAGCCGGACCCCGCCCTGCTGCCCCGGGCCGCGGGCGGCGAGGCCACCTGCGTACGGCTGTCCGGCACGACCCTGAGCGCTCCCGCGGCGCCCGCGCGCCCCGGCCCGCCCGAGGACGCGGCGGGCCCCGAGGACCTCGCCTACGTCCTGCACACCTCCGGCTCGTCGGGGGCGCCCAAGGGCGTACGGATACCGCACCGCGCGGTCGTCAGCCTCGCGCACGGACTCCAGCACGTCTACGGCGATCTTGAAGGGGCGCGCGTCCTGCAGTTCGCGCCGTTCACCTTCGACGTGTGGATCTGGGAACTCGCCATGAGCCTGCTCAGCGGCGGCACCCTCGTCGTCCCGCGCGCCGGCGTCCCCCTGCACGGCCCCGAACTGAGCCGCACCCTGCGGGAGCTGGACATCAGCCACCTCTCCGGCGCCGCCTCCCTGCTGGCCACCCTGCCGCAGGACGAACCGGTACCGGTCACCACCCTCACCTCCGGCGGCGAGCCGCTGCCCGAGTACCTCGTACGGCGCTGGGGCACCCGGGTGCGCCTGTTCAACGCGTACGGGCCGACCGAGGCCGGCGTCTGCGCCACCATGGGCCGCTGCCGCCCCGGGCAGGGCACCCCCGGCATCGGGCACCCGCTGCCCGGCGTCACCGTGCACCTCCTGGACGAGCGGGGAGCGGCCGTCCCGGACGGGGCGCCCGGCGAGGTCCACATCGGCGGCCCCGGCGTCGGACTGGGCTACCTGGACCGCCCGGAGGACACCCGCCGCCACTTCGTACCCGACCGCTTCGGCACGCTCCCCGGGCGCCTGCTCTACCGCACCGGCGACCTGGCCCGCCGCCTCCCGGACGGTTCCTACCTCTTCCTCGGGCGGATCGACGGCCAGCTCAACGTCCGCGGCTACCGCATCGAGCCCGGCGAGGTGGAGGCGGCCCTGTTGCGCCACCCGGACGTCAGCGCGGCGGCCGTGACCGCGACGCGCGGGGCGCCCGGCACCTCCGTACCACCGCTCCCCGGCAGCGCGCCGGCGGACGGCGGGACGGACCGGCTCACGGCGTACGTACAGGCCGTCCCCGGCGCCCCGGTCACCGCCGCCGGACTGCGCCGGCACCTGGCCGCGCTGCTGCCTTCCCACCTCGTCCCGTCCTCCTTCGTCCTCGTGGAACGGCTGCCGCTCACCGCGCACGGGAAGATCGACCGCAGCGCACTGGCCCCGCCGGCCGTGCGCCGGTGCGCCCCGGCGGCCGGGCGGAGCGCCGTGGCGTCCGGCCGGGAGCACGAGGTGGCCGAACTGGTGGCCGCGGTCCTGGGCCTGGACGACATCGCCCCCCACGACGACTTCGCCGACCTCGGCGCCACCTCGCTCGACATGATCCGCATCCAGGCGGCCGTCACCGCCCGCTGGGGCACGCGGCTCGGCGCGGCCGACCTGATGGACGCCCGTACCGTACGGCTGCTCACCGCGCTCCTCGACCGCACTCGCAACGGCGCGCGGGCCGCGGGCACCGTACCGCCCGGCGCCGGACGGGCCGCCGGGCACCCCCTGCCCGCCGTACGCACGGTGAAAGGCGGACTCCAGTGACCGCAGCGCACACCGGGGGAACGGCGGACGGCGCCGGCCCCGCCACCGGGCCCGGCCGTGACCCGCAGGCCGGCCCGGACCCCGCTCCCGAGACCGGCTTCGCCGTCGTCGGCATCGCCTGCCGCTTCCCCGGCGCCACCGGCCCGGAGGAGTTCTGGCGCCTGGTGTCCGAAGGACGGCGCGGCATCCAGGAACTGACACCTGAACAGCTCACCGAGGCGGGCGCCGACAGCACGCGCCTGGCCGACCCCGCGCTGATGCCCGCCGCGGGCATCCTGTGGGACGCCGACCGGTTCGACGCCGCCTTCTTCGGCTACTCCGCGCGCGAGACCGCCGTCATGGACCCCCAGCAGCGGATGTTCCTGGAAGCCGCCTGGCACGCGCTCGACGACACCGGCCACGACCCCGAACGGTTCCCCGGGACCGTCGGCGTCTACGCGGGCCAGACCGTGGGCACCCACCGCACCCCCGACAGCTCGGTCTTCCTCGGCACCTCCGCCGACCTGCTGATGGCCGCGGACGACAAGGACTTCCTGCCCACCCGCGCCGCCTACCAGCTCGGGCTGACCGGGCCCGCGTTCGCCGTGCAGTCGGCCTGCTCCACCTCGCTGGTCGCCGTGCACGTCGCCTGCCGCGCGCTGGCCGCCGGCGACTGCGACCTGGCGCTGGCCGGCGGCGTGTCCTGGTCGCCGTGGCGCCGGCAGGGCTACCTGCGCCGCGCGGGCGGCGTCTGGTCGGCCGACGGGTACGTACGCTGCTTCGACCGGGACGCCTCGGGCTTCGTGTCCGGCGACGGCCTGGGCGTGGTGGCCCTGCGCAGACTCGCCGACGCGCTCGCCGACGGCGACCGGATCCACGCCGTCGTCAAGGGCAGCGCCGTCACCAACGACGGCAACGACAAGCTCAGTTACGCCGCGCCCGGCATCCCCGGCCAGCAGGCCGTCATCGAGGCGGCGCTGCGGGACGCCGCCGTCGACCCGGACAGCGTCGGCTACGTCGAGACGCACGGCACCGCCACCGCGCTGGGCGACGCCATCGAGGTCGCCGCCCTGACCCGCGCCTACCGCGCGGCGGGCGCCACCGGCCGCGGCCGCGGCCGGCTGGGCTCGGTGAAGGCGAACATCGGCCACGCCGACGCCGCCGCCGGCGTGGCCGGCTTCATCAAGGCCGCCCTGATGGTCCGCCACGGGCGCATCCCCCCGTCACCGAACGGGGCGTTCCACCCCAACCCCGACATCGACTTCGCTGGCAGCCCGTTCGTGCCCGCCGTGGCGGGCGAGGACTGGCCGCTGACCTCCGTACCGCGCCGCGCCGCCGTCAGCGCCTTCGGCGTCGGCGGCACGAACGCGCACGTCATCCTCCAGGAACCGCCGCCGCCCCGGCCGCCCGCACCGGCCCGGCCCTGGCAGCTGCTGGCCTGGTCGGCGCGCGACGAGCGGGCGCTCGACGAGATGGCCGCCGCACACGCCCGTACGCTGCGCGGCCTGCGCGACGAGGAGTTCGCCGACTTCGCCCGTACGCTGGCCGTCGGACGGCGCCGGTTCGCCCGCCGCCGCGCCGTGGTCCTGCGCGACCGCGCCCACGCCCGCACACCGTCCGCCTTCCGTACGGAGCCGGCGTCCCGGACCGCCGAAGGGCACCCGGGCGAGGTGGCGTTCGTCTTCCCGGGCGGCGGCTCGCAGTACCCGGGGATGGGCCGGGAGCTGTACCGCGACGAACCCGTCTTCCGGGAGGCCGTCGACACCTGCCTGCGTCTGCTGCCCGACCGGCGGACGGCCCGGAGCCTGCGCGCCTGGTGGCCGTCCGCGCCCGGCGACGGCGCACCGGACGCCGACCCGGACCCGCGCGTCGCGATGCCCGCCGTCTTCATCACCGAAGTCGCCCTCGCCCGGCTGCTCGCCTCCTTCGGCGTCACACCCGCCGTCCTGATGGGCCACAGCCTCGGCGAGTACGCCGCCGCCCACCTCGCCGGAGTCCTGTCCCTGCCGGACGCGCTCACCCTCGTCAGCAGCAGGGGACGGCTGCTCTCCGGCGTCGGCGACGGCGCCATGCTGGTGGTCCGGGCCGACGCCCGCGACCTCGGCCCCTTCCTCGCGGACGGCGTCTGCCTCGCCGTCGTCAACGGCCCCGACGCCTGTGTCCTGTCCGGACCCGCGCCCGGCATCGAGTCGGCGCGCCGCCGCCTGACCGCGGACGGCACCGCCTGCCACCTCCTGCCGCTGGCCACCGCCGCGCACTCCGCCCTCGTCGAGCCGGTGCTCGGCGCGTTCCGCGAGGTGGTCGCGGGCATCACCCTCGGGCCGCCCGGCGTGCCGCTGATCTCCAACGTCACCGGCACCGCCGACGCCGACTTCACCGACCCCGAGTACTGGGTCGCCCACCTCAGGAACACCGTCCGCTTCGACCTGGGCCTGGCCTGCCTGCGCGAGCACGCCCCCCGCCTCCTGCTCGAAGCGGGGCCCGGCACCACCCTGACCACCCTGGCCCGCGCCCAGGGCCTCGACCGGGCCGTCCCCGTCATGCGGCACCCGCTGGAGGAGCGTGACGACCGCGAGGTGCTGCTGACGGCGCTCGCCCGTGCCTGGGAAGCGGGCGTCGACATCGAGCCGGCCGCGCTGTGGCCGTCGCCCGGGCCCCGGGTGCCCGCGGCGCCGTACCCCTTCGCGCCCACCCGCCACCGTCCGGCACCCGCCGCCGCGCCGGACCGGACGGCCGCGAGCGGCCCGTGGTACGGAGTCGCCTGGCAGCGCGACCTGGAACCGGAACCCACCGCTCCCGGCCCGGACGTCACCGGCCACCGCTGGGTGCTGCTGCACGACGGCACCCCGCCCGCCGACGCCCTGCGCCGCGAACTGACCGAACGCGGCGCCGCGCTGACCACCGTGGTGCCGGACGCCGGCCCCAGCCGGCACGGTCACGACCACGCCGGCGGCCGCACCGTCACCCTCGACCCCTGCGCCGCCGACCAGTACGCCAAGCTCATCGAGACGGCCGAGGGCGACCCGGGCCTGCCGCTGCGCATCGTCAGCACCTGGAACGGCGCGCCGTCGCACCCGGCCTGCCCGCCGCTGAGCGACCTCGCCGGACTGGCCCGCGCGCTCACCGCCCCGGCCGGCGCCGTCGAACTGTGCCTGGTCACCCGAGGCGCACTGGAAATCACCGGCAGCGAGGACCTGGACCCCTGGGCGGCGCTCCCGGTCGGCGCGGCGGGCGCGCTCCGCGCCGAACTGGGCGAGGCCGTGACCGTACGGGTGGTGGACACCGACGGACAGCGCACCGGTGACCCCGACGCGCCGCCCGCCCGCGCCCTCGCCCGCGGCCTCCTGCGGGAGTTCGCCCGGCCGGCCGCCACCGGCCCCGTAGGGCTGCGCGCCGGACGCCGCTGGGTGCGCCGCTTCCCGCCGCTGCCCGCACCGCCCGCCGCCCCCGCGACGGCGCTCAGGGACGGCGGGCGGTACCTGATCACCGGTGGTACGGGCGGTATCGGGCGGCTGCTGGCCGGCCACCTGCTGCGCCGGTACCACGCCCGGGTCGTCCTGCTCGGACGCGACCCGGACACGGCCCGCGCCACCGCGGCCGCACTGTCCGGCCTCCCCGGCGAACTCCTGGCCCGCGGCGCCGACATCACCGACGCCGTACGGACCCGGGAGGTACTGCGCGAGGCGCTGCGGCGGTTCGGCGGCCTGGACGGCGTCGTGCACGCGGCCGGCGTACCGGCCGGCGGCCTGGCCCAACTGCTCACGCCCGACGCGGTGTCCGAGGCGCTCGCGGCCAAGACGGCCGGCACGGTCAGCCTGTTCGACGCCCTCCGGGACACCGGCGCCGAACCCGGCTTCGTGCTCCTCTTCTCGTCCCTGGCGGCGTTCTCGCAGGCGCCCGGACTGGCCTGTTACGGCGCGGCCAACGCTTTCCTGGACACCTACGCACAGGCCGCCGCCCGTACGCCGGGCCCCGCGGTCCTCTCCGTGAACTGGGACCGCTGGAACGGCGTCGGCATGGGGCGGGAGGGCGCCCGGCGGCAGCGCGCGCTCGCCGGCGGCGCGCCGCTGGGCGGACTGGAACCGGACGACGCGATCGCCGCGTTCGAGGGCTGCCTCGGTGCGCTCTCCCTCGGCCAGGTCGTCGTCTCCGCGTTGCCTCCGGAGACCGTTGCCGTACCAGCCGTACCAGCCGTACCAGCCGCACCGCCTCCGGACGCTGCCGGCGCGCCGCCCGGCACGGACGGCGCCGAGTGGCGGCACGACGCCGGAACCCGGCCGGACGACGGGCCGCCCGGCTCCCCGGAGCCCACCGCCGACGCCGACGCCACCGCGTGGAGTCCCCTGGAACGCGAGGTCCTGCGCATCTGGCAGGACGTGCTCGGCAACGAGGAAGGCATCGGCCTGCACGACGACTTCTTCGCCCTGGGCGGGCACTCCCTGGCCGCCCTCCAGGTCGTCCAGCGCTGTCAGGACGCGTTCGGTGTGGACCTCTCCGTCAAGACGGTGTTCCTCGCGCCGACCGTCGCGCGCCTGGCCGCGGAACTGGACGCGGCCCGGGGCGGGACGGCGCCGCCGGGGCCGGACGGTTCCGCTTCCGGTACTCCGCGGCCGCACGACCCCGTCCCCGAGCGGAAGGACCCCGTATGACCGGCGTATCCGCCCGCGGACCCGCTCCGGGCCGTACCGACGCCTCCCGGTGGCTGCTGCGCCGGCGGGTGCTGCCGGACCCCGCGCTGCGGCTGCTCTGCTTCCCGCACGCCGGCGGTGCCGCGACCTTCTTCCACGGGTGGCAGGACCGGGTGCCGCCCGGTACCGAGGTGGGCGCGATCTGCTATCCGGGGCGGCAGAACCGGATCGCCGAGCCGCCGCTCACCTCCATGACCGAACTCGCCGACCGGATCCACGCGGCGCTGCGCGGACTGCTCGACCGCCCGCTGGCGCTCTTCGGGCACAGCATGGGCGCGATCGTCGCCTACGAGGTGGCCGTCCGGCTGGCCGAACGCGACGGCGTGACCCCGGCGGCGCTGCTGGTGTCCGGGCACGCCGCCCCGTACCTGTGCGCGGCGGGCGCGCCGCCGGAAACCGCCGCGGACGACCGGGAGATCGCCGCCCTCGCGGCGGCCGCCGACCCGGCCCTGCGCCATTCACCCGAACTGCTGGACCTGGTCATGCCGGTGCTGCGCGCGGACCACGCCCTGCTGCGCGCCTACCGCCCCGCCCGCACGCCCCGGCTGGCGGCACCGGTCGTCGCCTACCGGGGCGCGGACGACCCCCGCGCCACCGAGGACGACATGTGGTCCTGGCAGGCGATGACCCGCTCCGCCTTCCGCTACCGGACGCTGCCCGGCGACCACTTCTACCTGACCGAGGAGGAGGCCGGGCTGGTCGCCGACGTCGTCGAGGCGTGCGGCGGCGGGACAGAGGGTGCAAGTACGGGTACGGAGCAGGGCGCACCGGAAGGGAACGGGCGCGGTACGCAGGCCCCGGAAGCCGCCGGGCCGGACGTACCGCTGTTCGTCCGCCGCTCCCGCTCCTGCCCCTTCGACCCGGCGGAGGACTTCGCGCGGCTGCGCGCGGAACAGCCGGTGGTCCGTACGACGCTGCCGACCGGAGCCCGCGCCTGGCTGGTCACCCGCTACGCCGACGCCCGCCGCGTCATCAGCGACCAGCGGCGCTTCAGCTCCCGTGCCGCCGTGAACGGCCCGGTGCCGCCCCCGGAACCGCCCGAAGGGTTCCCGCCACCGCGGCCGGGCGTCTTCTACACGTACGGGCCTGAGGAGCACGCGCGCATCCGCAGGATGCTCACCCCGGAGTTCAGCGCCCAGCGCGCCCGCGCCCTGGAACCGCGCGCGCAGGAACTGGCCGACCGGCACCTCGACGCCATCGAACGCGCAGGCCCGCCCGCCGACCTGATCGCCGGATTCGCCCTGCCGGTACCCCGGTTGCTGTTCCTGGAACTGCTGGGCGTACCCGTGCGGGACGCCGGGCGGCTCCACCACGACCTCGCCCTCCTGCACGACTTCCACCCCGTCCACGCAGCGCAGGCAGGCGCGTTCCGCCGCCTCGACACCTACCTGCGGGCGCTGGTCGAGGAGGTCCGCGCGGCGCCCGGCGACCACGTCCTCGGCCACCTGGCCACCGCGCACGGCACGGAGCTGGACGACTCCGAACTGGCCGGCATCGCCTGTCAGTTGCTGCTGGCCGGCTACGCGACGATCAGCGGCACGCTGGGGCTGTCCCTGCTCGCGCTCCTCCTCGACCCCGAGCAGGCGGCGCTGGTGCGCGACGGGCGGGCGCGGCCCGCCGGGGCGGCCGAGGAACTGATCCGCCACCTGTCGGTGGTGGCCTTCGGCAAGGTCTTCCAGACGACGGAGGACGTCACGATCGCCGGCCAGGACATCGCCGCCGGCGAGTACGTCCTGTGCTCCCTGCCCTCCGCCAACCGCGACGAGGACCTGGCCGACGGCCTGGACCGGCTCGACGTCACCCGCGAACCACCGCACCACCTGGCCCTCGGCCACGGTGCGCACCACTGCCTCGGCGCCGAACTGGCCCGTATGGAACTGCGGGTCTGCCTCCCCCGCGTCCTGCGGCGGCTGCCGGGCCTCCGCCTGCGCGTGCCCCTCGGCGAACTGCGCTTCACGCCGCTGAACGCCGCGTACGGGGTGGAGTCCCTGCCGGTGGACTGGTGAACGCTGGCCGGCCCGCCCGTACGGCGCAGCCCTCCGTGCCAGGCGGGCGACGGAGGGCTGCGGGGCCGGTACGGCCGGGAAACGTGGTGGGTCCGGGCGGCGAGCGGTCAGCGCACCCAGTGGTGGTAGAAGTGCTTGTGCTTCGCCAGATCGGTGACCTTCGAGTGCGAGGCGTAGCCGGTCTCGCCGATGGTGACGCCGTCCGGTCCGCCGGCGTTCACGCCTTCCGCATAGGCGGCGTGGTGATGGCTGGCGGAGTGGTAGTGCAGATGCTTGCCGCCGCCGCCGGCGGGGGCGGCTGCCGCGGGGGTGGCGGCGAGGAACCCGGCGGCGATGATGCCGATGGCGGTTATCGCGGTGCGACGCATGCTCTCTCCTCGGGGAGGGGATGTTTGAGACGACTCTCACCCGCCCCGGGAGGCGCCGCACGCGGGGGCTGGCGAACGGGTTGCGCGGGCGGTGCTACCGCTGCGTACGGTGACGGCCCGGACGGAGGGCCGCGTGCGCTCCCGAGAGGCTACGAAGGCCCGCCCACGCTGATGCCAGGTCCTTCGGGAGGGGCGTCCCGGTCGTGCGGCTTCAGTTCGATCTCGATGCGGTGGGTGCTCTCGCGGGACAGCGCCCCGCCGGCCTCCGCGGTGACCACACCGATGCGCAGGCCGCCCCTGCCGGAGCCCTCACGGCGGACCTGTACGGCGAACTCCACGTTGACGCGGTCCACCAGGAACCGGAGCCTGCTGCGCTCGCCCTCGCGCTGCGCCGTTTCGAGCTCCTCGCGGATACGGCCGATCACCTCGGCCAGACCGGCGGTCTCCGCCCCCTCGCCGCCGCCCCGCCCGTCCGGCCCGCCGTTCGTGCCCATCACGGCCCTTTCGTCACACAGCGGGGAGCGATTGTCACTGCCCGCGGCTATGGTTCAGGAGTATGAGGGAGCTCGGGGGAACTTCCAACTACTACTCAGGCGACGGATGTTGGCGGGTTCGGCTGTTCCAGGGGGAGCGCCGGGACGCACCACCGCTCGGCGCGGGCGTGCTGCTGCCCGACGGCCTGGTGCTCACCTGCGCGCATGTCGTCCTGGCCGCCCGCCGGACCGGCACGGGCGGCGGCCGGCCGGTGCCGCTGACCGACGTGTGCGCGGAGTTTCCCGGTGCCCTGCCCGCGGTGCCGCGCCCGGTGGCGGCCGAGGTGCTCACTCCTCATCTCTGGCCGCCCACCGGCCAGTTCAGCGCGGACATCGCGCTGCTGCGGCTGGCCGAGCAGCCACCGGTGGAGCCCGCCGTACTGCACCGGCAGATCCCGGCGCGGGGTGAGCAGGTGCACACCGTCGGCTATCCGAAGGACCTGCCGGGCGGCGAGCACATCACCGCCCGGCTCATGGGACGCGGCGGACCGGGCCGCTTCCCGGAGTGGGTGCAGCTCGATCCGGAGACGGCGCCCTATGTGGTCCGGCACGGCTTCAGCGGCAGCGGCGTGGTCCACGACCGTACGGGGTGCGTCATCGGCATCCTGGTGTACCAGTACGGCACGGCGCAGTTCCCCGTGCCCTCCAGCCACGCGTACATGATCCCGGCCGAGACGGTCCTGGGGCGCCTGGCCGACGAGAAGATCAAGCTGCGCGCCACCGGAGCCCGCGCCGTCTCGGGCTCCATCCGGATCGTCCCCGGCGCGGCCGACCCGGACCGGGCGCTCGGGCTGCGCCGCTGGATCGCCCGCTGGCTCGGCGACGGGGGCCCGGCCGCGGGCCCGGTCACCGGCAGAGTCACGGTCAGGGGCACGGGCCGGGGGACCGGCGCGGGGCGTGCCACCGGCACCGGCGGCCGGACCGGCGCGGGCAGCGACCGGTACACCGGCGCGCGGTGGACGGCGCCGGGCCCGGACGGCAGCCGTGGCGGGCCCGGCCAGGGGCGCGGCCGCCCGGAGGGAGTCGCGGAACCCGTCGAGCTGGCCTTCGTCGCCGACGACGACGCGGCGGCCCGCTCCGTCCTGCATTCCGCGCTCGTCCTGGCCGACCGTGAGCGCGGCCCGTGGTCGCTGCGGCGTGGCCGTACGGCCGGACCGCAGGCGGGCTCGATCGACCTCGCCCTGGAAGCCACGGGCTGGACGGCCGAGCGGCTGGTCCGCCGTACCGCGGCCCGGGCCGGCGTGCCCGAGGCGACGGCACCGGCCGACACCGTCGCCGCCATGACCGCGCGGATCGCCGAGCAGGCCCCGCCGCTGTCCGCCGCCCTGCTCAGCCTCGACCGCGTCCGGTCGGCCGACGGACCGGTCATGTCGCTGCTGCACGCGCTGCTGGCGCGCGGCCACAGCCGGCTCCTGCTGGTCTTCCGTGACCAGCGCTCGCCCCTGCTGGCCCGCGTCGTCGGCGAACTCCTCGACGAGGGCTGGGCGGACCGCCGCGAGAAGGCCGTCGCCGCGCGCCTGACCGTACTGGCCGGCCTGGAGGACCAGCACCGGCGGTCGCGGACCGGGCGGACGGCGGCCGGCGACGGCTACGAGCCGGTCCAGCCCCGGCTGGCCGGCAGGCTGGCGGCGCTGCGCCAGGGCGGCACCCTGCGCAACAGCGCGAGCGCCGCGTACGAACTGTTCCGGATCGGCATCGACGCCGAGGAGGCCCTGCAGCGCCTGGACCGGCCCCGTGCCCCGCGGGGCTACGTCGTCCTCCCGCCGGGCGACGGACTGACCGACCTGCCGCACGTCACCGTCGGCGACCCGGAGGCCCTGGTCGGGCCGGAGCCGCCGCCCGGCCCGCCCCCGCCCGCACGCCGGCCCGGCCTCGTCCGCGGCCAGCTGCTGCACCAGCAGTACGAGGTCGTCGGCCGCCTCGGCCAGGGCACTTACGGGCAGGTCTACCTCGCCCGCGACCGGATGCTCGCCGGCCGGCCGGTGGCCCTCAAAGGGGTGCACGACCCCGACGACGCGCAGGCGGTGCAGAACGCCGTGCAGGAGCGCCTGCGGCTGGTCGGCCTCAACCATCCGTCGATCATCAAGGTCTTCAACTACGCCAGGGAAGAGGGCGCTTCGGAGCACAAGCTCAGCTTCATCGTCATGGAGTTCGCCGACGGAGCGCCGCTGCGCTGGATCGCCGGACAGATCGAGAAGCGCGTCGCGCCCTTCCACGACCACCGGGTGTACGAATTCATCGCGGCCTACGGGCTGCTCGTCCTGGACGCGCTCACCTACCTCCACGAGGAGTGCGGACTGGTCTACGGCGACCTCTCCCTCACCAACGTGATCCACTGCGGCGCCGGCATCAAGCTCGTCGACGTGGCCGGCGTCCGGCCGATCGGCACCTCGGGCCCCGTGACGTATCCGGCGCCCGAGGTGCACGGCGCCGCCGGCATGACCGTCGCGGCCGACCTGTACGCGGCCGGCGCCGTGCTGGAGGAACTGGTCGCCCGGGTGCCCGAGGCGCCCCCCGGGCTCGGCACCCGGTCGCTGCTGAAGGTGCTCAGCCGCGCCACGGCCGAGCTGCCGGAAGAGCGCTTCGCCACCGCCCGGGAGATGTCCGTCCAGCTCCGCGGCGTCCTGCGGGAGCTGCGCTCGCTGCGGCTCGGCGAGGAGGCGCCCTTCGAACTCTCGGCGCTCTTCGCCCCGGCGCCCGCGGCCCTCGACGGCGAACTGGGCACGGCGCCGCCGCTCGGCCAGTGGCGGACCGGCGGCAACGTCAAGCGGAAGCTGACCGCGGAGCCGCCGGCCGCCGCCGAGGTCGCCCTCGGCCTGCCGGTCCCCAGGCCGAGCGTCGCCGACGGCAACTGGACCGAGCTGCACCGCACCTCCTACGACGACCCGGTCGGCCTGCTCCAGCTCAGCGACGCGTGGAAGGAGTCCCCGGAGAAGGCGCTGCTGCACTGCCGGCTCCACCTGGAGATCGCCCGTGACCACCCGGAGGAGGCCGTCGCGGAGCGGGCCGCCGCCGCGGCGGAGCTGGCCCGGGCCCGTACGGCCGTCGGCGAGCTCGCCGACGTCGACTGGCGGCTGCACTGGCACGAAGGGCTGCTGCACCTCGTGCACGGCCGGGTGGCCGCCGCGCGGGCCTGCTTCGACCTGGTCTACGAGGCGATCCCGGGGGAGTACGCACCGAAACTGGCCCTCGGTTACTGCCACGAGGCCGAGCGGGATCCGAAGGAGGCCATGGCCCTGTACGGAGCGGTGTGGCACCGCAACCACGCCCTCGGCAGCGCCGCCTTCGGCCTGGCCCGTATCCACCTCGCCACCGGCAAGCCCCAGCTCGCCCTCGACTGCCTCGAAGCCGTCCCCGCCGACTCACGGCACCGCACCGCCGCCCGTACGGCCATGGTCCGCATCCTCGCGGCCCCGCCGGCCGGCGGCGGCGCGCCCACCGTGGCCGCGGCCCGGCAGGCCTGGGTGGCGCTGCACCGGCTCACCCGGAAAGAGGGCCTGACCGACCGGCACGCCCAGGACCGGCTCCGCGCCGACCTCCAGGAACTGCTGCTCCTGCTCGTGACGGCCGCGCCCGCCGGCGCCGGCACCGACCCGTTGCGCGCCTTCTGCGCGGATCCGGACCTCCAGGCCGAGAAGATCCCCGCCCCGCCGACGGAGCGCGTCCTGCGCGAAGAGCTCGCCGCCTGCTACCGGCGGCTCCTGGACCAGATGCCGCCCGCCGAACGGATCCGGGACCGGGCCCTGGCCGAAGCGCTGCTCGACAACTCCTACCACACCCGCCCCTTCGGTTTCTGGCACCAGCGCGGCGACCAGCGCCCCCGCCGGCTGGGCCGCCGCAAGCGGGCCCAGGCGAACGGCGGGGACCTCCGGACGTACGAGGACATCGCCCCCGAGGGGGAGAGGTGAACCGGGAGCGGCCCGGGGCGCCGCGGGGCCGGTGGCGGCCGGTGCGTGCGCTGTGGCGCTGGTCGGCCGGCCGCGACGCGGCAGGCGCGCTGAAGCCCACCGGGAAATTCCTGTTCAGCCGGATGGTGCTGCTGCCCGCCGTCATGTTCACGGTGCTCGCGCTCGCGGGGACGGCGTACTTCGACGTCCACGGCCGTACGGAGGAACTGCGCGACCGCTACGCCCCCGCGCTGGTCGAACTCGCCCACGCCCGGGTGTCGCTGATCCTCGCGCAGCAGGAGGCCGAGCAGCGGCTCGGCACCGGCGGCCGTGAGCCCCTGCGGCAGGCGGACCTCGTCGGACTCGGCGAGCGGTATCCGGCCCTGGTGACCGAGGCGGCGCAGAGCCTGAACAACGTCGTGCAGACCCGCGCGCTGAGCCGGGCGCAGGAACAGGTGGTCCGTGTGGTGTCCGGCCTGGTGACCGCCTACGACGGCTGGATCGGCTGGGCCGACAGCCACCACGACAGCCGGCCGCTGCGCAGGGCGGGCATGGACTACGCGACGGACCTGCTGCGCACCGGCCCGACCTCCGTACTCGACCGCATCACCGGCCTGGAGAAGGACCTGCGCACCGCCGTGACCGCACTGTCGGACCGGCGCACCATGCTCGCCGTCTCGGCGTCGGCCGCGCTGCCGGCCACGCTCCTCCTCGCCTTCGTCCTCGTCGGCCTGCTCGACTACGTACGCGCCCGCCTGCGCATCCGCAGCCCGCTGCTGGTGCTGTACGTACTGCCCGTCCTGCTGGTGCTCGCGGTGCTGTCGTCCGGCGCCGGCGCGCAGCAGCGGGCCCAGCGCGACGTGGAGCGCGCCGCGTACCGGCTCGGGCAGATCACCGTGCCCCGCCCGGCCGGCGACGGCACGGAGCGGGCCGGCACACCGCGCGGCCCCGACACCGCGATCGAACGGGAGGACGCCGCACTCGCCGGGAAGCTGCGCGGCACCCACCCGGGCGGCTGGGAGCTGGCCTCCGTGCTGGCCCTGGCCGTCGGCGCGGCGGGCGCCGTGGCGTGCGGCTTCACGCTTCGCCGGTACGGCCGGGAACACTGGAAGATCGACTGGGGGAAGGCATGAGAGGCACCCGTCGGCTGCTGCGCCCCGCGCTGGCCTGCTGCCTGCTGCTGACGACCGCGCTGGCGCCGCTGGGCTGCTCCGCGCAGGAGGACCGGACGGTGGTGGTCCTCGGCCCGTGGACGGACGGGGAGGAGACCCCGTTCGTCGACATGCTCAAGGACATCGGCAGACGGACGGGGCGGTCGTACGAGTACGAGGGCACCCGCTCCCTGCGGGAGACCCTGACGGCCCAGCTGCGCACCAAGACACCACCCGACGTGGCGGTCCTCAACGGTCTGGGCGAGCTGGCCGAGTACGCGCGGGACGGCGACGCCAAGGCGCTGAAGGAGGACGTGGCGGGCTCGGCGCTGGGGCCGTGGTCGCAGCAGATCACGCTGGAGGAGCCGACGGGGGAGCTGCGGCGCCATGCGTACTGGGTGCCGATCCGGGTGGACCTCAAGAGCATCGTCTGGAGCCGCCCCGGTGACCGCAAGGCGGCCGGGCACCCCCGCTGGTGCCTGGGCATGGCGTCCGGCCCCACGTCCGGCTGGCCGGGCACGGACTGGATCGAGGACCTGCTGCTGCAGAAGTTCGGCCCGGCCGTGTACGAGGACTGGGCCACCGGCGGCCTGCCGTGGACCAGCGAGGAGGTGCGGCGGTCCTGGCAGGCGTGGCGCGACGTGCTCGCCAAGGAGGGGCCCAAAGCGCCGGAGAAGGCGATATCCACCCAGTTCGAGAGCCTGGGCGGCGGCCGGTACGGCCTGCTGAACACCGGCCGGTGCACCCTGGAGCACCAGGGCTCCTTCATCCGCCGGCACTACGGCGACGACGTGCTGCCGGCGCCCACCCGCACGTTCGTCCCCGGGCTGCCGGCCGACCTCAAGGCGTTCGAGGTCTCCGGCGACATGGCGGCCGTCTTCCGCCCGAGCGACGCCGCCTGGGACCTGCTGCGCGAACTGACCTCGCGCCCGGCCCGCGACGTGTGGGCCGCGAAGGCGGCCCCGGGGGCGCGGCCCTTCTTCCCCGGCGGGAGTACGGGCCGGGGCCGGCTCTCGGCGAGCACCGCCGCGGTACAGAAGCTCTTCCGGTCGGCGGACAAGATCTGTTTCGACGCGTCCGACGCCATGCCGTCGACCCTGCGCGGAGCGTTCCAGCGGGCCGTACTGGAGTTCTTGCAGAACCCGCAGGACGCCCGGCTCCTCGAAACCCTGCTGACGCAGCTGGAGGCCGAGCGGCGGACGCAGGACCGGGCCGGGGCTTTCGCGCTGGACCACCTGTGCGGCGATCCCCGTGACTGACGGCGGGGACGGCGGTTGACGGCGGCCGGCGGCGCCGCGCGGTGCCCGTCTGCGCGTCCTGCGCAGTTGGACCCCGGTACCGGCGGTTCCGGCCGGCGCGCACAGCGGACGCCGGGCCGGGGACACGGCCGAACGAGATCCCCCGTAGTGATCCACATCACCGGTGGGGCCGGTACCGATGCGGCAGGGCTCGCGTTTTCTTCGTACCATTCACGTGTTTGCCGAGGGAAATGGTGCGGTCAGTGCAGGAGCGGGCGGTCAAGACCCGGGAAGCTATTCTCCGGGCGGCTTCCGAGGTGTTCGACGAGTTCGGATTCAGCGGCGCGAGTGTCAGCAAGATCATGAAGCGGGCGGGGGTCACCCAGGGCGGGATGTACTTCCACTTCCCGTCCAAGGAAGCCCTGGCGCACGCCGTGATGATCGAACAGGGCGAGGGGCTGGAGATGCCGCCCGGTGAGGACGGCCTCCAGCGGCTGATCGACATCACGCTGTACCTCGCCGGGCAGCTCCAGACCAACCCGGCGCTGCGGGCCGGAGTACGGCTGGCGATCGAGCAGGGCGAGTTCGGCGTCCAGGACGACGCCCCGTACCAGTACTGGGTGCAGGAGTTCGCCGGACAGCTGCGCGCCGCCCGGGACAGGGGCGAGCTGCTGGCGGACGTGGACGTGGACGACCTGGCCTGGATGCTGGTCAGCTCCTACTCCGGTACCCAGCTGCTGTCGCAGATCTCGACCGGCCGGGCCGACCTGCACCGGCGGATCATCACCCTGTGGCGGTACCTGCTGCCGGGGATCGCCGCGCCCGGCATCAGGCCGCTGCTCACCTTCACGTACCAGGACGACCCGGTCGCCTGACCGCGGGCCCCTCCGGCCGTCCCCGCACCGCCGAGCCCGTCCCGGCCGTCCCTCATGTGAGGCCGCTGAGCATCACGCCCCTGATGTAGTACTTCTGGAGCAGCAGGAACAGCAGCAGCACCGGCAGCACGCTCAGCATGAGCCCGGCCATCATCACGGGCACCATGCTGTTGGGGTCCAGGTAGCTCTGCAAGGTCTGGATGCCCACCGGCAGCGTCATCAGCCGCGGATTCGCGGTCGACACCAGCAGGGCCCAGATGTACTCGTTCCAGGCGCCCACGAAGGTGAGCAGCGCCAGGGTCACGGCCACCGGCCTGGTCTGCGGTACCACGATGCGCCACCACACCGTGAACTCCCCGGCGCCGTCGATCCGGGCCGCCTCCAGCATCTCGTCCGGCACGGACACGATGAACTGCCGCATCAGGAAGATCCCGAACCCGGACACCAGGAATGGCATGACCAGCGCGGCGAGGCTGACCGTCAGCCCCGCGCCGCCGTCGCCGAGCAGGCCGTTGCCGCCCGCCAGCGGCCAGTGCACCAGGATCAGGAAGTGCGGGATGAAGAAGACGAACGGCGGGAACATCATCGTCGCGAGCACCAGCCGGAAGATCAGGTCGCGGCCGGGGAAGCGCAGCTTGGCCAGGGCGTAGCCCGCCAGTGAGGACGTCAGCAGCACCGAGCCGGTGATCACGGCGGTGGCGACCACGCTGTTGCGGAACAGCAGCGGCAGGTCCAGCCGGACGAACGCCTCCCGGTAGTTGGACAGCTCGAAGGCCTCCGGAAGGAAGCGGTACGGCAGCCTGCCGTATTCACCGGGCCCCTTGAACGAGGTCAGCAGCATGTCGAGGAACGGTACGACCGTCACCACCGCGCCCACCCCCACCAGCAGGTACGACAGCCACGGGAAACGCCTGCGCCGTCTCACCCGTCCGCTCCCTTCCGCCGGAACAGCCACAGCTGCACCAGAGTGATCAGCAGGATCAGCACGAACAGCACCAGGGCCGCGGCGCTCGCCGCCCCCCAGTCCCCGTAGGTGAACGCCCGCTGGTACATCTCCAGGGCGGCCACGGCGGTCGCGTCGCCCGGACCGCCGTCGCCGGTCATCACGATGATCAGCGCGAACGACTGGAGCCCGGTGATGAACTGGGTCACGCACACGAACAGCAGCGACGGCCGCAGCAGCGGCAACGTGATGCGGGTGAAGACGGTGAACTGCCCGGCCCCGTCCAGCTCCGCCGCCTCGTAATAGGAGTGCGGGATCGCCTTCAGCCCCGCGGTCAGGACGAGGATCGCGGAGCCGAGCGAGGCCCACGCCTGGACCACCACGATCGACGGCAGCGCCGTCGCCGGGTCCTGGAGGAAGGCCACGGAGCGCAGGCCGAGCGCGTTGAGCACCCCGTTGACCAGGCCGCCCGGCTCGTACATGTACTTCCACACATTGCCGACCGCGACCACGGTCGTGACGATCGGCAGGAAGTACAGCGTCCGCCACAGCCCCTGGAAGCGCAGGTTGGTGATGCAGTGCGCGACCAGCACGGCACCGCCCAGCGCCAGCACCACGGTGCCCAGCGCGTACAGCAGCGTGTTGCTCAGGACCGGCGTCAGGAAGGACGAGCCGCGGGCGAAGAGGGCGGCGAAGTTGTCCGTGCCCACCGGCCGTAGGTCGGCGAGGTCGAAGCCCGCCCAGTGCGACAGCGACAGCAGCACCGCGAACAGCAGCGGCAGGACGAGGAAGACCGCGAAGAAGAGCAGGCTGGGGGCGAGGAAGAGGTAGCCGACGACGGTCTGCCGGCGGCGGCGCCGGTGGACGGCGGAGCGGGCGCGGCTCCCGGCCGTACGTACGCCCCGCCCGCCGTCCTCGTAGCCGCGGCTCCCGGTGTCCGCGCCGCCTCTCCCGCCGTCCCCGTCCGTGCTTCCGACCGTCGTCGCCATGCAGCACCAGCCTTTCGGACGGGCGGACCGGCGGATGCGGGGCCGCGGGGCGGGGGGAGCGGTCAGCGGGCGAGTTCCTGGTCGACCTGGCGTACGGCGTTGCGTACCGCGTCGTCCGGTGTGCGGCCGCCGGTCCACAGCTCCTCGATGTTCTTGCGCAGCAGCGCCTTGGCCTTCTGCGCGCGCGGCCCGTTCGGCTCCGGCGTGGCGTAGTCCAGCGCGTCGACGAACGGGCCCAGGTTCGGATCGCCGCCACCGGCGGCCAGCAGGCCCCGCATGTCGCGGGGACGGCCGGTCATGGTGCCGACCGACATCTGCAGGACACTCATCCGGGTGGCGCGCACCGCGGCGCCCCGGCCCGCCCGCGGCCCGGCCGGCACCAGCTCGTCGTTCAGCCAGCGCAGGAACTCCCACGCCTCGCGCGGATGCCGGCTCTGGGCGTTGACGCCGAGCAGGAAGCCGGTGGTGACCGTGCCCCGGTTGCCGGGCGCGGGCCCCGGCACCGGCGCCACCGCGACATCGCGGTAGTCCCGGCCCATCGTCTGCCGCAGGCTGCCGGTCCACCAGGCACCGCTGACCGCCAGCGCCACCCGGCCCGCGGGGAAGGCTTTCATCAGGTCGACGCCGGGGTCGCTCGCGCCCCGGTCGATCAGCCGCCGTTCCAGCGCGAAGACGGCCCGGCCGGCGGGGGAGCCGAGGGCGCTGCGCGAGCCGTCCGCGTGAAGGAACGATCCGCCACGCGAGGCGAGCAGCGCCAGGGTCTGGTTCACCACGGTCGCGTCGTCGGTCCGCGACAGCCCGAAGCCCTGCACCAGCGTGTTGCCGTGCCGGTCGCGCCGCGCGGTCCGGTACGCGGCCTCCTCCAGCTCCCGCCAGGTGCGCGGCGGCCCGGCCAGCCCGGCCGCCCGCAGCAGCCGCTGGTTGCAGTACAGCGCGTAGGGCTGCACCTCCGTGGGATAGCCGATGACCCGGCCGCGCACCGAGGCCGCCCGGACCGCGGCGCGGGCGAAGCCGCGGGTGATCCGTTCGGCGTCCTCGGGCGGGGCCGGGCGCACCACCCCGGCCTGCGCCAGCTGCCCGGCCCACAGGCTGTACGGGTGGATGATGTCCGCGCCCTGCCCGGCGGCCTGCCGGACCATCAGGGTGGTCAGCAGGTCCTGGAAGCGGACCGCCGTCGTCCGTACGTGCACCCGGTCGTGTCCGGCGTTCCAGGTGTCCACCGCCCGTTGCAGCGCCGACTTCAGGGGCTCGGTCGCATAGTGCGACAGCAGCGTCAGCACGACCGGGTCGCCGGGGCGGCCGCTCCCGCTCCGGCCGGGGGCGCCGCAGCCCGCCGCCGTCACCGCCGCTCCGGCCAGTCCCGCCAGCACCCGGCGCCGCCTCATGGCCGTACCTCCCGCCGTAGGACCTGGAACGTACGGGTCGTGACGAACCCCGCCGACCGGTACAGCCGCCCGGCCGGGCTCCGCTCGCCCGTCCACAGGAACCACGCCCCGTGCGCGCCCGCCGCCCGTATCCGCTCCAGCGTCAGGTGCAGCAGCACCGTGCCCAGCCCGGTGCCGCGCTGGTCCGCCCGCACCCCGAACGGCCCGAACCGCTCGGCCGGCCCCTCGTACGCCCCGTGCATCGCCCAGCCCACGACCTGGCCCGAGGGGTCGTGGGCCGTCACGATGCGGTCCATGGGCGCGCCGCGGTCCAGGGCGCGCCGGATGGCGTAGGGCCAGTCCGGACCGAACTCCTGTCCGGCCAGCCGCAACAGCCCCACCAGGTCGTCGTCGCGCGGCGTGCCGAAACGGTAGCCCCCGGCGGCCAGCGCGGCGGCCCGCTCGCGCACCGCGTCGGGCACCCGGTAGCCGACCAGGGCGCGGTCCATCGCGACCGCTTCGAGCCGGGGCCGGAAGCCCAGCGCCGTCAGCAGCCGCGCGGCCTCCGGGTAGGCGTCCCGGTCCAGGCCGGGCAGGAAGTAGTGCGGGGTGTACGCGGCGAAGTCGACGCGGGTGCGGCCGTGCCCGGCGAGCCAGTCGAGCACCCCGGTGAGCAGCCGGCGCCCCAGCCCGCCGCGGCGGACAGCCGGGTCCACGAAGAAGAACGGCACCCACCCCTGCTCCGGCTCCAGGTCCTCCCCGGCCACCGCGACGGTCCGGCGCACCCCGTACGCGGCCCCGACCACCTCCCCGTCCCGCACGGCCACCCGCAGGCCCGCCGGATCGAAGTTCGGGTCGAGCAGGACACAGCGGCGGAAGCGCTCGGGAGTCACCGGGTCGTACGGAGCACTGCGCGCCCACGCCGCGACGAGCGAGGCGCCGTCCCCGGCGGCGAAGTCCCGCACGCGGACGGGGACGCCGGGTGCGGACGCGTTGGGTACGGACGTGCCGGGTGCGGGCCTGTCGGCCGCAGACGTGCCGGGCGCGGGCGTACCGGTTACGGGCGTACCGCCGGCCCCCTCCGCGGCCTCCCGTCCGTCCCGTCCGTCCCGTCCGTCCGACCCCTCCCGCCGACCCGCGACGCCCGTCACCGGCCCGGTCACCGCACCCGCCCCGCGCTCGTGCCCGCGTCGTCCATCGGCGTCCTCTCGTCCACGTCCCGTACGAGCCGGCAGGGCCATGGTCCCCGCCTTCCGTACAGGCTCCAACACCTTGGGCACCACCGCCTTCAGGACGTGCGCGCCGACGGCGAACGGCCGCCGTCAATCCCCCGATCGGGCCCGCTCACCCTCCGCTCAGCCGCACCTCCCGCTCCACCAGGTGCCAGTGCCAGGGCACGCCCCCGGCTCCCGGGACCAGGACGAAACGCTTCTTGCCCGCCATGCTCTCCCCCCATGAGCGCAGCGGCCCGGACCGTCCCGATGACGTCCCGGGCCCACCACCGCATCATGCCGCAGGGGTCTGACAACGGCCGTCGCTCAGGGCGTGACCTGGATCTTCCGCCCCTGCCCCGCCTTGAAGCGGTCCATCGCCTCCAGGTACCGGTCCAGGGGCAGCCGGTCGCTGATGAAGACCTCCGGGTCCAGGACGCCCGCGGCGAAGAGTTCGGCGGCCCGTTCGTAGCTGTGCAGGACCGCCATGGAACCGGTGATGGTGATCTCCTGGTTGTAGATCCGGTACGGCTCGATCACGGCGCGCGCCGCGTAGTCGGAGACGCCGAACTGGAGGAACGTCCCGCCCTTGCCGACCCGGCCCAGCGCGTCCTGGATGGCCCGCTCGTTGCCGGTGGCGTCGATGACCACGTCCCAGCCGCGCGGCCGGTCCAGCTCGTCGGCGGAGGCCGCCGCGTTCCCGCAGCCGAGCTGCCGCGCGGTGGCCAGCCGCTGCGGATTGACGTCGATCATGTCGACGCCCGCCGCCCCGGTGCGCTTGGCCAGCTCCAGCATCATCAGGCCCATCGTCCCGGAGCCGTAGATCAGCACATGGGTGCCGAGCTGCTGGGAGCGCAGGATGTCGTAGCCCCGTACGGCGCAGGAGAGCGGCTCGATGAGCGCCGCGTCCTCGGTCCGTACGTGCTCGGGCAGCTTGACGCAGTTCGCGGCCGGCGCGACGGCGAACTCGGCGGCGCCGCCCGCCGTGGTCACCCCGATGGCGGCCCACCGTTCGCACAGGTTGTTGCGGCCGATGCGGCAGTAGTGGCACGCGTAGCAGTACAGGGACGGGTCGACGGCCACCCGGTCGCCCTCCGCCAGTCCGGTGACCCCGGCGCCGGTGGCGACGACCGTACCGGCGAACTCGTGCCCGGGCACGACGGGCAGCGTGGGCGCGAACTCGCCCTGGAGGATGTGCAGATCGGTGCCGCACAGCCCGCAGCCCGCGACGGAGACGACGACCTCCCCGGGCCCGGGCGCCGGATCGTCGACGGTGGTGATCTCGACCCGGCCCGGGGCGCTGATGACGGCGGCCTTCATTTCACGGCTCCTAGGGAGAGGCCCTGGACGAGCTTGTCCTGGGCGGCGAACCCGGCGGCGAGCACCGGCAGGGAGATGACGGTGGCGGCGGCGCACACCTTCGCCAGGAACAGGCCCTGGCTGGTCACGAACCCGGTCAGGAAGACCGGTGAGGTGCCGGCGACGATGCCGGTGAGCACCCGGGCGAACAGCAGCTCGTTCCAGCTGAAGATGAACGAGATCAGCGCGGTGGCCGCGATGCCGGGCAGCGCGACCGGCGCGACGATGCGTACCAGCGTCGTCGGCAGCCCGGCGCCGTCGATGGAGGCCGCCTCCAGCATCTCCACCGGCACCTCGGCCAGGAAGGACCGCATCATCCACACCGCGATCGGCAGGTTCATCGAGGTGTAGAGGATGACGAGCAGCCAGATGCTGTCCAGCATCCGGGTGTTCTGGGCGATCAGGTAGACCGGCAGCAGCCCGGCCACCAGCGGCAGCATCTTGGTGGACAGGAAGAAGAAGAGCACGTCGCTCCACTTGCGCACCGGCTTGATGGACAGCGCGTACGCCGCCGGGACGGCGAGCACCAGCACCAGCAGGGTGGACGCCACCGAGGCCGTCAGCGAGTTGATCAGCGGCGGCCAGGGGCTGACGCCGGTGCCCGCGCCGAAGAACGCGCGGTAGCCGTCCAGCGTCAGCCCGGCACCGACGCCCGGCGGGTTGGTGGCCGCGTCCGCCTCGCTGTGCAAGGAGGTGAGCACCATCCACGCCACCGGCAGGAAGAAGGCGATGCCGCAGAGCCAGGCGGCCAGGCCCAGCAGGCTCCCGGTGCGCCGCCGGCGCCGTACGGCGGGCGCGGCGGCCCGTACCGTGCTCGCGCTCATCGGGTGACCTCCTCACGGAGCAGGGACGAGACGGTGCGCAGCGCGAAGGTCGCCACCAGCAGGGAGCAGACGACGACCACGACGCCTTGCGCGGAGGCCCGCCCGTAGTCATGGGCCTGGTAGAAGGTCTGGTAGAGGGTGTACGGGAGGTTGGCCGTGCCCAGGCCGCCCGAGGTGATGGTGAACACCGCGTCGAAGTTCTGCACCACGTAAACGGTGCCGAGCAGCGCGGCCAGCTCCAGGTAGCGGCGCAGGTGGGGGAGGGTGAGGTAGCGGAACACGTCGAAGGCGGAGGCGCCGTCGACCCGGGCCGCCTCGACCGCGTCGGCGGGCCTGCTCTGCAGCCCGGCCAGCAGGATCAGCATCATGAACGGTGTCCACTGCCAGATCAGCGCCACCTCGACCGCCGCCAGCGGCGAGGCCGTCATCCAGTCCGGCTGCGGCGGGTCCGCGCTGCCGAACAGCGCCCATATCCACGTCAGCGTGCCGTTGATCAGCCCGTACGAAGCGTTGTACAGCGCGTGCTTCCACAGCAGCGCGGCGGCCACCGGCACCACCAGGAACGGGGTGATCAGCATCGTACGGACGACGCCGCGCCCCCAGAACGTGCGGTCCAGCAGCAACGCGAGGCCCAGGCCCAGCACCAGGCTGACCAGGACGACGGTCACGGTCAGCAGGACCGTGGTCCAGATGGCCGAACGCATCGCCGGGTCGGTGAAGACGGCCTTGTAGTTGTCGAGGGCGGCGAATCCGCGGTTGTCGGGTGCCAGCGCGTTCCACCGGGTGAAGGAGATGACGACGGTGGCGACGAAGGGCAGCTGGGTCACCACCACCAGGAAGACCAGGGCGGGCAGCAGCGGGGCGCGCCGGGCCCAGCCCGCTGCACGCCGGGCCGTACGGACACCCCCGCGCGGCCGCGCGGCACTCTCGGGCCGGCGTGTGCCGCCGCGTCCGCCCGGCTCTTCACGGATCTCAACGCTCTGCGTAGGCACGGGCCACCTCCTCCGCCAGCCGCTGGCTCTTGTCGAGCGCCTCGGAGACGCTCTGCCGCCCCGCGATCGCCGAGCTGACCTCGTGCGAGACCTTGGTGCCCAGGTCGGAGAACTCGGGGATGCCGACGAACTGGATGCCGGGCGCGGGCCGCGGCTGCACCCCCGGGTCGTCGGGACGGGCCGAGGCGATCGCGTCCTTCGTCGCCGCGGCGAACGCTCCGGAGGACCGCAGATAATCGGGGTCGCGGTAGGTGGAGGCGCGCTTCCCGGCCGGTACCTTCGACCAGCCCAGCCGCTCGCCCACCAGCCGCTCGTAGTCCTTGCCGGAGGCCCACGAGATGAACTTCCAGGCCGCGTCCTGGTGGGTACTGGCCTTCTGCACGCCCCACGCCCAGGTGTAGAGCCAGCCCGAACTCTCCGTCCGTTCGACCGGCGCCGGCGCGTACCCGACCTTCCCGGCGACCTTGGAGTCGCCACTCTCCAGCGAACCGGCGCCGGCGGTCGCGTCGTACCACATGGCGACCTTGCCCTGCTGCATGTCGTTCAGGCACTCGGTGTACCCGGCCTGCGGGGCGCCCGCCTGTCCGTGCGTACGCAGCAGGCCGACGTAGAAGCGGGTGGCGGCGGTGAACTCCGGGCTGTCCACCCGGGCCTGCCAGTCCTTGGTGAACCAGGTGCCGCCGAAGGTGTTGACCACCGAGGTCAGCGGCGCCGCGAGCTGCCCCCAGCCGGGCTGGCCGCGCAGACAGATGCCCTTCATGCCCGGACGCGCGCCGTCGAGCTGCGCCGCGAGCGCCGCGACCTGCTTCCAGGTCGGCTTCGCGGGCATCGTCAGCCCCAGGTCCCGCAGCACGTCCTTGCGGTACATCAGGAACGACGACTCCCCGTAGAACGGCTGGGCGTAGACCTTCCCGTCGGCGGCGGTCAGCGACTTCCGTACGGGGGCGAGCAGGTCCGCCTGGTCGAAGCCGGTGTCGCGTGCGGCCCGGTCGCCGAGCGGGGTCAGCCAGCCGTTGCGAGCGTAGATGGGCGTCTCGTAGTTGCTGAGGCTGGCCACGTCGTACTGGCCGGCCTGGCTGGAGAAGTCCTGGCTCATCTTGTCGCGCAGGTCGTCCTCGGGCAGCACGGTGTAGTTGACCTTGATGCCGGTGCGCGCGGTGAAGTGCTCGGCGGTCAGCCGTTGCAGGTCCGCCATCTGCGGGTTGTTGACCATCAGGACGTTGATCGTGTCCCGGCCCTCGTTGCCGAGGGCACCGGCGCCCCGGTAGCAGCCTCCGAGAGCCAGGGAGACGGCCACCACGACGGCCGCCAGGCCGAGCGGGCCCCGCCGTCCGGTGGGCGGGACGGAGCGCCGCGGGGCGGCGGTCCTCCCGGGAGATCGTGCTCGCACGGCTCGACACCTCTCTGCTGGGAACTGTGGGGACATGCCGGGAACACACACCGGCCGGTGCGGCCTGGACCGCGTGGTGGTACGGGCAGCGGGCACGGCGGACCGCACGTCCGCACCGGACGTGTGCGCTCCCCGCGCGCGGTGCGCGCTGTGGCGTCAGACCCGCAGTACCTGCGGGCCCAGCAGGGTGTACCGGTGCGCCTCCGGGGCGGAGAGCCCGGTGTCGGTGACGATCGTGTCCAGGTCCCGTACGGCGGCGAACCGGCAGAAACTGCTCGCCCCGAACTTGCTGTGCACCCCGATCAGCACCCGCCGCCGCGACGACCGCACCGCCTGCGCCTTCACATCGGCGACGGCCGGGTCCGGAGTGGTCAGGCCGTGTTCCCGTGACACCCCGTTCGCCCCGAGGAACGCCAGGTCGATGACGAACCCGGCGAGCATGTCCCGGGCCCAGGAGCCCACCGCCGCCTGCGTACCGGACCGCACCCGCCCGCCGAGTAGCAGCACGGTGGTGGTGTCGGACGCGGAGACCAGCGACGCGGTCCGCAGCGAGGAGGTCACCACGGTCAGCGGCCGGTCGGTGGGCAGCAGCATCGCCAGCAGCTCCGGCGTGTACCCCTCGTCGACGAACACCGTCTCGGCCTCACCGACGAGCTGCACGGCCGCCGCCGCGATCCGCCGCTTCTCCGCCACCTGCTGGGTCTCCCGCCGGGCCAGCGTGGTCTCGAAGCCGGCGCTCTCCACCGGATACGCGGCCCCGTGGGTGCGCCGGACCAGGCCGCGCCGCTCCAGTTCGCTCAGGTCCCGCCGTACGGTCTCGCGCGCCACCCCGAACTCCCCGGCGACGTCCGTGACGTCCACCCGGCCGGCCTGGCGGGCCAGCACGAGGATGCGGTGCTGGCGTTCCTCGGCTCTCACGGCGCACTCCTGCTCGGTTCCCTCGGTTCCACGGCGTTCCGTTCGGTCATGGTCCTGCCCGTTTCTGCCCGGCACCAGGTTTATAGCAAGCAGAAGGGCGCGTTCCGCTGCCCGTCATGGCGGAAAACCCGCCCGTTTCTGCCCGCATGCACCGCGCCGTCGCGGGCTCCGGCGCCCCGGCGCTGCCCGTTCGCCTCTCCGGCGGGCCCGTTCTCCGGTACGCGGAGACACCGGTCCCGGTACGCGGACGCGCCGCTCCCCGGACGGTCAGCCCAGGACCAGCCGCTCCGTGTCGAAATCCGCGACGACCTCCAGCCGTCCGCCCAGGGCCGCGACATAGGCCGCGAGGGTACGCACCTCCACGGCGCCCGGCTCGCCCTCCTCGACCGCCGCCACCCGGGCGGCCGGCACGCCCATCCGTACGGCGAGCTGATCACGCGTCAGCCCCCGGCGACGGCGCACCGCCGCCAGCCGCTGCCCCTGGTTCCGCGCCGTGAGCAGGGCCGCACCGCTGCGCCGCGCCTCGTCTCCGCCGGGGTACCAGTCGCGGAGGAAGGCAGGGCTGCCGAAAAAGGTGTCGTCCTCCGCGCCGGGCGCCCGGCCCAGCAACGCCCGCCGGGCCATGCGCGCACGAGCCGTCGGCAGGGCGTACGCGTACCAGTCCCACCACTGGTCCCGGTCCACGGCAACGGCCAGCAGCACCACGGCCGCGACGGCCTCCCCGGATTCCCCAGCCTCTCCGGCTCCCCCGGCCTCCACGGTGCACAGGACCCGCACGTCCCGGCCCGTCAGCGCGCCGAGCCGCAGCTCGTACAGTTCCAGCGCCGGTGGCGGCCCGCCCAGCGCCTCCCGCACCTCACCCTCCAGCCGCCCGGCCTCCGTGACCATGGCGTGCGCCGCGGCACGGGCGGTGACCACCGCGCTGTCCGCGGCGGCGCACGAGGCCGCGTCCGTACCGGCCGGCCCGTCCGCCTCGGCGCACGCCGCGTGCACGCCCTGCTGGGCCTGGCCGGCCCGCTGGACCGCCTCCACACCCATCCGGCGGGACCGGAAGACGTCGACGTGGTTCTGCACCCGCCGGCCGATCCCGGCCAGCGCGGCCTCCCGCTCGCGGACCTCGGCACGTGACGCGCCGAGCAGCTCCTGCTGGTGGCGTACCACCGACCACCGCTCCTGCGCCTCCCGCGCGAGGCCCTCCCGGCCCGAGACGGCGGCCCGCGCCCCCAGATCGGCCAGCCGCCGGGCCTGCCGCCCCAACTCGCCGATCTCCTGGTCGAGCCGCCGGCGCACCAGCGTCACGTCGGCCACCGCCCGCCGCACCTCGAGCAGCAGCGTGAGCTGCCGCTGGTACCAGTGGTCCAGGGCCTCGCGCGGCTCTGCCGCCCGCAGGGCGGCGCCGACCGGGACCAGCAGGGGAGGCCCCAGCCGCAGGCCCTGCTCCAGCAGCGCGGTCACCGCCTCCCCGACGAGCCGGGCCGCCCGTACGTCGTCGCGGCGCAGGCCGTTCAGCCGGCTCCGTGCCTCGCGTGCCACCACCAGCCGGTACGCCATGACAGCCTCGCTCCCCGACGAGCCCCGCGCGATGCACGGGCCTCCATCGTGCCGCCCGCACCCGGCCGCTGTCCCGGCATCGGGCGGGGCAGGACGGGTGCGCGGCGGGGCGGACGGGCGGTGCTCAGAAGCCGAGGTCGTCGACCACGGTGGAGGCCGGGACGGTCAGGATGCCGTCGAAGGCGTCGGCCACGGGGGTGTGCAGATAGCCGCTCTGCATACGGATACGGTCGGGGCCGTCGGAGCCGTCCGTGCTCCGCGGTCCGCGCAGCCCGGCGAGGCTGATGTCCGCGTCCAGCCCGGCGTCCACGACAGCGGCCTCGATGCTCCCCGGCTCCGGTACGCCGAGGGCGGTGTCCTCGACGCGGAAGCCGAAGGGGCTCTGTTCGTCGAGATGCATCTCGCCGGTACGGCCGCCCACGCTGGTCATGGCGAGGGCGAAGTAGTCCGCGCCCAGGGCGTGGCTCAGGTGCAGGCCCATGGGCAGTGCGGTGAGACGGCCGTCGAACGAGACCGTCGTCCGCTGGATGTGGGCGTTGTGCGCGGGCAGCACGACCCGCGTACCGGGCGCCGAGCGGTCCAGCAGCCACCGGACCGAGTCGGCCATGAACACCTCGCGGGCCGAGGTGTCGGCCGGCGCGGTCTCGCCCGCGTACAGCGCGGCCATGGCCCGGAACTGGTGGTCGGTGTGGCACGCCGCCTCGGCGCGGTGCAGCGCGATGTCGTACGCGGACCGGCCGCCCCGCTCGACGTACAGCGGCTCCATGGCCCGCAGCCGGGTCCGCAGGCGCACCAGCCGCGCGCTGAGGGCGTCCTGTTCCCCGGTGTCCAGCCGGGCCCAGGCGGGTGCGGCGAGCGCCATGGACGTACCGCCGAACCGCTCGGCGGTCTTCATGGCCTCCTGTACGAGCGGCAGTCCGTCCGGGTCCACCTCGCGCAGGTACTCGGCTACCGGCGCCAGGGCCGGCAGCAGCGAGCCCCCGGCCTCGGGCACGTCGACACCGGCGAACCGTACGGGCAGGGTCGCGGTCCGGTTGTAGCGGCGCAGCCAGTGCAGCGGACCGGACAGGCCGATGGGGATGTTCGCCGCGGTCTGCCGCGCGAAGTCCTCCTCGGCGCCCTCCCCTTGCACCCACGCGTCCAGCGCGAAGCCCTCGCTGAAGCCGAACTCGAAGGCCAGCACGGTGAATCCGCAGCGCTGGACGAGGAAGCGCAGCACCCGTTCGCGGGCCAGGCCGAACTCCCGGATGAAGTGGGAGTTCTCGCCGAGCGCGACGACGCGGGCGTCACCGATGAGCTCCCGCAGCGGCTCCAGGTCGTCGAGCGGTTCCTCGGGGTCGAGGGTGGCGAGCACCGCGGCCCGCTCGCGCAGCCGGCCGGCGAACCGGCTCCCGGCGCCGGCGCGCTCGTCGGCGTGGCGCGCATCGTGGTGGGTGTCGGGCATGTCGGGTGCTCATCTCTCGGTCAGGGGCGGAAACCGGCGGCGTCGGACACGGGCTCCGAGGCAGGATCGCGTCCACGTGTCCGCCGTCGACGCGCAGCGCGCCGCCCGTGGTCGCCGACGCCTGCGGTGACCTGAGGTGGACGACCATGTCGGCGGTCTCCTCGGGCTCGATGAGGCGTTCCAGCAACGACTGCGGGCGGCGCAGCCGCATGAACTCGCGCTGGGCAGCGTCCCACGGAAGATCACGGTCGGCCAACTGGTATACGAAGCCCTCGACGCCGCCGGTGCGCGTCGCCCCGGCGATCACGGAGTTGACGACCGCGGAGTCGCCGGCGATGTTCTGTACGCGTCCCCCGCCGCGCTCCTTCATGCCCGCCCGCGCACCGGCCTCGGTGACGAGGCCGGCCCGCACCCCGGACACCGTGGCGCCGGGCACCGCTTCCCGCAGCTGCCCGGCGGCCTCGTCGAGCCGTCCGGCGTGGCGCCCCGTCAGCGCGACGGCCGCGCCCGCCCGCGCGAGGCCGGTCGCGATGGCGTGGCCGATGCCCTGGGACGAACCCGTCACCACGGCCGTGCGGTCGGAGAGGCCGAGGCGCAGGGTCGAGCTCCCTTCCTGTTGCGTGCGTCGGGAGCCGGCATCGCCGGTGCGGCGCGCCGGGTGTGCGGGGTGCGCGGGGCGCGGTGTGTGCGGGGAGCCGTGTGATGTATCTCCTTCTCTTCGGTGCATGGAGTCCCATGGAGCGGGTAACTGCCGCCGAAAGCTGAGGTGATCATGTGATGAAGGGGGAAAAGGACGCTGTTGGCGCACCCGGTGGTGTTGGGTAATGTCGTTCAGCAGTACGAGACACCGCGGGTGCTGCGTGCTGAGGACGGCAGTCCTGAGCTGCGCAGGCGGATGGACGATCTCGCCTACTCGCTGTGCGTTTCCACCGGAACGAAGGATGTTGATGCGGCACTGGTCGCGGCCGGGCACCGGCTGCCCGGCACGGGCGTGCGGGAGGATTCCCTCCTCGCCGCCTGACACGCGCTCGGCCCGCAGTTCCGGCGTCGTTGTAGTTTCCGCGTCAGTACCCCCGCCGCGGGCGGGGGACGGTGCGGCTGAATGGTTCGAGGACTGACCCCACATGACCGCTGCCCGCCTGCCCGCCGGCCCACCGATCTACGACAGCCTCATCGAGAAGCACGGCGATGTACCGGCCCAGGTCCGCCAGCTGGCCAAGGAGATGGAGCGCGAGGCCGACGAACTGCTGGACTGGAGCGAACTGCGCTCCGGCCAGGACTGACGGCCGGCCGCCGCACAGGCGGCACCGCCCCGGTGCGGACCCCGCTCAGGCCCGGCCGCTGTCCCGCGGCGGCACCGGCCTGGGCCGCAGGTGGCGGGTCAGACCGGTGAGCGCCTCCACCGTCGCCAGGCTCGTCTGCACATGGTGCAGGGACTGGGCGAGACAGGTGTGGGCGCCCGCCACCGTGTCGTGCGCGTGGTCCCGGATCTGGCCGATCAGGTTCTCCAGCATGTCCAGCGACGCGTAGAGGTCGGCCAGCGCGCTGCGGTTCGCCTCGGCCAGCCGGGCCGCGTACGGGTCCACGGACCGGCTCGCGTCGAAGGTGACGGGGCGTCCGTTCCGGCACGGCGTCCCGGTCGGCTCCTGCGGCCTGCTCGGCATGGGCGGTCCTCGGGTGGATGTCGGCGTGCGACGCGGGGAGCGGGTCGGCCGTGCGCGGCGGGCACCGGCCGTACGCGGGGAGGTCCGGCCGTACTCGGAATTACAGCACGCGGCCGGTCAGGCGCGCTGTCTCACTCTGAGACGGTACGGCGGCAACTGCCCTGGTCCCGGCGGACTTTCCACCTTTGGTGGCGGAGTGCCGTACCCACAGGGGCGATTGGGCCCGCTCGCGGGACTCGCGCTTCCGCGCTCGGGGCATGACTGCATCCATGGAATTCCGGGACATCCCCGAACAGGCGGTCATGCGGGCACGCGAGCGGATGCTGAACGGCGCCCAGGAGACGGCGGCGCCGGCGGCAGCGGCGTACCCCCGCGCCAGGGACGCCGTCCTTTCCTCCTGGAGACGCTGCCGCCTGCACGCGGTCGACGCCGACCGGCTGCACGTCCCGCACGTCGGGCAACACATCGACTGGGACAGCCGCTTGCTGTCCGCCGCGGCGCCGGTCCTGGACCGCGTCGAGCAGCTGCTCGCCGACTGCACGGCCGGCGTCGTCCTCGCGGACGCCGCGGCCCGGGTCCTGACCCGCCGGGGCGGTGACCCCGCGGTCGTCCGCCTGATGGACCGGGTGCACCTGGCCCCCGGCTTCAGTTACGCGGAGGAGGCCGTCGGCACCAACGGGATCGGCACCGCGCTGGCCGAACGGCGCCTGAGCACCGTCTTCGGAGCCGAGCACTTCGCCGAGCCGCTGCAGCGCGCCGCGTGCGCCGGCATCCCCGTACGCAACCCGCTCACCGGACGGCAGGAAGGCGTCGTCAATCTGACGTGCCTGCGGCAGGACGCCTCCCCGCTGATGGCCGCGGTGGTACGGCAGGCCGCCGCTGACATCGAGGAGCGGCTGCTGGACCGGTACTCCGGCAACGAGCGCGCGGCCCTGGACGCGTTCCTCGCCGCCGGCCGGCGCACCAGCGGCCCGGTGCTGCTGGTGACGCCCACCCTGCGTACGGCCAACACCGAGGCGGTCCGCCTCCTGGAGCCGCAGGACCTGCGCCAGGTGGGCGCGCTCGCCGCCGACCTGCTCGCCGCCCCGGCGGGCAGCCGCCGGCAGCGCGTCGACGTGTCGCTGCGGCTGGCCTCCGGCGCGGACGTACGGGCCCGCTGCACCCTGGTCGGCCCGCCGGGGCGGCCGGCGGGCTGCGTCGTCGGCATGACCGTGCCGGAGATCCGCGGGAGTGCCGCCGCGGAGGTCCGCAGGCCCGGCGCCCGGACCGGCCCGCAGCCGTCCCCGGCGCCGCTGCCGGTGCTGCTGCCGGGCCTGGCCGGCAGCTCGCCGCCGTGGCGCGCCGCGAGCCGGGACGTCGTGGCCGCCTGCCGGCAGCGGCTGCCGGTCCGTGTGGTGGGCGAGGCGGGGGTCGGCAAGCTGGCACTGGTCCGCGCCGCCCACCACTGGGTGCGGCCCCGCAACCGGCTGCACGTGGTGGACCTGACGGCGGACCGGCGCACGCCGGACGTCCTGACCCGCACCGAGGAGGCGCTCCGGGACGAGGACGGCACGGTGGTGCTCCAGCATCTGGAGGTCGCGGGCCGGGAGTTGATGTACCGGCTGGAGACGCTGCTCGCCGGCGCGCGGCGCAACCGGGGCGCCGGCCCGTGGGTGGCGGGACTGTACACGGTCCCCGGGCAGGGGCCCGTCCCGGCGGACGCCGTGCCCCCGGCCCTGGACAGCGCCGTCTTCCCGTGCACGGTGGCGGTGGCGCCGCTGCGCTACCGGCCCGAGGACATCCGCGACCTCGTCCCGGCGCTGCTGGCCCGCCACGGCCACGGCACCGCCGTGGCCTGCACCCCGGCGGCGATGCAGGTCCTCACCCGCTTCGACTGGCCGGGCAACGTGCGCCACCTGAGCCGGGTGCTCCAGCAGGCGGCACGCGGGCGGCGGCAGGCCGACCTGCGGCCGCACGACCTCGCACCGGAGTGCCACAGTTCCTGCCGCCGCACGCTCACGCCCTGGGAGACCGCCGAACGCGACGCGATCGTCCGCGCGTTGCACGACGCCGCGGGCAACCGCGACGCGGCGGCCCGGCAGCTGGGCATCTCCCGCGCCACCATCTACCGCAAGATCCGGCTCTACGGCGTCACCGTGGCACCCGCCAGGCCCCGGTGAGCCCCGAACCGGCCGGCCCGCACCCTGTGCTCGGCGGTCCCCGGCCGCTGCGCCGCTCCTGACCTGCGTACGGCTCGGCGGTCCCCGCCAGGAGACCGCCGTCCGCGGGCCGGCCGCGCTCCGCGCCCGGGCCGCCACCGCCCGGGACGGCTGACCCGAACACCTCAATGACGCGCGGCCACTGCACAGTTGGACGTCCCCTTTCGCGGCGCGGAGCTGGATAACATGACCGGCATGCCGTGCTGAGCGGACGCTGAGTGAAGCGGGGGCCGCGCCCATGGGAAAGCCGGAATTAGCTGACATATGGCCGCTGACGGCCGTGCAGAAAGGCATGTTCTTCCACGCCGGTCACGATGCGCGGGCCACCGATGTCTATCGCAGCCAGACCACGCTGGATTTCCTCGGGCCGGTCGACACCGGCCTGCTGCGTTCCACGCTCCAGCAGCTCACTCGCAGGCACGCACCCCTGCGGGCGGTATTCCGCACCCTCGACTCCGGGGAAACCGTGCAGTGCGTGCTCCGTGAGGTGGACATTCCCTGGACGGAGACCGATCTGCGCGCGGCGGACGAATCCCGCGTGCAACAGGTGGCCGACCGGGAATGGGCGCGCCGCTTCGATCTCGCCGAATCCCCGTTGATACGGGTGACGGTGCTACGGCGCGCCGCCGGCCGGTACCGCATTCTGCTGGGGCTGCACCACATTCTCTGCGACGGCTGGTCCCTCGCGACCCTTCTGGAGGAATGGGCCACGCTGTACGAGCACGCGGGGGACGCCGCCTGCCTGCCGCCCGTGACGCCGTACGCCGCGTACATGTCCTGGCTGGCCGCGCAGGACCGGGACGCCGCTCTCGCGGCCTGGCGGCAGGCGCTCGCGGACGTACGGCCCACGCTGGTCGCGGGCGCCCGGGGCGAGCGCGCCCCGGCGGAACCGGTCGAGCTTTCCGTCGGTGTGGGCGCGGCGCTGAGTGCCGGGCTGGAGCGCCGGGCACGGGACCTGGGCGTGACGGTGAGCACGCTGGTGCGCGCCGCGTGGGGCATCCTGCTCGGCAGGCTGACCGGGCGTGACGACGTGGTGTTCGGCACGACGACCGCCGGCCGGCCGCCGGACGTGCCGGGCGTCGAGGGCATGGTCGGCATGTTCATCAACACGCTTCCCGTACGGGTGCGGTGGGGCGCGCGGGAGCCGCTGGACGGCTTCCTGCGCCGGCTGGTCCGGGAGCAGGGCGCGCTGCTCGCCCACGAGTACGTCGGCCTGGGGGAGCTGCGCCCGCTCACCGGCGTACCGGAATTGTTCGACACGCTGGTGGTCTGCCAGAACCTGCCGCGCGAGCTGCCCGCCCGCGACCTCGGCGGCGGCGTCCGGCTCGACCAGGTCACCGGCCGGGCCGCGGCCCACTACCCCCTCGCCCTCAACGCCCTGTCCGACGACTTCCTGCTCACCTACCGGCCGGACCTGTTCGACCGGGACGCGGCCGAAACCGTGGCGCGGCGCCTGCTGCGGGTGCTGGAACAGCTGGTGGGGGACGCCCCGGTCCGTCCGTCGGAGATCGACGCCCTGCTGGACGGCGAACGGGAGCGGCTGACCACAGGGGTGAACCTGGGGCCGCCCGGCACGGCGGGGGAGACGGTGACCGGCATGTTCGCGCGGGTGGTGGCGCGCTGCCGGGACCAGGAAGCGGTCGTGCAGGGGGACACCACGCTGACGTACGGGGAACTGGACGCCAGGGCGGACGCCGTCGCCCGGTTCCTGCGGTCCCGCGGGGTCCGGGACGGGGACCGGGTGGCGGTGCGGCTGCCCCGGTCGCCGCACCTGCCGGCCGTGCTCCTCGGCGTCCTGAAGGCAGGTGCGGCGTACGTGCCCGTCGACCCGGGCGGCCCGGCCCGGCGTACCGCCCTGATGACCGGGAACGCGGCACCGGCCTTCGAGGTGACCGAAGGCGCCCTGGCGGAAGCGCTCGCCTTCCCGGGGACGGGCCCCGTACCGGCCGCGGTGACGGCCGGCTCGGCGTTCTCCGTGATGTACACCTCCGGATCCACCGGTGAGCCGAAAGGCGTGACGGCGACGCACGGCAGCGTCGCGGCGCTGGCCGCGGACCCCTGCTGGGGCGGGTGCGCCACCGGCCGGATGCTCTTCCACGCCCCGCACACCTTCGACGCCTCCTTCCTGGAGGTCTGGGTGCCGCTGCTGAACGGCGGCTGCGTCGTGGTGGCCCCCGAGGGCGTCGCCGACTCAGACCTGCTGACCTCCCTGGCCGCCGGCGCCGGGCTGACCTCCGTCCACCTGACGGCCGGCCTGTTCCGGGCACTGGCGCAGGAGACACCCGCGTGCCTGGCCGGCCTGCGGCACCTGCTCACCGGCGGCGACGTGGTGCCCGCCGAGGCCGTGGCACGCGTCGCCCGCGCCTGCCCCGACCTGGAGATCCGCCACCTGTACGGGCCGACGGAGGCGACCCTGTGCGCGACCGTGCACACCCTGCGCCCGGGCGACCGGGTGCCGGACACGCTGCCGCTGGGCGGCCCGCGCGCCGGTGTCCGCCTGTACGTCCTGGATCCGGTGCTGCGGCCGGTGCCGGCCGGCGTCCCCGGGGAGCTGTACCTCAGCGGCCTCGGCGTCGCACGGGGCTACCTGGACCGGCCCGCGCTCACCGCGGAACGGTTCGTCGCCTGCCCCTACGGCGGACGCGCGTACCGTACGGGCGACCTCGTACGCTGGAACGCCGACGGGCACCTGGAGTTCCTCGGCCGCACCGACCACCAGGTCAAGATCCGCGGCTACCGCGTCGAACCGGACGAGACGGCCGCCGTCCTGGCCCGCTGCCCGGAGGCCGCCCAAGCGGTCGTGACCGTACGGGAGGACACCCCCGGGCACAAGCGGCTGATCGCGTACGTCGTGCCCGCGCACCCGGGGGCGCCGGTCGCGGACGCCGTCCGGCGGTTCGCCGACGACCACCTGCCGGAGTACCTGCGGCCGTCGGCGACCGTCGTCCTGGAACGGTTCCCGCTGACCCCCGGCGGCAAGGTCGACCGGGCCGCGCTGCCCGCGCCCGACCCGGTCCGCCCGCCGGCGGACCGCGGCCCGCGCACCGCGACCGAACGCGCCGTCCACCGCATCTGGTGCCGTGTGCTGGGGCGCCCGGAGTTCGGCGTGCGCGAGAAGTTCTTCGACACCGGCGGCACCTCGCTGAACCTTCTGGCCGTACGCAACGAACTCGCCCGCTATAGCGGCGCAGACCTGCCGGTCGCGCTGTTCTTCGAACACTCGACCATCGAGGCGATGGCGGAGACGGTCGACCGGCGCCGCCTGCTCCCCGTCGACGACGACCACAGCCACGAGCTGTAGCACCCGCAGCACAGGCCGGACCGGCCCCCACCCCGCGGTCCCGGACCGCCGGAACATCGGAGAAGACACATGAGGACAGGCGACGTCGCGATCATCGGGGCTGCCGGGATCTTTCCCGACGCGGCGGACCTGGAGGCGTTCCACCACAACCTGCGCACCGGCCGCCACAGCGTCGGCCGGCCGGGCCCCGAGCGGCTGCGGCCCGGTGACGACCCCGGCGAACGGTACCTCTCCATGGGCTACCTGGACCGGATCGACCTGTTCGACCACGAACTCTTCGGCATTCCGCGCCGCGAGGCCGAGCTGATGGACCCGAACCAGCGGATGCTGCTCCAGCTCACCCACCAGGCCGTCGAGTCCGCCGGCTACGCCCCGGCCGCGCTGCGCGGCTCGGCGACCGCGGTGCTCCTCGCGGCCGTGGAGGCCGCCCCCACCTGGCTGGAGGACGAGGACCGCGACGTGGTGGGCCTGCTCGGCACGTCGACGGCCGCGCTGGCCGCCCGCCTCAGCTACCTCTTCGACCTCCGGGGGCCCGCCCTCGTGGTGGACACCGCGTGCAGCAGCGGGCTGACCGCCCTGAGCCTCGCCGTCCGCCACCTGCGCGGCGGCGAAGCCCCGATGGCCATCGTCGGCGGCGTCAGCCTGCTGCCGATGATGGTCCGCCGGGCCGACTGGTCCCCGTTGCCGGGCCTGGAGTCCAGCGACGAGCGGTGCCGTCCCTTCGACGCCGACGCCAACGGCATGACCGCGGGGGAGGGCGGCGGTGTCGTCGTACTGAAACCGCTGTCCGCCGCGGTGGCCGACGGCGACCCCGTCCTGGCCGTCCTGAAAGGCATCGCCGTCAACCACAACGGCTACCGCGCCGCCACCATGGCCGCGCCCAGCCAGGCCGCCCAGGCGGACGTGCTGACCGGGGCGTGGCGGGACGGGGACGTGGAGGCCCGCACGATCGGTTACGTCGAGTGCCACGGCTCCGGCACGCCGCTCGGCGACGTGGTCGAGGTGGACGCGCTGCGCCGGGCGTTCGCCGACGCCGGCGTGACCGGCCGGCAGTGCGCCATCGGCTCCGTCAAGGCGAACATCGGGCACCTGGGCAATGTCGCGGCGATCGCCGGCCTGTTCAAGGTCATCGCGGCGCTGCGGTACGGCACCCGCTACCCGGCCGTCAACTTCACCGCCCCCAACCCGCTGATCGACTTCAGCGGCCCGGTGTACGTCGACGACGCGCCGGGGCCCTGGGAGAACGGGACCGCCGTCCGCCGCGCCGGACTGAGCAGCTGGGGCATGACCGGTACCAATGTGCACGCCGTACTGGAACAGGCGCCCGCCGTCCCGGCCTCCGGCGCCGCCGTGCCGGCCGCGGAACTGGTCACGGTGTCCGCCCGCTCGGCCGGTGCCCTGGACCGCTACCGCGCCCGGGTCGCCGCGTTCGCCGCACGTACGGACCAGCCGCTGCGGGCCGTCGCGCACACCCTGAACCGCGGCCGCGACGACCACCCGTACCGGCTGGCCGTGACCGCCGGGACGACCGGCGAACTGGCCGCCCGGCTGCGGGCGGTGACCGTCCCCGAAGCACCCGCCGCCGACGCGCCGCGGCCCGTCCTGCTGTTCTCCGGGGACGCGCTCCTGGACGACGCGGTCTGGGCGCGGCTGCGCGCCCACTTCCCCGTACCCGCCGCATGCGCGGAACTCGACGCCGCGACCCCGGACCCGGCCGGCCGGACCGTCGTGCGGCAGTACGCGCTCTACCGGGTGGCCGAGTCGCTGGGACTGGCGGACTTCAGCCTGATCGGCTCCGGCGCGGGCAACCTGGCCGTACGCGCCGTACGCGGAAAGCTCCCGCTCGCCACAGCCGTCACCGAGGCGTGCGAACAGCACCTGTCCGCGGTGCCCGACCGGGAGCGGCTGGAGCCGGTGGTGGCCGGGCTCGTGCGGGACGGCGCCCTGCTGGTGGAACTCGGCCCCGGGGGCGTCCTCACGCGGGAGATCGCCGCACTGGCCCCGGAGCTGCCGGTGGTGGACCTCGCCGGGGACGGCACGCTCGCCGGCGTCCTGGAACGCCTCGGCCGCCTGTACACGCTCGGCGCCGCCCTCGACTGGGAGCGGTACTACCGCGACACCACCGTACGGCGCATCGAGGCACCGACGTACCCCTTCGAGCCGACCCGGCTCCGCTCCGGGCGGCCCGCCACCGGCCGCGGCCCGGCCGCGCCCTCCGCGCCGCGCGCCGTGGCGCCGCCCGGCCTCGCGGAAACCGAACGGCGCGTCGCCGAAGTATGGGCGGACCTGCTCGACCGGCCGGACGCGGGGCCCGACTCGGACTACTTCATGCTCGGCGGCACCTCACTCGTGGGCGTCGGCCTGCTCCGCCGCCTCCAGCAGGACTTCGGCGTGCAGGTCACCTTCGCCGACCTGTACGCACACCCCACCGTCCGCGCCCTCGCCGGCCGGCTCCACGAACTGGCGGACGCCACGGAAACCGCCGGTGGCGCCGGGCACTCCGACGACGCCGACGCGACGGACGAGCAGACCGGCCGGCCGATCCCCCGCATCGGACGGGACGGGCCGCTGCCGCTGTCCTTCGGCCAGGAACCCCTGTGGTACCTCGACCAGGTCAACCCGGGCAGCCCGCTCTACAACGTGCCCGCACCGCTGCATCTGACCGGCCCGGTGGACCCGGCCGCCCTCCAGGACGCGCTGGCCGACATGGCCGGCCGCCACGAGGTACTGCGCAGCACCTTCCTGACCGATGAGAACAGCGCCCCGTACGTGACGTTCACCGCCCCGGAACCGCTGCTGGCCGTCCTGGACGTCAGCCGGCTGCCGGAGGACCAGCGCGGCCCGCGCGTCCGCACCCTCATCAGGGACGCCGTCGCGCAGCCCTTCGACCTCACCCGGGACACCCTGCTGCGGGTCCTGCTGATCAAACGGAGCGAGGAGGACCACGTCCTCGTCCTGACGTTCCACCACACCGTCTTCGACGGCGGATCCACCGCGATCTTCTCCCGCGACCTCGCCGAGTTCTACCGGGCGCGCACCACCGGCACCCCGGCCCGGCTGCCCGAACTGCCCGTCCAGTACCAGGATTACGCCGCCTGGCACCGCGCCCTGCCGGGCGGCCGCAAGTGGCGGCGCAGCCTGGAATTCTGGCGCGCGGAACTCGACGGCCTCAGCCGCCCTGAACTGCCGCTGGACCGGCCGCGCCCGGACGTCCAGTCGTACGACGGGGAGGTGCTGCCCTTCCACGTCGACGCCGTGACCGCCGGGCGGGTGCGGGAGTACAGCCGCCACCACGGGGTCACCACCTTCGTCACCATGCTCGCCGCGCTCGACGCGCTGGTCCACCTGTGGTCGGGACACCGCGACATCGTCATCGGCGTCGCCACCTCCGGCCGGGTCCACCCCGACGTCCAGGAGGTCCTGGGCTACTTCAACAACCTCCCGCCGTTCCGCACCGACACCACGGCGGACCTGACCTTCGACGAGCTGGTCCGGCGCTGCGCGGGCACCGTCGCGGGCGTCCTGGACCACGAGGAGATCCCGGTCGGCCAGATCGTCACGGCCGGCGGCGCCCGGCGCGACCTGGCCCGGCACCCGCTGTACGACGTGACGTACACCTACCAGAACGTGCCGCAGTACGAGGGCGGCATGGCCGGCGTGGAGATCAGCCGGTTCACCGACACCGACGTCGGCGGGGTGGTGCCCGGCACCGCCAAGTTCGACCTGTCCTTCGGGATCGCGGACACCGGAGCCGGGCCGATGGCCGGCGAACTCGACTACGCGACGGCCCTCTTCGACCGGTCCACCGCCGACCGCCTGGTCCAGTGGTTCCCCGAGCTGGTCGCGGCCGCCGTGGCGGACCCGGGCCGGCCGATCGGCGAGCTCCGACGGCAGCGGACGGTACGGCCGGAGCCCGCCGCGGACCCGGCCCCGGCACCGGCCGTCGAGCCGGCCGCGGACGCCGGGCCTGCGCAGCGGGCGGAGCCGCAGCCGGCAGCGCGGCCGGTGCCCGGACCCGGCACCGCAACACCTAGCTCCGCAACACCCGGCGACGGGACACCCGGCACCGCACAACCCGCCGAAGCCCCCGGCGACGCACTGGCCGTCCTGTGCAGGCTCTTCGGCGAGCTGGTCGGCACCGGCCCGGCCCGCGCCGACGACGACTTCTTCACCATCGGCGGGGACTCGGTGATGTCGATCCAGCTGGTGGCCCGCGCCCGCCGGTGCGGTGTGCAGATCACGCAGCGCGACGTCTTCGAGCAGCGGACCGCCGCGGCGATCGCGGCGGCGGCCGAAGCCGTGCCCGGCCGCCCGCAGGCGGACGACGGCGCGGAGGCGGACGGCGGCGCGGGCCGCGGCATCCCGCTCACCCCGGTGATGCGCGAATTCGCCGGACGGGCAGGCATCCCGGCCCGGTTCGCCCAGTCGGCGACCCTGGCCGTCCCCGCCGGCACCGACCCCGCCACCCTGACGGCCGCCTACCGCGCGGTGCTCGGCCGGCACGACATGCTGCGGGCCCGGCTGACGGGCGAGGAAGGCACCGACCCCACCACCTGGTCCCTGACGGTGCGGGAGCCCGACGCGGACGGTACGGGTGCCGAACTGCGCCGGGTCGACGCGGCGGGTACCGACGCGCGGGAACTCGACGCCCTCGTACAGCGGGAGAGCCGGGCGGCGTACGGGCGGCTCGACCCCCGGGCCGGCGTCATGACCCAGCTCGTCCTGCTGGACCGGGGGACCGCCGAGGACGGCAGGCTGCTGTTCGCCGCCCACCACCTCGCGACCGACGTACTGTCCTGGAAGATCCTGCTGCACGACCTGGAAGCGGCGTACCACGCGCTCGCGGCGGGCGGGCCCGCGGCGCTGCCGCCGGTGCCGACCTCCTTCGGGCGGTGGGTACGGACCCTGGCGAAGTTCGCCGGCACCCCGGACTGGCAGGCCGAACTCCCCGTGTGGCAGCGGATCCTCGCCCCCGGCGCACCGCTGCCCGGCGGCCGGCCCCTCGACCCGGACCGCGACGGCCCGGCCGACACCGGACGCGTGTCCCTGCTGCTGCCGACGGCGGTGACCACCGCGCTGCTCACCGCCGTACCGGCAGCGTTCTACTCCGGGACCGGCGACCTCCTGCTGGCCACCCTGGCCGCCGCGGTGGCCGAATGGCGGGCGGCGCGCGGCGAGGGCACCGGGCCGGTGCTGGTCGACGTGGAGGACCACGGCCGCGAACCGCTCACCGAGGACATGGACCTGACCCGTACGGTGGGCTGGTTCACCTGCGCCTACCCCGTACGGCTGGACCCCGCCACGGTCGACCTGGCCGAGGTACGGGCCGGCGGGCCCGCCGCCGGGCACCTCGTCAAACGCGTCAAGGAACAGCTCGGTGCCGTCCCCGGCAACGGCCTGGGCTACGGCGCGCTGCGCTACCTGGGCCGCGACACGGGCAGCGCGCTGGCCGGACTGGCCGCCCCGTCGATCGGGTTCAACTACCTCGGCGCCCTCACCGGCGGCGCAACCGGCCCGGACGGCGCGGCGCGGGACGACGCGGCCGGCGGCTGGCGGATGCTCCACCACAGTGGCGAAGGCGCGGAGAGCGTGCCCCCCGGCCACGCGCTGGAGGCCTCCGGAACGGTCGTCGACGGACCGGACGGAGCCGAACTGCACCTCGCCGTCGCGTGCTCGCGCAATCTCGTCGCCGAGGAAGCGGCCCGCGAGCTGTGCGAAGGCTGGGCCGCCCTGCTGACCGGACTGGCGGCGTACACGGACCGGCCCGGCGCGGGCGGACACGTGCCGTCGGACTTCCCCCTGGTCGCGCTGAGCCAGCACCAGATCGAACAGCTGGAAGCGGGGATCGGGGAATGACCATCGCCCTGCACACCACGGCCACCCACCTGCCGGGCCGGACCGCCCTGGCCGGGCTGCCGGAACTGGCCGCGCTCAGCGATCCGGAACGGGCCGCCTGCCTGGCCCTCGGCATCGAACGGGTGGCCGTCGGCGACGGCCTGTCCGCCGTGGACCTGGCGGCCCGGGCCGGACAGCAGGCCCTCGCCACGGCCGGGCTCGCCCCGGACCGGCTGGACGGCCTGATCATGATCGAGCCCCGCGCCCCGGAAGCGTTCGCCACGTCCGAGACGACCCGCCTGCAAGCGCTGCTCGGCGCGGACCGGGCCTGGGCGTTCTCGGTGGGCGGCCTGGGCTGCGCCTCGGTCGTACCCGCCCTGCTCGCCGCGGCCGGGCGGCTCGCCACCGACCCGGCCGCCGCCCGCATCCTCGTCGTGCACGGCAGCACGCCGGTCACCACCCGCCGCTACCGGCACCCGGTCACCGTCAACGGCGACAGCGGCCAGGCGGTCCTGGTCGCCCGGGACGGACCGCTGCGCGTCCGCGACATCCTGCTGGAGACCAGCGGCGCGTACTGGAACCTGTTCCACGTCGATTACCGGGGCCGGGAACCGGACCGGTGGCGCGAGGAGTGCACCGACATCCCCACGTACGCGTTCCGCCTCGCGGTCGAGTCCCGCAAGCGGATCGCGGCCCTGACCCGGCGGCTGCTGGAGCGCAACGGCGTCGACCGGGACGCGGTCTCCTGCTACATCGGACAGAACCTGTCGGCCGCCGCGCTGCGGATCGTCGCCGAGTCGCTGGACGTGAAACTCTCCGACGCGTGCGCCGACAACCTACGGGACAACGGTCACCTCGGCCCCAACGACGCCCTGTTCAACCTGGCCACCGCCATCGACCGCGGCCACCTGCCCGAAGGCGGCCTCGCCGTCGTACTCAACATGAGCCCGGCGGCGGCATGGAGCGCGATGCTCGTCGAACACGGTACGGGGGAGGGCGGTGCCGTATGCCTCTGAACACGGACGCGCCCTAATCCGCGAACCCCCGCCTCGGATCCGCCCGCAGGGCCTTGCCGCGCCGGTGCAGGTCCTCCAGAGCGTCCTGCAGGACCGTGTGGCGGTGCCACTCCAGCCACCGGCCGGCCTGGGCGGCCATCCCGTCCAGGGCCTGGGCCTGAGGGCGCGTCAGGGACTGGCGTGCGCGGGGGAGGTGGAGGGAGAACACGCCGACGGTGCGGCCCGCGGACGAGAGCATCGGCATGCTGTGGGCGGTGCGGCTGCCCACCGACAGGATCATTTCGCGGGCGGGATCACTGATGGCCGGATCGGTGGCCACGTCCGCGGCGACGCGGACCCGGCGGCGGGCGGCGAGGGAGCAGGACGTGCCCTCCTCGACCACGGCGAAGAAGTCCAGAAACTCCTCGCTGAGCCCGCTGTGGTGCTCCATCCGCAGCCCGACGGGCGGCTCCACCGTCTGCAGGTCGCCCATCGGGGCGTCGGTGCACGCCAGCGCCTGGTGGAGCACCTGACGCAGGACGGTGCTGCGGTTGACCGTGTCGGGCCGGTGGCCGGGCAGGAAGCGGAGCGGGGGAGGGGTGCTGGCGGTCCGGCCGGGGAACCACAGGCCCCGTTCGTCGTCGGGGCGGGGGACGGAGACCACGGCGGACGCCAGGTTGCGCAGTTTCAGGTTGTGCTGCTGCGAACAGCGCTTCATCAGCTCGAACGCGGTCTGCGCGTCCGGCAGCCGGTAGCGCTCCTGGAGCAGGCCCTGCGCCTGGGATATCAGCGGATGCGCGAGCAGCTTGCCGCGCAGGTCCCGCACCTCCCGGCGGAGCCGGTCGAGCTCTGCCCGGGTGTCGTCCCGGGGCCCGTCGCCCAGGGCGCCGCCGGCGTCCGGCGGTCCGGCGGCCGGGTCCGGCTGGTGCGCCGCCGCCGGCGGGTCCACTGGCTCTTGCATCGCGATTCTCTCCCTGATCAGGCCGTTCACCGGGGCGCGACGAGCCGTCGGGGGCGGCTGTCCGTCGGCACCTCGGCCTTTGCGAACCTAACCCATCCCCCGCGCGGGTCTCGCAGGACGCGGGCCCCTCCGGGCCTTCTGTGGCAGGGCTCACTCAGCTGCCGGGTGCCGCCCGGACGGACGTACCGTGCACCGTCCGCAGGCGGCGTACCTCGCAGCCGGCCGCGGCCACGGCTGCGAGCACCGCGCGGCGCGCCCGCTCGCTGTTCCGGGGCGGGAAGGCGGCCCGCAGCTGGTGCCCGTAGGCCGTCTCGTAGGTGCACTGCCAGTCGGTGCCCCGCGCGGCCGGCTTCAGTCGACCAGTTCGCCGGACGCCATCAGCCGCGTCAGCTCGGTGCGGGAGCGCACGCCCAGTTTGCGGTAGACGCGGGTGAGATGGGCCTCGACCGTCTTGCGGGAGACGAAGAGGGAGACCGCCGCCTCGGTGTTGTTCAGGCCGCGCGCCACCGCGCGGGCCACCTGGAACTCCTGCGGCGTCAGCTGCTCCCAGACCCCGTCCGGCGCGGCCGGCGCCGTCGGCGGGGCACCGGTGGCGGCCAGTTCACCGGCGGTGCGCCGCGCCCACGGCAGCGCGCCCAGGCTCTCGAAGCGCGCCAGCGCCGAGGTGAGCGGGGCGCGGGCGGCGCCGGGACGGCGGTAGCGGCGCAGCAGTTCCGCCTCGCACAGCAGCGTACGGGCCTGCTCGAACGGCTCCCGGACGCGCTCGTGCGCCGCCCGGGCCGCGGCGAACGCGGCCCGCGCCGCCTCGTGCGACGCGGCCAGCAGTCCCCGGCAGCGGGCGGCGGCGGCCTCCGCGGACGCCAGCCCGGTGGCCCGCGCCCGCTCCTCCAGCCACGCCGCTACCTCCGCGGCGCGCGCCGTGTCGCCCGTACGCAGCTGCGCCTCGACGAGGTCGGCGGCGCACGGCACGACCAGCGGGTTGCCCACCCCCTGCGCGACGACCAGCGCGAAGCTCTGCTCCAGCTGGCCGGCGGCGGCGCAGTGGTCGCCGTGCGCGAGGGCCGCCAGCCCCAGGGCCGCGGTCAGGTGCATCTCCAGACAGCCGATGCCGTACCCGCCGACCTCCCGCCGGGCGCGGCTCACCTGCTCCTCGCACCGCACCCGGTCGCCGCGCAGCGCGTCCAGCCGGGCCAGGCAGGCCAGGCTGTAGCCGACGCAGGAGATCTGGCCCAGCTCCTCGGACCAGTGCAGGGCCTCGGTGGCGTCGCCGTACCCGGCGTTCCAGTGGCCGACGCGGGCCTCCAGGTCGCTGCGTACGGCCAGGGTGAACGGCAGGACGCCGGGCGCGCTGTGCCGGCGGGCGGACTCCACGGCGGAGTTGAGCAGCCGGCGGCTGCGGTCGCGGTCCTCGACCCAGGTCCACGCCTGCCCGGCCAGCGCGTACAGCTGCTGGTTACGTACGGGATCGCCGGTACAGTGCCCGTCGGCGGCGCCCAGCATGGCCACGCCCCGGCCGATCTGCCCGGAGAGCGTCAGCGCCGATCCGAGCAGCGCCATGCTCAGCCAGCGGTCCGGCCCCGACTCGGAGGCCAGGCGGAACGAATCTTCGGCGATCCGTACGGCGGAGGCCACCCGGCCGTCCATGCTCGCGGGCACCACCGCCTCGGCGAGCAGGACACAGGCCCGTACGGCATCGGTGCGGCGGATGTTCCGCGCGGCCTCGACGAGGAGTTCGTAGGCGCGCGCGGGCTCGCCGTTCCAGGTGTGGATACGGCCCAGCAGCAGCTCGATGTCGGCGCGCACGGAGGGCTCCGTCGTCGTACGCAGCGCCTCCTCGCACCAGCGCGAACTGGACGCCGAGCCGCCCAGGAAGGCGTCGGACGCGGCACGGTGCAGCAGGCCCGCGCGCGCCGCCCGGTCCCCGGTCAGCTCCGCGGCGCGCCGCCAGGCCAGCGCCGACTCCTCGAACGCGCTGCGCCGGCGCGCCTCTTCCGCCGCTTCCGACAGGGCGGCGGCGGCCCGCTCGTCGGGCCCGGTGGCGGCGGCCGCCCGGTACCACGCGTGCAGCGGCCCGCGGGTGACCTCGGCGAGGGCACCGAACGCGGCGAGCCGGTGGGCCAGCGGCGCCCGCCCGAGCACCAGCGGACGCAGCACGGGGTGGCGGAAGTCCAGCCCGTCACCGTTCGAGGTCACGAGGCCGTCCTCCTCGGCCGGGCACAGCGCCTTCAGCGACAGGCCGAGCACCTCCAGCGCCTCGCACAGCCCGGCCAGCGCCGTCGACCGGTGCGCGGCCAGCACGGTGAGCGCCTGCCGGGTGGCCTCGGGGAGCGCGTTGATCCGGGCCGACCAGGCGTGTTCCAGGTGCCGGCCCAGCGACGGCGGGTTGTGCATCGGCTCCTCGCCGCGTGCCTGTTCCGGGGTCAGCGAGCGGGCGGCCTCCAGGAGGGCCAGTGGATTGCCGCCGCTGACCGTGACCAGGTCCGCCTCCACCGCCGGCGCGGTCACCACGCCCGCCCGCCGCAGCAGCTGCCCGCACTCACTCCGCGACAGCCCAGTGACCTCGACGGACGGCAGACTGTGCGGCGCGCCCGGCTCACCGTGCTCCTCGCGCGAGGTGAACGCGAGCGCCACCCGCTCGCCCGCCACCCGCCGCGCGACGAACAACAGCACCCGCTGGGAGGACGGGTCGACCCACTGGAGGTCGTCGACGAGCACCGCCACCGGCTTCTTCTCACCCAGCGACGCCAGCACGTTCAGCGCGCCCATGCAGGCCGCGTACGGGTTGGCCAGCGGCTCACCCGACAGGGCCAGGCACGATTCCAGCGCCGCGCGCTGCACCCCGGGGAGTTCCCTGAATTCCGCAGCAAACGGGAGCAACAGGTCGGCCAGCGCCGCGAACGGCAGCACCGTCTCCGACTCGATGCCCCGCGCCCACAGCGCGGCGTCCCCGGCCTGCTCCGCGGCGTACTCCAGGAGCGCCGTCTTGCCCACCCCCGGCTCTCCCCACAGCAGCAGCGCCGCGCCCCCGTCCGCCCCGGCGGCCAGCAGGTCGTCGAGCAGACGGCGTTCGCGCCCGCGTCCCACCAGCCCCGGGCCCGCCGGGCGGGAGAGCCGGGACCAGCCGGAAGTCCGTCGCCTGACGTCCATGTCGCCCCCCGGGCGCTCGCAGGTGCCCTGTGCGGCCCGTACTCCGCCGGGACCATCATGCTCCCCCGCGGAGCGCCCCTGAAGGGCCTCGCACATTCTGCGGGCACATGTGGGGACCTCCCGGAAGCGGCGCCCCGGCGGAAGGAGTTGAGTGACAGCACGCGCGGACACGGAGAACACGGGGGGCACGTCATGACAGGCTCCGCAGGGCCCGGTCCTCGGCTGGATGCGGTCGAGCTCAAGGTCACGTTCTCCGGCGCGCGGGCGGAGGTGGCCGCCAAGGCTCTGGCACCGGACGACGGGGGCGTCTGGTGCCAGGTCTTCTTCTGCGAAGGGCCCCGCCACCGCCACCCGGGCGAACTCCCGCTGCTGGAGGCCGGGGTGATCCTGCGCCTGCGGTCACGGCAGGGCAGGAAGGGCGACGCCACGGTCAAACTCCGGCCCTGCCGCCGGGCCCGTGTCCCCGCCCACTGGCTGGACTTCCACCAGGACGGCGACGAGGAGTTCCGCCTGGAGAGCGACTGGGCGGGCGAACGCCAGGTCCTCGCGGCCGCCCTCACCGGCACCCGCGACCGGCGCGACATCGACGAGGTGACCGCCGGGCACCGCCCGCTGCACACCGCCTTCTCGCGCACCCAGGAACGCTTCCTGGACGACTGCGCCGACCTCGCCGTCGACTTCGGGCAGCTGACCGTGCACGGGCCGGTACGCGCCCAGCGCTGGCGCGGCGTCCGCCGCCGGCACCACGAGCTGACCGTGGAGCGCTGGTCACTGGCCCCGCGCACCGGGCCGCCGCTGGACTGGCTGGAGGTCTCCGAACGGGTGGAGCCGGAGGGCGCCGAGGTCGTCCGGGCGTCACTGCTGGCCCTGCTGCGGCAGCTGGGCCTGGAACCGGACCTGGAACAGGAGAGCAAGACCCGGCGCGTCCTGGAGGCGCTGACGAGAGACGCGTGAGAACGCGGGGGAGGTGGGCAGCATGGGGGGACTGCCGTTCCGCCTGGACGTGTTCGAGGTCCGGGACGAGTGGGTGATCATGTGTACGTCACCGCTCGGCCGGACCAGCGCCAAGGTGCGCCCGCCGTACCCGCCCGACGCGCTGCCGCTGATGCTCGCCGAGATCAGAATGGCCCTCATCCGGTCGGCCAGCCCGGTCATCACCCGCCGCGCCTCCCTGGTGGAGAAGAGCGTCCGGGACTTCGGCGAGCGGCTCTCCGACACCGTGCTGACCGGTGACATCCGGCTGCTCTTCGACCGCTGCCGCGAACACGCCCGGCGCCAGGGCGAGCCACTGCGCGTCGTCCTCGGCCTGGACGGCCCGCAGGTCTCCGGCATCCCCTGGGAGTTCGCCATCGACCCGTACGCGCGCGACAGCTACCTCGGCCTGCGGGTGCCGGTCGTCCGCTCTCCGCAGCTCATGGACGCCCCGGCGCCGGTCCGCATGACGCCGCCGCTGCGCGTGCTGGGCGTCATCTCCCGGCCCACCGACCTGCCCGCGCTCCAGGCCGACCGCGAACGCGACGAGATCACCCAGGCGTTGCAGCGGCTGAGCACCGACGTCGCCGTCGACTGGCTGCAGGGCGACGGCTGGCACGAACTGGCCGAGGCGGTCCGCACCAGCGCCCCGCACGTCCTGCACTTCGTCGGACACGGCGGCTTCGACCCCGAGACCGAGGCCGGGTACCTGGAACTGTCCGCCGAGGACGGCACCGCGCTGCACGTCTCCGGTACGGACCTGGGCCGCCTGATGCACGACAGCCCGCAGCTGCGGCTGGTGGTGCTGAACGCCTGCGAGTCGGCGACCAGCGGCGCCGAGGGCGTCTTCAGCAGCACCGCTGCGAAGATCATGCGGGAGGGCGTGCCCGCGGTGGTGGCGATGCAGTACGAGATCACCGACCCGGCCGCGCTCGCCTTCGCCTCGTCCTTCTACACGGGCATGGCCCGCGGCCTGCCGGTGGACCGTGCGATGACGCTGGCCCGCGAGAGCGTGAAGATGACGCTGCCCGGCAGCCTGGAATGGGCCACGCCGGTGCTGTTCCTGCGGTCCGACGAGACGCAGTTGTTCGTCGTACCGGAGGCGGAGGCGGAGAAGGGGAAGGGGAAGGAGACGGATCCGGGTACGGGTACGGGAGCGGCTGCCGGTGCGGGGACGGCGGGGGAGGGCGGGGCGCCTGGCCTGGCCGGGCAGGCGCCCCCGTCCGGCACGGGACAGCCGGCCGCGCCCCCGTCCGCCGGGCCGGAGGCGGCACGGGGCTCCGTGGGGGACGTGGCGTCCGAACGCACCGTGTCCCAGCGGACGACCGGTCCGGGCCCGACGACCGGTCCGGGCCCGACACCCGGCCCCGCGGCACAGCCTCCGCCCGCGTACCCGTCGTACCCGCCGTCCCAGCCGCCCCCGTCACCCCAGACACACCACCCATCTCAGCCATCCCAGCCACCCCAGCCTTCCCGCGAACAACCCTGGATGGCCGGCGTCCGGGAGAAGTTCGCGCGCTACATCCGGGCCGAACCGGTCGCTCCGCCGCCCGGCTCCCCGCCCACCACCCGGGGCGCCCACACCTCCCAGCCGCCTCCCGGTACACCGTCCGCCCCCACGGCACCGGCCGCGGCGCCCGCACAGACACCTCCGGTCTTCACCCCGCGCCCCGCCGACCGGCCCCGTGCCCCCGGGCTGCTGCCCGGTCTCGGCCCGTGCGTGCAGGCCGCCCTGGGCCCGCGCGACCTGCTCGCCGCCGCCTGCGCCGACGGCTCGCTGCGGGTCTTCCGGCTGGACCCGCCGCAACTGCTGGCGGAGTGCGCCCTCCGGCAGCACGGCCCGGTCCTGCGCCTCGCGTGGAGCCCCTGGCCGCGCCATGTCGCCACACTCCACGAGAGCGGCACCACCGTCGTCTGGGACATCGAGACGGAGGTGCCCGTACGGGCCCTGCCGGGAGCCGCCGGGCAGACCAGCGCGCTGGCCTTCAGCGGTGACGGGCGCTGGCTGGCCACGGCGGGCGGTGACCGGATCCAGGTGCACGACACCGACGGCCGTACGGTACGCAGCCTGGTGGCCGCCCCGGCGCCGCTGGTGCCCTGCCTGGCCTTCGCGCCCGGCGACCGGCACCTGCTGGCGGGCACCGCCGACGGCGCCGTACGCCGGCTGGACGTCCACGGGCGGACCACCGCACAGTGGCCGCACCCGCAGCCCGTCTGCGCCTTCGCGGTGTGTACCGACCGGCTCGCCACCGGCAGCCCCGACGGCCGGATCCGCGCCTGGTCCTGGAGCGGGCGGCTGCTGCACCGCGTCCACCAGGGCGGCGCCGTACGGCAGTTGGCGTACGCGGCGGACGGCACGGTGCTCGCCGCGGCGAGCGACGACGGGGCCCTGGTCCGCTGGGACCGCGACGGCACGCCGCAGGACCGCACCGAGCAGACCGGGCGCCCGGTCTGCGTCGCCTTCACCGGCCGGGACGGCGCGGTGCTGACCGCGGCCGACGACGGCGTCGTACGGCTGCACCCCCGCACCACCGCCCCCACGGGGCCGGACACCGGAGGGGCACCATGACCGAGGTCGAGATCTTCTGGCCCGCCGCGTATCCGCTCGACGCGGTGCACACCACCGACGCCCTGCTGCGCGAGTCCGGCATCCAGGCCACCTACCGGCGCGCGCCGATGCGCCGCGGCCCGGAGACGTACGCCCTCGTGCTCCTGGCCGGGCACACGCTCCAGCCCTTCCTGCGGGCCGTGTTCGAACGGGTCGGCGCGGACGCGTACTCCGGACTGCGGACCTTCGTCAGCGGCCTGATCGGACGCAAGCCCGCCGCGGACGCCCCCGGCGCGGTGGTCTTCGAATGCGTGAGCACCCGCGCCCAGTTCGTCTTCACCCACGGCCTCCCGGACGCCGCCTACCGGCAGGCCCTGGCGCTCGACCCCGGCACCACCCCGGGCCGGTGGGCCTGGCAGGACGACCGGCAGACCTGGGTCCGCTTCGAGGAACGGGCCGCGGCCGGCGGACCCGCCGGCTGATCCGGCCACCGTACGACCGGCACCACTGTCACCACCAATATCACTGTCACCACCGGCAGCCCCTAAGGGCCGGCCCACCGCATGGACAAGGAGGCCGTCATGGCTTATCCGCAAGGCCCGCCCGGCGAGGACTGGGGTGGCGACACCCCGTGGACCGGACAGTCCCAGCAGCCACCGCCCACCGGGCCGCCGCCACCGCCCCAGTACCAGCCGCATTACCAGGCCCAGTACGGCCCCGGCTACCCGCAGTACGCCAAGCCGCCGCAGAGCTACCTGGTCCCGGCGGTCCTGGTGACGCTCTTCTGCTTCCTGCCCACCGGCATCGCGGCCATCGTCTTCGCCACCCAGACCAACGCCAAGGTCAGCGCGGGTGACTGGGCCGGAGCCGAGGAGGCGTCGAAGAAGGCGAAGCTGTGGACGTTCATCAGCCTCGGGGTCGGTCTCTTCGTCGGCGTCATCGTCCTGGTCAGCAGTGCCGCGGGCGGCGGCTACTGACCGTGCCCGCCCCGCGTTCCGTCCGGCGCCGGACGCGCGAAGCCTGGTCCGGCGCCGCCCTGTTCGCCGCCCTGGCCGTGCTCGTGGCCCTCCGCGACCCCGAAGCGCCCGGCCACTACCCCAGCTGCCCCTTCCGCTCCCTGACCGGCCTCCTCTGCCCCGGTTGCGGCACCCTGCGGGCGCTGCACGACCTCACCCGGGGCGAGGTGACCGCCGCCCTGGCGCACAACGCGCTCTTCGTCGCCGTCCTGCCCCTGGCCCTGTTCTCCTGGCTGCGTGCGGTCCGGGGCCGGCCGGCCCTGCTGACCTCCGCCTGGGCGGGCGTGAGCGCCGGGGCCGTACTGCTCCTCTGGGGCGTCGTGCGCAACTGCGTATGACCCGTGGGCCGGACGCCTCGGTGCCCTGCGTGGGGCAGACAGGTGATATCCCGGGTACCTGGTGCGGCCGCTCGGGGATCGTGGGCAGCTTCCTGGTGACCGGCCCATCAGCGAGATGCAGGAGCCCCATGACGACGACAGCCGACGACGCGCCACGGGAGACGAGCCCGCTCCCGGCAGGGGAGGCGGGCCTCACGTTCGCCTCGCCCCCGTCCGACGAGACCGAGGAGGCGGCGCGGCGCGCGGTGCTGCGGGCCACGGACCACCTGCTGGCCCGGCAGCACACCGAGGGCTGGTGGAAGGAGTTCTTCAGCACGGACGTGAGCTACGACGCCCACGACCTGTTCCTGCGGCACCTGCTGGGCGTCCTGGACGAACGGGTGGCCGCCGCGAGCGGCCGGTGGATCCGTTCGCAGCAGAGCGCGGACGGCTCCTGGCCCCTCGTCTTCGACGGGTCCGGTCACCTGGGCACCACCGTCCAGGCGTACGTGGCGCTCCGGCTCGCCGGACACGGCCCGGACGAGGAGCACATGCTCCGGTGTGCGGCCTGGGTACGTGCGCAGGGCGGTGTCACAGCGGCCCAGCTGGAACCCCGCGTCTGGCTCGCCCTGCTCGGCCTGTACGGCTGGGACGGCCTGCCCGAGGTCCCGCCGGAGATCATCGCGCTGCCCAAGTGGGCGCCGCTGAACATCTATTCCTTCGGTTTCGTGATGCGCCAGGCGCTCGTCTCGCTCAGCATCATCAGCGCGCACCGGTTCGTGCGGCCGGTCCCCTTCGGCATCGACGAACTCCTCGCCCCGTCCGACGGCACCGACACCGGCCGTACGCCGGCTCCGGTCCTCAGCTGGGAAGGCGTCTTCCAGCGCGTGAACACCCTGCTGCGCGCGGGCCGCCGGGTCATCCCCGGCCCGGTGCGCAGGACCGCCATGAACGCGGGGGCCCGCTGGCTCCTCGAACGGCAGGAGGCGGACGGCAGCTGGGGAGCGTGCACCCCCATCACCACCTGGGTGATCCTCGCCCTGCACCTGAACGGCTACCCGCCCGGCCACCCGGCGCTCCAGGCCGCGTTCGGCTTCCTGGACGACTGCGCCTCCTGGCCCGAGAAGGACGTACGCAGACTCCAGACCGTGCACAGTCCGGTCTGGGACACCTGCCTGTCCACCACCGCACTGCGCGACGCCGGCCTGCCCGCCGGCCACCCCGCGCTGGTCAAGGCCGCCGACTGGCTGCTCGACCGGCAGACCGACCGGCCCGGCGACTGGGCCGTCCGGCGGCCCCACCTCGCCCCTGGCGGATGGTCCTTCCAGTTCCACAACCAGAACTACCCCGACCTCGACGACACCGCCGAAGTGGTCCTCGCGCTGCTCCGCGTCGACCACCCCGAACCGGCACGCCTGGACGACGCCGTGCGCCGGGCGGTGCGGTGGAGCGTGGGGATGCAGAGCGGGAACGGCGGGTGGGCGGCCTTCGACGCCGACAACACCAGCACCCTGCCCAGCAAGCTGCCCTTCTTCGACTTCGGCGAGTACTGCGCCGACCTGCCGACCCCCGATGTCACGGCCCACATGGTGGAGACGCTGGCAGCCCTCGGCATGCAGCATGCCCCCGCCGCCCACCGCGCCGTGCGCTGGCTGCTCGAACAGCAGGAGGACAGCGGGGCGTGGTCCGGGCGCTGGGGTGTCAACCACGTCTACGGCACCGGCTGCGTCCTCCAGGCGCTCGCCGCCGCCGGCACACCCGGCGACCACCCCGCCGTCCGGCGTGCCGTCACCTGGCTGACGTCGGTGCAGAACGAGGACGGCGGCTGGGGCGAGGACTGGGAGTCCTACGCCGACCCGGCGCTCCTCGGGCGCGGCCCCTCCACACCGTCCCAGACCGCCTGGGCGCTGCTCGGACTGCTCGCGGCGGGCGAACGCGACAGCGACGCGGTGCGCTCCGGGGTGCGCCGGCTGGCCGGACAGCAGACGGACGACGGCACCTGGGAAGAACCGCACTTCACCGGCGTGCTCGTCCCCCGGGCCGTGGCCTGCCACTACGGGAACTACCGGCACGTCTTCCCCCTCATGGCCCTCGGCCGCTACGCACGGCACCAGGACCCGGAAGACGGCCACCAGGGCGCGGAAGACGACCACCGGGGTCCGGAAGACGGCCGTTAGAGACGGCCCGGCGGCCCGGCCGCGGTCACCTGGGCGGGCACCCCGGTGGCCGCGGCGGCCCGGTCCGCGCAGTGGGAGCGGGTGCGGAGGTGGAGGACGAGGAGGGCCAGGGCGCTGGTGCCGGCGGACCAGGCGAGCGAGAACAGGCCGTACGACCAGGGGGTGCGGGACGTGAACGACGCGGCCAGCGCCAGCTGGTTCGCGCCGTACAGGGGCAGTGCTTCGAGGCCGGACAGGTCGACCACGGTGAAGACCGGGTTCTGCAGGCCGGTGTCGACCAGGCTGAGCATGATGACGAGGAAGAAGCCCTCCAGCTCACCGCGGACCAGCGACCCCAGCAGCAGCCCGATGCCGCCGTACGCCAGACCGGCGCCCAGCAGGCCGAGAGTCAGCGGGCCCCACTGCCGTACGGGCACGGAGGCCCACAGCACGGCCACGGTGTACAGGGCCAGCACCGTGGTGATGAGGGCGACCCCGGCGACCTTCGCCAGCAGCATCGGGAGGCGCGGGTAACCGGCCAGCAGCAGCCGGCGGTCCATCTCCCCGGCCTTGTACGTCTCCATGAACGTCACGAACCCGGTGACCAGGGTGACGGCGGCGAGCGCGTTGACGATCTGACTGATGTCGCTGGCCGGCGCGACGGCGTCGGTGCCGAGGGAGCCCATGGGGAAACGTACCGCCCGGTCCGAAGCGCACAGGCGGGCCACGGCGATCCACGCGGGGACGAAGGCGACCGCCAGGAGCAGTGCCGTACGGTTGCGCAGCTGGCCGAGCAGGGTGCAGCGCAGCATCTCGGCGAACGCCGCCGGGTACGGCCTCATCGGACCGGCTCCTCGACGTCCAGGCGGCCCTCGCGCAAATGGCCGACCGCGTCGAAGTGATGCAGGTCGTGCAGCAGGTGCGAGACCACGACGATCGAGCGGCCCGCGTCGCGCAGCCGGGCGGCCAGCGCCCAGAAACGCTGGTGGGTGTCCCAGTCGAAGCCTTGGTACGGCTCGTCCAGCACCAGCAGCTGCGGGTCGTGCATCAGGGCGACCAGCAGATTCAGCTTCTGCCGCGTCCCGCCGCTCAGCTCCCCGGTCCGCCGCCGTCCGCAGTCGGCGAACGCCAGCACGTCCATCAGCTCGTGGGCCCGCGCCAGGTCCGGCAGCCGGTAGGCCACCTGGAAGAGCCGCAGGTGCTGCAGGACGGTGAAGGAGTCGTTCAGTACGGCGCGCTGCGGGCAGTACCCGACCGCCCCGCTGCGTTCGACCGTCCCCCGGTCGGGCGTGAGCTGCCCCACGGCGATGCGCAGCAGCGTGCTCTTGCCCGCCCCGTTCTCACCGACGACACCCACCAGCGCCCCGGGCGGCACGTCCAGATCGGCGCCGCGCAGGACCTGTCTGCGGCCGTACGCCTTCCACACGCCGTCGATCCGCAGCCGTGACTGCCGTTGCGTACCCTCTGGCGGCACATCGGGCCCTTTCGTCAGCGAAGTGTGTAGATGGAGGCGGCGAGGGCGAAGGTGTACCACTGCTCCACCAGGCGGTAGCTGCGCTGGTCGTGCTCCGGGCCGCGCAGCACCAGCACCCGGGCCGCCAGCAGCAGGCTCAGGCCGCCGAGGAACACGTCGGTGGCGACGAGCCACCAGTGCGCGCCGGCCGGGGCCATCAGGAAGCAGTGGATGAACACGGGACCGACGGCGAAGCCGGCGCACAGGAAGATCCGGGTCGGCAGTTCCCCGAAGACCAGCGGCATCGTGGAGCGGCGGACCGCGCGGTCGCCGTGCATGTCGCGCAGGTCCTGGACGGACATCAGGAAGGTCACCGTGACCGTCAGCGTCACGATCCAGCGCCAGGCGTCCGGGGTGAGCGCGGTGACGATCTCCCACGCGGCCATCAGCTGGGCGATGACCCCGATCCCGGCGTACAGGTTCCTGCCCAGCCAGTGGCGGCCCCAGCCGTACTCGTGCTGGAGCAGGGAGAGGATCTGCCACATCAGCGCCCACTTGAGGACGCCCAGGCAGTAGCCGTACACGGGGAAGGCGATCCGTACGGCGGCCAGGCGCAGCCGGGCGCCCCGGATGGTGCTCTCGCCGGTGACCAGCGGCCGGTAGGGCTTGTTGTGGCGGTCCTCCTCGACACCGACCAGCTGGTTGGCCAGGGTGTGCTCGTAGATGAACAGCCAGAAGTACAGCGCTCCCGCGGCTGCGGTGACCGCGGCCGCGGTCAGGGACAGCCGGGCGTGGACGGTGGCCGCCACGACGAAGCAGGTGGCGGGGAAGACCGTGGTCCAGCGGTCGACGCGGATGAACAGCCAGCTCAGGCGGATCTCCCGCCAGACGGACTGTGCCACCGTCGTGGGAGCGCTCGTCGTCGGGGTCGTCATGGGGCGGCTCCGTACTGTTCGGGCAGTGGTTCCCGGTCCGCCCGCCCGGCGGTGCGGTGGCCGGACCGGCCCGCCCGGCTCACGCCGCGCGGTGGACGGCCGCCTCCGCGACGGCCTTGAGCGTACGGACCGCGTCCGGGGTGAACGGCGCCGCGTCCAGGACCTCCAGGGCCTGCCGGTAGCGCTCCTCGATCATCCGCTCGACGGTGGCCCGGGCCCCGGTGCTGGTGAGGATCTCGCGGACCTCGGCGGCTTCCGGTTCGCCCAGTCCGGGGTCGCCGATCAGCGCGCGCAGCCGTCCGGCCTGCGCGGAAGGGGCGACCCGCAGGGCGCGGACGATGAGACTGGTGCACTTTCCCTCACGCAGGTCGTCCAGGCGGGACTTGCCCATCCGGTCCGGGTCGCCGAACACCCCGAGCACGTCGTCCCGGAGCTGGAACGCCTCGCCCAGGGGCACCCCGTAGGCGGTGCAGGCGTCCATGACCCGCTGGTCGGCGCCGGCGAGGGCGGCTCCGACCTGGAGGGGCCGTTCGATGGTGTATTTGGCGGTCTTGTAGCGGACGACGGTCAGCGCCGTCTCCATGCTCACGTCGAGATCGCCGGTGGTGAGCAGGTCCAGGTGCTGGCCGGCGATCAGTTCGGCCCGCGCGAGGTCCACGACGCGCAGCACGGCGACGCGGTGGGCGTCGGGCATCGGCGTGGTGTGCAGCAGTTCGTCGGACCAGACCAGGGCGAGGTCGCCCACCAGGATGGCGCCGCTGATGCCGAAACGGTCCGCCATGTCCGGCAGCGGGTGGCGCTCGGCCAGCAGCCGGTGCACCGAGGGACGCCCGCGCCGGCTGTCGGCCGCGTCCATGATGTCGTCGTGCACGAGGGCGCAGGCGTGCGCCAATTCGATGGAGGCGGCCAGCCGGACGGCCTGCGCGGGGTCACCCTCCCCGCCCGCCGCACGCCAGCCGGCCACGCACAGCAGCGGACGGACCCGCTTGCCGCCGTCGATGAAGTCCCGCAGCAGAAGGACGAGCGCCGACTGGCCGGGGACCGCGGAGCTCTGCGCTCTTTCGGTCAGGAACGAACTCAGCAGGTCGTCGATGGCGGCACGGGGAGCGAAGAAGTCGGACTCGACCGGAAGCGTCTCAGTACGCATCGGACAGGCGCGTCCCAGGTCCGGGGGCCGGTTCGGGCGCCGCCGGACCCGGCGGCTGCGGTCCCCGGAAACGCCCAGGAGGGCCTTCGCGGCCGCTGCGGACATGGCTCGGCAGGGCGGTCAGGGTCGGCGGGATCTCGGCCGACCAGCAGTGCTTTCTGTGCATTCATCCAGTCCTTCGGTCATCACGCGCACATGCCTCCGTACGAAACGGGGCCATACTTGATGTACACCGAAGTCCATGGCGAAACGCCCTACGCGACAGTTTTCTACCTGATTGTCGTAGGCGTTCGACGGGGAGGCCGCCCGGCGGTCCGGTCAGCCGAGGCCCTCGCCCAGCGCGGCGACCGCGTCGGGGGAGTGGCCCGCCGCGCGCAGCGGCGCGCGGACATCGCGCTCCAGGTCGGGCAGGTAGCCGAGCAGGACGTCGGCGGGACCGTGGACGCGGACGCACGACGACGTGGCGGCCGGCAGCAGCAGCGTCTCGGCCGGGCCGAGGATCTCCCGGACCGGCCCGCACGTCACCTCCGTCGCGGCCCCGATGTTGCTGAGCACCACACACGTGTCGAACCTCGGCACCGCGGTGCCCGGCGCCCGCACCCGCCAGTTCTCCAGCGCGAAGTACGGCCCGGCACACAGCATCCGGCGCTCCGCCCCGCCCTCCGGCGGCAGCCGCAGCCCGGGGTGGAAGTCCGGCCGGTGCTCCGGCTTCCACTCGCACAGCAGAGCCTCGACGTTGGCCCGCCACTGGCCGTCGTCGATCGGGGCGCCGTCCTCCATACGGTGGCGCATCGCGTGCTGTTGCAGGTCGGAGGTCTGCTCGATCTCGTAGACGAGGGTGTCCGGCCCGAAGCTGTGCGGCGTGCCGCCCGGTACGTACAGGGTCTGGCCCGCGCGTACCGGCAGGCGCCGCAGCACGGCGTCGAAATCCTGGTCGAGCAGCGCCTGCCGCAGCCGGTCGTGGTCCACGCCGGGCCGTACGCCGGCCAGCGCCGTGGTACCGGGCGGCGCGTACAGGATGTGCCAGGCCTCCGTCTTGCCGTTCGGCTCGCCCTCCCGCTCGCGGGCCGCCGCGTCGTCGGGGTGCAGATGGACCGGCAGGGGCCGGTGCGCGTCGATGAACTTGGTCAGCAGCGGGAACCGGGGGCCGCGCCAGCCGCGCCCGACCAGGTCGTCGGGGTGGCTCAGGGCCAGCTCCCGCAGCGTGTGGCCGGCCAGTGACCCGTTCAGGACGTGCGAGTGCTCCCCCTCGACATCACTGACCTCCCACGTCTCCGCCACCGGTCCGTCGGGCAGCCCGGTCCGGCCCAGCCGCTCGGCGACGGCCCGGCCGCCGAAGACGTGCTGCTTGACCGGTGTGGTCAGCCGCATCGGATACCAGTTCATCGTCCGAGTACACCCCTGCTTTCCGCCGGTCCGGATCCATTACTCCGACCACTGGCGCGCCCCGGGCCCTGCCGTACGGCGTGCGCGGCGGCGCGGCGTGGCGCGTATCAGGTGCCCGCCGCACACCGGCCGAATCCCGTGCCGGTATCCCGTGTCCGAAGCACCGCCCGAAAACGCCCGCCCGCGTCCCTTCGGCGCAGGGAATTTCCTCCGCACGGAAATCCGCCCGTTTACCGGCCGGGTGCCCGGGCACGCGACTGACTGTCAAGGAAACGGCTCGACCGAAAAGGAGCGCGACCATGACCGCCGACAAGAAGGCTTCCAGCAAGGCCGAGCGCGCCAAGGGCGCGGTGAAGGAGAACGTCGGCCGTGCGGTCGGCAACGAACGCATGACGGCGGAGGGCCGCGCGGAACGCGCCAAGGGCGATGTGCGCGAGGCCGGCGAGAAGGCCAAGGACGCATTCAAGCGGTGACGTCCCCGGTGTGACCCTGCCCTTCGGCGCAAGCGCCTGATGCGACTCTTTGTGCCCCCTGCACCACCCTCTGGAAATGCACGCGTATTCAGCGGATTCGTGTGCGCGACAGAGTTCCGGGGGGGGGGGGCGCGGCCCAACCCGCCCCCCGCCCCCCCCCGCGCGGGATGGGGGAGCGCGCAGCCCACACGACAGGCGCCGCCCGCGCGCCCCC
>NZ_JBFAUH010000033.1:0-89089 GCF_040679095.1 Streptomyces sp. NPDC052496
CGGTGCGTTTCGGCCTTTCGGCTTCTGCGCGGTTCCAACCTTACCAGATCCGTTCGGCGTTTCCGCTTTCCGTATCCGGCCCCTGTTGGAGCGGGTTTTGTTCGCGCCTTCCGGCGTGCTCACTACTTTAGCGGTTTTCCCCGGCGGCTCATAATCGAGCCACTGGTCCGAATTTCGGCATGCCGAAATTCATCCCGTGAGGAGGCCGTGCAGTGGTGATGTGCCGCCGGTGTGGCGTGAGGGCTGTCGTGGTGCCTGTCGGCTCCGTGACAACTCGGAGAACACTACACGACGGGCAGGCGGGGCCGAAGGCACCCCCCGATACGGAGGTGCCGGTGCGCGGACGAGCTGGTCAGGGCTGGGGTGGTCGCCCGTCGGCCGTGTCGCGCTGCCCACCGGATCCCGTAGACCCGCGCCGTATTTCGCGGGCAGCCGGAACCGCAGGGTGTCCAGGCGCTCGGGTCAGGTGCGGCCGCGTTGCCAGTGGCTCAGCGTCGCGGGGCTGACGGAGATGCCGCGTACGGCGAGGGCGCGCACCAGCTGCTTCTGGTAGTGGCCCGGTCCGGCGGCGAAGTCCGCCCAAGGGCGCCGTGGGCCGATACCGCACCTGCCGACATGACCGGGGCCGCCGTGGCGGCGCCTGAGATCAGGATCGCGCGTGGGCTGAGCGCCTTGTCTCCATAGGTGCGAAAGACCCCGCATTATTTGCGAAAGGCCCCGCATTCGCAGGAGGCCTCTCGCCGCCGGGACGGAGGCGTGGCGAGTGCCCCCGGGCTACCGTCTGCCCTCGCACAGGGCACGGTCCACGAGGCCGCGCAGGGCGTTCAGCTGCCGTACGGCGGTGTCCTGGTCCGCCGCAGGAGAGCGGTGTGCTGAAGAGGCCGAGGCCGGCGCGGGTTCCGGGGACCTCGCCGGGCTGGTCCGGTGCGGGGACGGTGCGGCGCGTCTCGGCCTGCTGGGCGGGGGGCCGGCGGGCGGCCGGAGTTCAGGGCGGTGAAGAACCGGTCGAGGTCGGCGGCGGTGCTGGTCATCGCGCCGTCGGGGCCGGTGTCGTAGGGCCGGTACGGCGCGGTGGTGTCGGTGTACGGGCCGTCCGGCGCGAACTGCTGGTACTCGGTGGCGTGCGGGTGCGGGAAGCGCGGCCGGCCTTCGGGGGCGGTGGTGTGCCGCAGGCCGAGCGGGCGCAGGATGCGGGCGCGTACCCCGTGCTGCCAGGTGTGGCCGGTGGCGGCGCGCACGATCATGCCGGTCAGGACGTCGTTGGTGTTGGAGTACGCGTGACGGGCGCCGGGGCGGAACACGGGCCGGTGGCGCATGGCGAGGGCGACCTGCTGCTCGGAGGTGTGGAAGCGGTCGCGGTTCGCCCCGAACGCGCGGCGGTCGCGCGGGGCGAGGTCGGCGACGTAGTCGGGCAGTCCGCTGGTGTGGCCGAGGAGGTGGCGCAAGGGTGACGGAGCGGACGGCGACGCCGGCGTCGCGCAGGGCGTCGGTGTCGCGCTGGTGGCGGGCAGCGTGGTGCGGTCCGGCGGCTTCGGCCGGGCCCGGCGGTACGGCGAGGAGCGCGCCGGCGACGGCCGCCGCGGCGATACGGGCACGGCGTAACGGGTGCGGCGTAACGGGTGCGGGCGGCGGGCCCCGAGTCGGTCCACGGGGCGATGGTGGCCGGGTGGCGCGGCATTGGCCCATCCGGCAGGCTCCCGTTCCGGCGGTGGGGTCACCCGCAGCCCGCGGGTGCGGATCGCCGGTACGGCGACGGGTACCGGTACGGGGCGGGGCGGTACGGGGCGAAAGCGGGGCGGCTACAGGAGGCGCGGCGTGGAACGGTGTCTGGTGACCGGGGCGACCGGGTACATCGGCGGGCGGCTGGTGCCGGAGCTGCTGGCCGCGGGGTACGCGGTGCGGTGCCTGGCGCGTACGCCGGGCAAGCTGCGGGACCATCCCTGGGCGGGCCGGGTGGAGACGGTACGGGGCGATGTCACGGACGCGGAGTCGCTCACCAGGGCGCTGGAGGGCGTCGGGGTCGCGTACTACCTGGTGCACGCGCTGGGCTCGGGCAAGGACTTCGAGGACACCGACCGCCGGGCGGCCCGTACCTTCGCCGGGTGCGCGCGGCGGGCGGGCGTACGGCGGATCGTCTACCTGGGCGGCCCGGTGCCGGAGGGCGTCGACCGGGACGGTCTCTCGCCGCACCTGCGGTCGCGGGACGAGGTGGGCCGCATCCTGCTGGCGTCCGGGGTGCCGACCGCGGTGCTGCGGGCCGCCGTGATCATGGGTTCGGGTTCGGCGTCCTTCGAGATGCTGCGGTACCTGACCGAGCGGCTGCCGGTCATGGTGACGCCGAGTTGGGTGCGTACCCGTATCCAGCCGCTGGCGGTACGGGACGTGCTGCACTACCTGGTGGGGTGCGCCGCGCTGCCGGAGTCGGTGAACCGGGCCTTCGACGTCGGCGGGCCGGACGTCCTGACGTACCGGCAGATGATGCAGCGCTACGCGCGGGTCGCGGCGCTCCCACACCGGCTGATCGTGCCGGTGCCGGTGCTCACGCCGGGGCTCTCCAGCCACTGGGTGGGGCTGGTGACGCCCGTACCGGCGGGCATCGCCCGGCCGCTGGCGGAGTCGCTGCGTCACGAGGCGGTGGCCGGGGAGCACGACATCGCGCGGTACGTGCCGGACCCGCCGGGCGGGCTGACCGGCTTCGACCGTGCGGTGGAGCTGGCGCTGCGGCGCGTACGGGAGGCGCGGGTCGCCACCCGCTGGTCGTCGGCGTCGGTGCCGGGCGCCCCCAGCGACCCGCTGCCGACCGACCCGGACTGGGCGGGCGGCAGCCTCTACACCGACCGCAGGGCCCGCGTCGTGGACGCCTCGCCCGAGGCGCTGTGGGACGTCGTCGAGGGCATCGGCGGGGAGCACGGCTGGTACTCCTTCCCCCTGGCCTGGGCGCTGCGGGGGTGGCTGGACCGGCTGGCGGGCGGGGTCGGGCTGCGCCGGGGGCGGCGGGACGCGCAGCGGCTGCGCGCGGGTGACTCGCTGGACTTCTGGCGGGTCGAGGAGATCGAGCGGGGGCGGCTGCTGCGGCTGCGCGCGGAGATGCGGCTGCCGGGGCTCGCCTGGCTGGAGCTGATGACCGGCCGGGACGCAGCGGGCCGTACGGTCTACCGGCAGCGGGCGGTCTTCCACCCGCACGGGCTGGCGGGGCATGTGTACTGGTGGAGTGTCGCGCCGTTCCACGCGGTGGTCTTCGGGGGGATGGCGCGCAACATCGCCGCGGCGGCGCGGGAGCGGGACAGGCGCGGTGGTACGGGGGGCGGTGACCGGCCCGGCTGACGTCACCCTCCGTGCGCGGCATGCCGTCGAACAGGTGATTACCGGTCGGTCGGTGTCCTCAGTCGGACGCAAGCAGGACGCGGCGCACGGCCCGCGTGGAAAGGCTTGGGTAGTTCAGGCACTCCCGGCAATGGAGGCACAACATGCCCGCACCCCGTCCACGCACCGGCTGGCGACGATCCGGCCCGTGGTATCCGCTGCTCGTCTGCGGCCTGGTCGGCGGCGTCGCCGCTCCGGCGGCCCTGGCCGCGCCGTCCGGCGCGCCGGACACGCAGCCCCGCAAGGGCACGGCGGCACAGGCCACCGACACGTCCGGCGCCCGGAGCGCCGAGGAGCGCGCGCCCAGAGGCGGCGTGCTGCGGTGGGCCAGCGTCGACAAGAAGTACCCCAACCGGACGACGCCGGCGGGTGTGACCGTCCGGGTCGGCCACGAGGACGAGACGGGCGGCACCTGGCGCACGTTCATCACGATGAACACCCGGGACCTGTGGGACAAGAAGTTCACCAAGGCCACCTTCCGCATCAGGAACACCTACTCCTGGTCGTGCGCCAAGCGGCCCGTCCAGCTCTGGGACACCGGTCAGGCCTATGCGAGTACGACGTGGAACAAGCAGCCCAAGTGGTACAAGCTGCTCGGCACCGTCACTGACGCCAAGGGCCACGGCCGGCACTGCCCGGTCGGCGAGCTGTACTTCGACGTGACCCAGTCCGCCCTGCAGGCCAAGAAGAACAAGTGGCCGACGATGACCCTCGGGCTGCGGGCCGCGAACGAGAACGACACCTTCGCCTGGAAGAAGTTCGACGCGAGCACGTCCACGCTCATCACCAGGTAACGCGGCCCCCGCCACCGTCCCGGCCGCCCCGCCGGACTCGTGTCCGGCCGGGGCGGCCGGCTCGCGTGCGCGGCGCACGCCGCCTGGCGCACCCTCAGCACGCCCCCGCGCCGCCCGTTTTGGTCCCCGGCCCCGTTCCTCACTACGATCCGCCGATGATCACAAGAAAACGGCTGGCGGCCGGGGTGTGCGGCCTGCTCGCCACCCTGGCCGTGGGGCTGCTGCCCACCTCCGCCGCAGCCGCCGGCGAACCGGACGCGAAGAAGCCCTCCCCCAAGGTCGAGCTGGTGCTGGACGTCAGCGGCTCGATGCGGGCGCGGGACATCGACGGGCAGAGCCGGATGTCGGCGGCGAAGCAGGCGTTCAACGAGGTGCTGGACGCGGTGCCGGGCGAGGTCCAGCTCGGCATTCGTACCCTCGGCGCGAACTATCCGGGTCCTGACCGGCAGACCGGGTGCAAGGACACCAAGCAGCTCTACCCGGTCGGGCCGCTCGACCGGACCGAGGCGAAGACCGCGGTGGCGACGCTCGCCCCCACCGGCTGGACGCCGATCGGCCCGGCTCTGCTGGGCGCGGCCGACGACCTCAAGGGCGGGGACGCGACCCGCCGGATCGTGCTGATCACGGACGGCGAGGACACCTGCGCGCCGCTCGACCCGTGCGAGGTGGCGCGGGACATCGCCGCCAAGGGCATCCACCTGACCGTGGACACGCTCGGGCTGCTGCCGGACGCCAAGACCCGCAAGCAGCTCAGCTGCATCGCGGAGGCCACCGGCGGTACGTACACCTCGGTCCAGCACACCAGTGAACTGCGGGACCGGGTACACCAGTTGGTGGACCGCGCGGCCGATCCGGTGGTGACGCCGGTGCCGACGCAGGGCGCCGACCAGTGTGCCAAGGCGCCGGTGCTCAAGCCGGGGCTGTACACGGACCGGGAGAAGTTCGCCGAGCACCGCTGGTACCGGGTGGACGTACGGCCCGGTCAGGAGCTGCGCGCGGCGGCGAGCATCGGCGCGGACCGCGCGGTCAACAACGATTACGGCATCCTGCTGCGCGCCTCGACCGTGCACGGCCGGGAGATCGTCCGCGGCTCGGAGGCGGGTGACGGGCGTACCGATGTCATCTCGTCCGGCCTGCGCTACCCGAAGGCACGGCTGAAGAACGCCGACGGTGCCGCGAAGGAGGCGCCGGAGACGGTCTGCCTCCAGCTCAGCAACTCCTTCGCGGCGCCCGCCTCGGTCAAGACCGAGCCGGGGCTGCCGGTCGAGCTGGCCATCGATGTCGTGGACGGCCCGTCCGACGCCTCGGACGCCGCGTCCTTCGGCCTGGGCCGCGGCTGGTGGTTCCTGGGCGCTCTGGTGCTCGTCGGCCTGGTGGCCGGTCTGCTGTGGGGCTGGCTGTCGCGCTGGCGTGTCGCCGTCTGGAGGACCAACTGATGCGTACCCGTAGGTTTGTGACCAGCGCGCTGCTGGCGGGGGCCGCGCTCTTCGGTACGGCCGGTGCGGCGGTGGCGGACAGCCCGTCGCCGTCCGCGAGCGGCAGTGCCGAGGGGCCGACGGAGGCGGGTACGTCGTTCCGTACGGCGACGCCGGTCACGGCGGGGCAGCGGGCGACGGCCGGGGCGTCGACCGGTGACTACCTGTACTGGGCGGTGCCGGTGGACACCGGGCAGCGCGCCACGATGACGGCGAAGGTGACCCTGCCCAAGGCGGCCCGGCACGGCGCCGCGACGTGGCAGCTCGACGTGTACGACGGGCTGCGGCGCCGTCAGGCGTGCGCCTACGGCGCGCAGACCCGCGCGGCGGCAGCGGACGCGGCGTCGGTGGAGGTGTCCTGCACGCTGCGGACGGTCCGCTCCTGGGCCGAGCAGTCGTCGAACGATCCGCTGCCGGGCACGTACTACGTGCGGCTGACGGTCACCGATCTGCCGCAGGAGGACCTGGGGCTGCCGGTGCGCGCCGAGTTCGAGCCCGCGGTCGCCGAGGCGGGCGGCGCGTACGCCGTGGACGGCAAGCTGGCCGCGCCGCTGGTGCCGGGGGCCGCCGCGGCGAGCCCGGAGGACGGGCAGAGCGCTTCGCCGGAGCCGTCGGCATCGGCGTCGGCGGCGGGCAAGCGGTCCGTCGCCGCGTCCGAGCCGGAGGGCGGCTGGTCCTCGGGCCGGTGGTCCGACCGGTGGGTGTGGACGGCGGTGGGCGGTCTGCTGGCGGCGCTCGCCGGGATCGCCGGGTACGCGATGACGCGCGGCAGCGGCCGTCCGTCGCGGGTGCCGCCGGGCGTCTGACGGCGTCACGCGGCATACGGCAGCGGGGCGGTGCGCGGAGGGTTCCGCGTACCGCCCCGCTGCCGTACGGAAAGGTTCAGCCGGTGGCGCCGAGCAGCACCGCCCACTTCTCCAGGGCGGGCTCCTCCGACAGGTCGGCGACGGCGACCTCGATGCCGTGGTCGCGGTTCCAGCGGCCGGCCAGGGCCATCAGGCGGACCGAGTCGAGGCCGTAGTCCACGAGGTTCTCGTCGTCGGGGATGTCGGCGGGGTCCTCGCCGAGGACGTCCGCTACGTCGTTGCGCAGCTGCTGGAGCGTCAGTGCCATGAGGTCACTTCCCTTCGAAGACGGTGGCGGTGGTGGTGACCACGGCACACTTGCCGGCTGCCCAGCGCAGCGCCATCGCGTGGTCGTCGGCGGAGAAGTCGGCCACCGCGTCGGCGACCAGGAACGCCTGGAGGTCGCGCATCCACGCGTCGCAGGCGGTCATCAGCACGCCGATGTGGGCGTAGACGCCGGTGATGACGAGCTGGTCGCGGCCGAGTTCGCGCAGTCGCTCTTCGAGGTCGGTGCGGACGAAGCCGCTGTACTTCCACTTGGTCAGCACGGTGTCGTCCGGGCCGGGCGCGACCGCGTCGGCGATGGCCGCGGCGTGCTCGTCGGCGGGCAGGCCGGGGCCCCAGAAGTCCTGCTGGAGGCCGCGTTCGGCGGGGGTCTGGCCGCCGGGCTGCGCGGTGTAGAGGACCGGGATGCCGAGCCGGGCGGCTTCCGTCTTCAGCGCGGCCACGTTGCGCAGCAGGTCGGTGGCGGGGGACGCCTGGGTGTCGAAGGCCGACAGGAAGTAGTTCTGCAGGTCGTGGACGAGCAGGACGGCGCGCGACGGGTCGGCCTCCCAGTCCACGCGGTTCGCGGGCAGGTCGCCGGCGGACGGCATGGGGTAGGGGGCGATGGCGGGCAGGGCCATGGTGCGGTGCGGTCCCTTCAGGACGGTCGGGGCGGGGCGGAGGGTCAGGAGGGTTCGGTGGCGCCGGTGGCGGCGGACCTGAGGTCCTTCTTGGAGATCTTGCCGACGCCGGTCTGCGGGAAAGCATCCACGAATACGACCCGGTCGGGCACCTTGTAGGCGGCGAGGCCGCGGGCGCGGACGAACTTCTTGACGGCGACCGGGGTGGGCCGTTCGGCGCCGGAGCGCAGGATGACGTAGGCGAGGGTGCGTTCGCCCAGGTACGGGTCGGGTTCGGCGACCACGTTGGCGTCGTGCACGGCGGGGTGGGCGAGCAGGTGGTTCTCCACCTCCTCGGCGGCGATCTTCTCGCCGCCGCGGTTGATCTGGTCCTTGGCGCGGCCCTCGACCACGAGGTGGCCGGTGGGGGTGAGCCGGACGACGTCGCCGGTGCGGTAGAAGCCGTCCTCGGTGAAGGAGCGGGCGTTGTGCTCGGGCGCCTTCCAGTAGCCGCGGATGGTGTACGGGCCGCGGGTGAGCAGGTGCCCGGTCTCGCCCACGGGCAGGTCGTTGTCCTGGTCGTCGACGACGCGGATCTCGTCGTCCGGGGAGATGGGCCGGCCCTGGGTGGTGACGATGATTTCCTCGGGGTCGTCCAGCCGGGTGTAGTTGACCAGGCCCTCGGCCATGCCGAACACCTGCTGGAGGGTGCAGCCGAGGGCGGGCCGCACCCGCCGGGCGGCCTCCTCGCTGAACTTGGCGCCGCCGACCAGCAGGACGTCCAGGCTGCTCAGGTCGTACGAGGTGGCCGGCGCGGCCTCGGTCCAGACGAGTGCGAGCGGCGGGACGAGGCCGGTGAGGGTGACGCGTTCGCGTTCGATGAGCGGGAACGCGACGTCGGGGGTGGGCTGCGGGCACAGTACGACGCGGGCGCCCGCGTACAGGGCACCGAGCGACCCGGGCGAGGAGAGCGGGAAGTTGTGGGCGGCGGGCAGTACGCACAGGTAGACGCTGTGCTCGTCGACGCCGCACAGCTCGTTGGAGCCCCACAGGGAGTAGATGTAGTCATCGTGGGTGCGCGGGATGAGCTTGGGGACGCCGGTGCTGCCGCCGGAGAGCTGGAGGAAGGCGAGGTCGTCCGGTGCGGGCTCGTCCCAGGCCGCGGTCTCCGTGTCCGGGTCCACCGGTACGTCCGCGAGGGCCTCGAAGGGGCCCGGGTCGCCGCCGGTGACGAAGACGTGGCGCAGGCCCGGTACGCCGTCCCGTACGGTCGCGGCCAGCGCGCGGTAGTCGTAGCCGCCGTGTTCGGCGGCGATGACGTAGGCGGCGGCGCCGGTGAACTCGCAGAAGTAGCGGATCTCGGTCTCGCGGTGCGCGGGCAGTGCGAAGACCGGGAGGGCGCCGAGGCGGAAGAGGGCGAAGATCACCTCGAAGAACTCGGCGACGTTCGGCAGCTGGACGACGACCCGGTCGCCGCGGACGATGCCCCGCGCGTGGAGACCGGCGGCGAGCCGGGTGGCGCGGCGGTCCAGCTCGGCGTACGTCCAGCGGCGGCCCTCGCCGGCCGGGTCGACGACGGCGATCCGGTCCGGGTGGGCGGCGGCCCGGTCGCGGAGCATCTGCCCGAAGGTCTCGCCGCGCCACCACCCGGCGGCGCGGTAGCGCTCGGCGAACTCCGCGGGCCAGGTCGGTGCGTGGGAGTGGGCGTAGGCGTACTGATCGGTCACAGTTCGGCTCCGACGGCGCTCAGGAAGGTACGGAACTTGGCGCCGGTCTCGGCGGTCTCGGCGGCGGGTTCGGAGGCGGCGACGACACCGGCCCCGGCGTACAGGCGCAGGGCGCGCTCCTCGGCCTCGGCGCAGCGGATGGTCACCACCCACTCGCCGTCGCCGGACGCGTCGCCCCAGCCGACCATGCCGGTGAAGAAGCCGCGGTCGAACGGTTCGGTCTCGGCGATCACCTGGCGGGCGGTGTCGGTGGGGGTGCCGCAGACCGCGGGGGTGGGGTGCAGGGCGCAGGCCAGTTCGAGCGCGGAGGTGTCCGGTGCGGCCAGGGTGCCGGTGACGGTGGTGGACAGGTGCCACATGGTGGCGGTGCGCACCAGGGTGGGCCGGTCGGGGACGGCGAGGTCGGTGCAGTACGGGGCGAGGGCCCGGTGGACGGCGTCCACGACGACGGCGTGCTCGTGCAGGTCCTTGGCGGACTCCAGCAGGGCGGCGGCCCGGCGGACGTCCTCGGCCAGGTCGTCGCTGCGCGGGGTGGAGCCGGCCAGGGGGTTGGCGACGACCCGGTGGCCGCGGCGGGAGACGAGGAGTTCGGGGCTGGCGCCGAGCAGGGTGCGGCCGGGCGCGGTGGGCAGCGCGAAGGTGTAGCCGGAGGGGTCGCGGCGGGCCAGGCGCTGGAGCATGGCGGGGATGTCGAGCGCTTCGGGGGTGGTCAGTTCGAGGGTGCGGGCGAGGACGACCTTGCTGAACTCGCCGCGCCACATGCGCTCGACGGCGGCGGCCACGCCGGCGCCGTACTCCTCGGGGGCCGGCACGGGTCTGATGTCCCACCGGGCCGCGGCGGGCGGGTCGGCGGGCAGCGCGATGAGCGGGTCGGCGGTGAGCGGCGGGGCGGTCTGCGCGGTGGCGGGCACGGCGAGCGCGGCGGGGGCCGTCTGGTCGAACGGCACGGCGCCGATGACCAGGGGCGCGCCGTGGCCGGCGGCCCGGGCTGCGTCGAGGGTGGCGGCGACGCGCTGCGGCAGGGGGCGTTCGTCGTGCGGGACGTCGCTGTGGGTGCCCTGCGCGAGGAGGGTGCGCGTGGGCGTGCCGAGGAAGCGGGCGCCGGGGGTGTAGGCGCTCAGGAGGGACGTGGCCGCGCCGACTGCCGGGTGGGCCGGCTCGGCGAGGGGGACGTGCGTGGCGACTTCGGGTGCCGTCGGCACGGGGGCTCCAATTCTCGGAAGGCTGCGAGGTTCCGGGGGATGGCTGATACGGGTGGTGGTGCGCAGGGTGAGCGGTGCTGCGGTAGTGCGCGCGCCCCCGGCGGCCGGTGGGCGGCGGGGCGCGGCGCGGGTCACCGCAGGGTGGCGCCGCCGTCGACGTACAGCTCCTGCATGGTGATGTGCCGGGCGCGGTCGGAGGCGAGGAAGACGACCGCGTCGGCGATGTCGGACGGGTCGGCGATCCGGCCGAGGGGGATGCCGGTGCGGTACGTCTGCGGGTCACCGGCGATGACGCGGCGGGGTGCGTCGTCGTCGGTCCACAGCGCGCGTTGCATGGCGGTGTCGGTGGAGCCGGGCGCGACGATGTTGCAGCGCACGCCGCTGCGGGCGAGTTCGAGCCCCAGGCACTTGGTGTACATGGCCGCCGCGGCCTTGGAGGCGGCGTACGCGGCCATTCCGGTCCGGGGGACGCCGGCGGCGTTGGAGCCGACGGTGACGATGCTGCCGACGCCGCGCTTGACCATGTGCGGGGCGACGGCGCGGGACGTGTGGAAGACGCCGGTGGTGTTCACGGCGAAGGTGTCGGCCCAGTCCGCGTCGGACAGCTCGGCGGCGGGGCCGGGGCGCAGGATGCCGGCGACGTTCACCAGGACGGCGATCGGGCCGAGTTCGCGCTCGACGCGTTCGACGGTGGCGTCGACCGCGGTGCGGTCGGTGACGTCCATGGCTTCGGTGGTGACGGTTCCGGCGGTGCCGTCCTCGGCCGGCGGCGCCGCGGGTGCGGTGCGGTCGGTGGCGACGACGTGGGCGCCCTGTCGCGCCAGGGCGGCGGCGACGGCGGCGCCGATGCCCTGCCCGGCGCCGGTCACCAGCGCGATACGGCCGGTGAATTCGGCGCGGCCCGGTATGTGCTCAGGCATGAGCAAACCTCCCCATTTGTTAGGCAAGCCTAACCTAATATAGGACAGGCGCCCAGCCACTCCGGCATTCCGCGCGCACGCAGGAGAAACGGTTAGGCTAGCCTCACCTTATGCAAAAGCAGCGTACGGGTATAGCCGCCCCGTCCCCCGAACACGGCACCGAGGGCGGTACGTTGCCGGGCACGGTGGCGCAAAAGCATGCCCGGCCCCCTGCGGATGACCCGCGCTTTGCCTCCGGACAGCCCGGCACGGCCCCCGGCGACGAGCGCCCCGCGGCCCCCCATGGCGCGCCCTCCGTGAACCCCGACGGCGAACGCCCCGCCGGCACCACGCGCCGCACCGTCGCGCTCGCCGTGGCGGGCTTCGTGGCCGCCGTCCTCGTACTGGCCGCCGTGTCCCTGTGCGTCGGCGCCGGCGAGGTCGGCGCGAGCGGCGTACTGGACTACCTGCTCGACCGCGGCGGCGCGCGCAGCGACCCGCGGCTCGCTCTCGTCGTCGGCGACCTGCGGTTGCCCCGTACGCTGACCGCCCTGCTCGTCGGCGGCGCGCTCGGCGTCGCCGGGTGCCTGCTCCAGGCCGTCACCCGCAACCCGCTCGCCGAGACCGGCCTGCTCGGCGTCAACGCCGGGGCCTCGCTCGGCGTCGTCGCCGGCATCGCGCTGCTGGGCCTGGACAGCGGGTACGCCTACCTCGTCTGCGCGTTCGCCGGCGCGGTCGTCGCCAGTGGCCTGGTGCTGCTCATCGCGGGCCGCAGGGGCGGCGGTTCGCCGATGCGGCTGGTGCTCGCCGGGTCCGCGCTGGGCGCCACCTTCGGCGGGCTGACCAGTGTGATCGTGGTGAACTCGGCGGAGACCTACGACCGGTTCCGGTTCTGGGTGCTCGGCTCGCTGGCCGGCGTCGAGGGCTTCGGCGAACTGGGGCGCCTCGCGCCCGTACTGGCCGTCGGGTTCGTGGTGGCGCTGCTGGTCGCCCGGCCGCTGTCCGCGCTGGCGCTCGGCGACGACCTGGCCCGCAGCCTGGGCCACCGGCCGCCGGTGATCCGTACCGTGGTCGCCGTCGGCGTGACGCTGCTGACCGCGGCCGCGGTGGCGCTGGCCGGGCCGATCTCCTTCCTCGGGCTGCTGGCGGGCTTCCTGGCCCGGGCGGTCGCCGGGACGCGGCTCGCCGCCCGGCTGCTGCTGGCCGGGCTGATCGGCGCCGCCGTGCTGATCCTCGCGGACGTGGTGGCCCGGGTGGTCTCCCGCCCGTTCGAGGCACCCGTCTCCGTCATCGTGGCGCTGATCGGCGCGCCCGTGCTCATCGGCATCGTCCGGTCCCGGCAGCTCACCGCGATGGGCATGACCGAGCCGGCCACCGAGGAGCGCGCACCGGGCAAGGCGGCGCGCGGCGTGCTGCACGCGCTGCGGGGACGCCTCCCGCGCCGCACGCCGAAGCCTGGCCGGGTGCGCCCCGCCGACACGTTCGTGCTGCGCCGCGGCCCGCTCTCCTTCCTCGTCGGCCGGCGCGCCACGCTGGCGGCGCTGCTGCTGGCCGCGCTGCTCCTGCTGGCCGTGGTGCTCTCCGCGTACGCCGGACAGAGCGAGATGGGCGTGGTGCGCACCTTCCAGGCGATCTTCGGTCAGGGCGACCGGTTCGACGTCCTGCTGGTGCAGAAGTTCCGGCTGGGGCGGATCGTGGCCGGGCTGGCGGCGGGCGCCGCGCTGGGGCTGGCCGGCTGCCTCACCCAGACGCTGGCCCGCAACCGCCTCGCCACCCCCGAACTGCTCGGCGTCAACGACGGCGCCACCGCCGCCGTCCTGCTGTCCGTCACGCTCAGCGCGACCGGCACCTTCGGCGCCTGGTGGGCGGGCCCGCTGGGCGCGCTGGCCGCGGCGGTCGTGGTGACGGTCGTCTCCGGAGGCCTCGGGCAGCGCGGCTACCGTGTGCTCGTCGTCGGTCTGGCGATGTCCGCGCTGGCCTCCGCCGCGACCCAGGTGGCGCTGTCCCGCCGCTCGCTCAACTCGGCGAGTTCGCTGTACGTGTGGACCTCCGGCAGCCTGAACGGGCGCAGCTACGCCGTCGCCGTCCCCGTCCTCGTCGGCCTGGCCGTCCTGGTCCCGCTGAGCCTCGCCGTCGCCCGGCACCTGGGCGTGCTGCGCTTCGACGACGCCACCGCCTCCTCGCTGGGTGCCGCTCCGGGCCGTACCCGCGCGGTGTGCCTGCTGCTGGCGGTGGCCCTGGCGGGCCTGGCCGTGGGCATCTGCGGGCCGGTCGGTTTCGTGGCACTGGCCTCCCCCGTCATCGCGTCACGGCTGGCGGGGCCGCTGCGGGTGCCGCTGGTCGGCACGATGCTGACGGGGGCGCTGCTGGTGGTGGCGGCCGACACGATCGGCAGGATCGTCTTCGCGGGCACGGAGGTGCCGGTGGGGGTCGTGACGACCGTACTGGGCGGGCCCTTCCTGCTGTGGGTGCTGCTGGGCCGCTCGGCGGCGACACGTGTGTGACGCAGTGTCTTCTCCTGACGCTCCCGACGAGAGGGACAAGAAAGTGACCGCTGTCCGTAGTCCCCTGCTGCGCCGCCTCGCCGAGGACGTGCGGGCCGGGCGGCCCGGCGCCGAGGCGGAGTTCTGGCGCCGTGCCGCGGCGGCCGGGACGCCGCTGGTGGAGCCGGACCCGGACGGCGAGCCGGGCCACGTCCTGGTCACGTTCGTGTGGCGGGACGACCCCGCGGCCCCGGCGACGGACGTACTGACGCTCCTGCACACCGTCACCGACCGGGACCGGCACGCGGGCGACCTGACGCCGCACCTGATGACCCGTGTCGAGGGGACCGCGGCCTGGGCCCTCAGCCACCGGCTGCGGTCCGACCACCGCGCCTCGTACCAGTTCCTCCCCGGCACCGGGCCGCGCGAGGAGATCCTGCGTACGGACCGGCAGGCGTGGCTGAAGGTCCTGGACAGCGCCGTTCCCGACCCACTGAACACCGCGCCCGTCCTGCCGTCACGGGACGGCCGCCACCCCGCCTCCGTCATGGAGCTGCCCGGCGCGCCGGCGCAGCCGTGCACCGGGCGCAGGCCGGACGCGGCACGCGGTACGTCCGTCCGTACGGAGGTGGACGGCAGGCACGTCACGGTGCACCTGCCGCCCGGGCACCGCGCCGACGACGGCCCGTACGCCGTCGCGGTCCTGCTGGACGGTGAGATGTGGGGCCCGGTCCTCGGCGCCGGCGACTTGTTCGACAACCTGCACGCCGACGCCTCCGTACCACCCACGGTCGCGCTGCTCGTGGACACCATGGGGCAGCGCATGACGGACCTGAGCTGCAACGGGGAGTTCGTCGACTGGCTGGCGGACACGCTGCTGCCGTGGGCGGACGCCGCGTACGGGACCGATCCGCGCCCGGAGCGCACGGTCGTCGCGGGGCAGAGCGCGGGCGGCCTGACCGCGGCGTACGCGGCCTTCCGGCGGCCGGACCGGTTCGGGCTGGCGCTCTCGCAGTCCGGGTCCTTCTGGTGGCCGGACGACGAGCGCGGCACCGAGTGGCTGACCCGCCAGTACGCCACCGCCGAACGCCGCCCCGTGCGGCTGCGGCTGGAGGTCGGCCTCCAGGAGTGGATGCTGCTCACGGAGAACCGCCGGCTGCGCAACGTGCTGCGGGCGCGCGGTTACGACGTGACGTACGAGGAGTTCAACGGCGGCCACGATTACGCGTGCTGGCGCGGCGGGCTGGCCACGGGGCTGGGAGCGCTGCTGTCCGGGGACTGACCCGGACAGCAGCGGGCGGGGCGCTGCTCAGCCCGCCGCCGGGGCTCCGGCGGCCCCCTCCCCCGCTTCCTCCCCCGCTTCCTCGTCGAGGTCGTCGTCGAACGGCGGCGGCTGCGGCGGGTCCTTCGGCAGCCGCAGGGCGATCAGCGCGCCCACCGCGACGAGTCCCGCCGTGGCCCACACCGCGACCCGGTACGGGCCCGGTTCGGTGGCCCCGGTGCCGTGCCCGCCGATGATGCCCGCGCAGACGGCGATGCCCAGGGCGCCGCCCAGCGTGCGCACGATCTGGAAGAGGCCCATCGCGCGGCCCATGTCGGGCGGCGCGACGTCCTCGAAGCCGGCGAGCTGGACGGTGAGCACGGCCGTGCCGAGCACCAGGCCGATGGCGAACATCAGGCCCCGTACCAGCCAGGCGTTGTCCGCGGCGCCCGGTACGGCGAGGGCCGCGAAGACCACCGCGGCGAGCAGCAGCGCGGGCACCACGAGCCGCCGCGGGCCGATGCGCGGCAGCAGCCGGTCGACGAGCTGGGAGGCGAGCATCAGGCCGACCGCTTCGGGGAAGACGCTCAGGCCCGCGTCGAGGGCGGAGGCGCCCAGGGCCGCCTGGTAGAGCAGCGGGAAGACGAACAGGACGCCCATCAGTCCGGCGGCGGTGAGCACGGCGAGCGCGGACGCCGTGCCGTACGCGCGGTCCGCCAGCAGCCGCAGCTTCAGCAGCGGCTCCGGGGCACGGAGCTGGTGGACCACGGCGGCCACCGCCAGCACCACGCCGAGTACGGCGGCGGCCGCGACGGCGGGCTGCGTCCAGCCGTGCGAGGGGCCGAACCCGAGGGCGTAGGTGAGCAGTCCGAGGCCCGGGGTGGCGAGCCAGAACCCGGCCCGGTCGAACGGCCCCGGTACGCCCTCGACGTGCTCGCGCAGCCCGAGGACACCGAGCAGGACGGCGGCCACGCCGATCGGCACGTTCACGAAGAACAGCCAGTGCCAGGACAGGTGCTGGGTCAGGAAGCCGCCCAGCGGCGGGCCCAGCGCGGGCATCAGGGCCGTCGGCACGATCAGGACCTTGCCCAGCTTGGCGCGTTCGTGCGGCGGGAACGCGCGGAACAGCAGCGTCATGCCGACGGGGGTGAGCAGCCCGCCCGCCAGGCCCTGCACGGCCCGCGCCACGACCAGCGCGGGCAGGCCGGGCGCCAGGCCGCAGGCGGCCGAGGCGGCGGTGAAGACGGCGAGCGCGCCGAGGAAGACGCGTTTGGTGCCGTAGCGGTCGCCGAGCCAGCCGGCGGCCGGCAGGGCCAGTGCGAGGGCGACGAGGAAGGCCGTCTCGACGGTGTTGGCGGCGGAGACGGGCTGCCCGAAGTCGCCCGCGATGGTGAACAGGGCCGGGTTGACGATGGTGGAGTCCAGGCCGTTCATGCACATGGCGGCCGTGTAGACGAGGACGACGGCGGTCCTCGGGTTCAGCCGGTGCCGGGTGGTCGGTTCGGTGGTGGTCACCGGGTCACCCCTCCAGTTCGGTGAGGCGGTCGGCCACCACGCGCGCGATGTGCGCGATGGGCTCGGGCAGGGTCATGTCCTTGTGGGAGCACTCGATGTTGGTGTTGTCGATGCGGCCGGTGACGTAGGGGGACCAGGTGTCGGGGGTGAGGGTGTCGTCGATGGTGTCCACGACGGCCCGGAAGAAGAGCACGTCGCCCCGGAAGACGCGGTGGTCGTAGGCGCGTACGAGGTCGTTGGTGTTGAGGTAGATGGCGCCGAGCGCCTTGATGGTGTCGGTGGACAGGGTGGACAGCGGGCTGCCCTCGCGCTGGAGGACCTCCACCACGTTGGCGGTGGTCAGCGGCTTGCCCTCCAGACTGTCCGGCCCGTAACCGCCCATGGTGAGCAGCGATTCGAGCGCTTCGGCCTCGTCCGGTACGGGCAGGTCGCGGAAGCCCTCGGCCGGGTAGGCGTCGAGGATGGCGAGGAGTTCGACCTCGTGCCCCTCGTCCTGGAGGTGGGTGGCCATGGCGTGCGCGATGATGCCGCCGGTGGACCAGCCGAGCAGCCGGTACGGGCCTTCGGGCTGCACCTCGCGGACGCGCGCGGCGTAGTGGGCGGCCAGTTCCTCCAGGGTGGCGGGCAGCGGCCGGCCCGCGGTGGCGGCGCCGACGCCCTGCGCCTGGAGGCCGTAGATCGGCACGTCGGCGGGCAGGTGGCGGATGATGCCGGCATAGCACCAGCTCAGACCGCCCGCGGGGTGGACGCAGTGGACGGGGGCGCGGCCGCTCTCCGCGCCTTCGGCGGCGGGGCGCAGCGGCAGCAGCACGTCGAGCGGGTCGTCGTGGCGTACGGCGTCCAGGGCGGCGTCGAGTGCCGCGACGGTCGGCGACTGGAAGACCGTACCGATCGACACCTCGGTGCCGAGTACGGCCTTGACGCGGCCGGCCAGCCGCACCGCGAGCAGCGAGTGCCCGCCGAGGTCGAAGAAGTTGTCCTCGACGCCGACCCGCTCCAGGCCCAGCACCTCGGCGAAGACCGAGCAGAGCAGTTCCTCGCGGGGGGTGCGGGGCGCGCGGCCGGTGGCGGCCGGGCGGTCGGGGGCGGGCAGCGCCTTGCGGTCCAGCTTGCCGTTGTTCGTCAGCGGCAGCCGGTCGAGCAGGACGACGGCGGACGGGACCATGTGGGGAGGTAGTTCGGCGGCGGTGTGGTCACGCAGGGCGGCGGGGTCGGGCGCCTGTCCCGCGGCGGGGACGGCGTAACCGACGAGCCGCTTGTCGCCCGGGGTGTCCTCCCGTACGACGACGGCCGTGTCGGCGACGGCGGGGTGCGCGGCGAGCACCGCCTCGATCTCGCCCAGCTCGATGCGGAAGCCGCGCAGTTTCACCTGCTGGTCGGCGCGGCCGAAGTACTCCAGGGCGCCGTCCGCACGGCGCCGGGCGAGGTCGCCGGAGCGGTACATCCGGCTGCCCTCCTCGCCGAAGAGGTGGGCGTACGGATCGGCGACGAAGCGGGTGGCGGTCAGGTCCGCACGCCCCAGGTAGCCGCGGGCCAGGCCCTCGCCCGCGACGTACATCTCGCCGGTGACGCCCGGCGGTACGGGCTGGAGCCGGTCGTCCAGGACGTAGACGCGCAGGTCGGGGATGTTCACGCCGATGGTGCTGGAGGTGGCGCCGGCGGCGGTGGCGCGGTCGAGCGGGAAGTACGAGACGTGCACGGTGGTCTCGGTGATGCCGTACATGTTGACCAGGACCGGCGCGTCGTCGGCGTGCCGCTCGTACCAGTCGTCGAGCCGCCCCAGCTCCAGGGCCTCACCGCCGAACACGACGTAGCGCAGGGCCAGTGCCGGCCCGTCGCTCTCCCGGTCGGCGGCGGCGAGCTGGTAGAAGGCCGACGGGGTCTGGTTGAGGACGGTGACCCGCTCGGAGGCCAGCAGCTGCCGGAAGGCCTGCGGGTCGCGGCTGGTCAGGTGGGGTACGACGACGACCTTGCCGCCGTACAGGAGCGCGCCCCACAGCTCCCAGACGGAGAAGTCGAAGGCGTAGGAGTGGAACAGCGTCCAGACGTCTTCGGGGCCGAAGCCGAACCAGTGGTCGGTGGCGGTGAACAGGCGGGTGACGTTGTGGTGGGTGACGACGACGCCCTTGGGGCGGCCGGTGGAGCCGGAGGTGTAGATGACGTACGCGGCGTCGTCGGGGCGCAGCGGCCGGGTGCGGTCGGCCTGGGTGAGCGGTGCCGCGTCGTACGCGTCGGCCGCGCCGCCGTCCACGGTGATCAGCGGCAGGGTGTGGGCCGGGAGCCGGGGCGCGGTCGCGCTGTCGGTGATCAGCGCGGCCGGTGCGGCGTCGCCGAGCATGTAGGCGAGGCGGTCCGCCGGGTAGTCCGGGTCGAGCGGCAGGTAGGCGGCGCCGGCGAGGGAGACCGCGAGCAGGCCGGTGACCAGGTCGACGGAGCGCGGCAGCGCGAGCGCGACGATGGAACCGGGGCCGATGCCACGGGCGGCCAGCAGCCGCGCCAGGCGGCGGGCGCGTGCGGAGAGTTCGGCGTAGCTGAGCGCCTGCCCGTCGCAGCTGACCGCGGTACGGCCGGGGTGGCTCCGGGCGGCGGCCTCGTAGACCTCGGGGAGGGTGGCCGCGGGGCGTACGGCGAGGGGCTGGGCGGGCGTGTTCCACTCGACGAGGGCGCGGTGCCGCTCCTCGTGGCCGAGCAGCGGCAGCAGGCCGAGCGGGGTGTCCGGGGCGTCGGCGGCCGCGGTCAGCAGCCGGGCCAGCCGGTCGGCGAGGGCCTGCACGGTGGCGCGGTCGAAGAGGTCGGTACGGAACTCGAAGAAGCCGCCGATGCCGCCGCCGGGCTGCTCGCCCGCGTTCAGGGTGAGGTCGAACTTGGCCGTGCCGGAGGGCACCGCGGTCAGCCGGGCGGTGGCCCGCGGGCCCAGCGCGAACGCGGCGTCCGGCACGGACTGCCAGGCCAGCATCGTCTGGAACAGGGGGTGCCGGGCGAGCGAGCGCCGCGGGTTCAGCTCCTCGACGAGGTGGTCGAAGGGCAGCGCGTCGTGCTCGTACGCGGCGAGGGTGGTGGCCCGTACGCGTTCCAGGAGGGTGCGGAAGGCGGGGTCGCCGGAGGTGTCGGTGCGCAGCACGACGGTGTTGGTGAAGAAGCCGACGAGGGCGGCGGTGGCGTCGTCGGCGCGCCCTGCGACGGGCGTGCCGAGGGGGATGTCGGTGCCGCAGCCGTGCCGGGTCAGGAGGGCGGCGAGGCCGGCCTGCACGGTCATGAAGACGCTGGTGCCGGTGGACCGGGCGAGGCGCTGGAGGGCGGCATGGGCCGCGCCGTCGAGGGCGAACGGCACGGTGTCGCCGGCGTGCGAGGCGACGGCCGGGCGGGGCCGGTCGGTGGGCAGTTCGAGCTGGTCGGGCAGGCCGGCGAGGGCCTGTTTCCAGTGCGCGAGCTGGGCGGCGGCGAGCGGGGTGGGCTCGGCGGGCGTGCCGAGGAGCTGCTGCTGCCGGGCGGCGTGGTCGGCGTACTGGAAGGGCAGCGGCGCGAACTCCGGTTCCCGGCCCGCGTGCCGGGCGGTGTAGGCCGTGGCGAGGTCGCGGGCCAGGGGTGTCGTGGAGGCGCCGTCACCGGCTATGTGGTGCAGCAGCAGGAGCAGCGTGTGGCGGTCCGGGCCGTCGCTGAACAGGGTGGCGCGCAGCGGGGGCTCGGTGGCCAGGTCGAAGCAGTGGCGTACGGCCTCGGTGAGGCCGTCGCCGCCGGGCCCGGCGAGGTGGACCTCCGGCCGGGCCAGCGGGTCGTCGGCGGGCAGGATCCGCTGGCAGGGCTGCTCTTCCCCGCCGTTGTCAGTGGTCGGATATACCGTTCGCAGGGTCTCGTGGCGGGCGGTCAGGTCGCACAGGGCGAGCTGGAGCGCGTCACGGTCGACCGGTCCGTCGATGCGCAGCACGAGCGGGATGTTGTAGGTGGGGCTGGGGCCTTCGAGCCGGTGGAGGAACCAGAGCCGCTGCTGGGCGGGCGACAGGGGGAGGTGTCCGGTGCGGGGTACGGCGGGTACGGGGGCCGCGGACGGTTCGCCGTCGCCGCCCGCCGGTGCGGCGGAGTGGACGAGCGCGGCGAGCGCGGCCGGGGTGGGGCTGCGGAAGACGTCCGCGGTGCTCACGGGCGCCTGGAAGATCTCCCGCAGCCGCGCGGCCAGCCGGGCGGCCAGCAGCGAGTGACCGCCCAGGTCGAAGAACCCGGCGTCGGCCGGGGGGCTGGTGTCCAGGGAGAGGAGGTCGGCCAGGAGACCGCGGACGATGTCGGTGTGCGGGCTGTCGGTGACGGCGGGGCCCGTCCCCGCGGCCGTGCCGTCGGCGCTGCTGTCGCCGGTGCCGGGGGCGCCCGGCTCGGGGTCCGGCAGGGCGCGGTGGTCCAGCTTGTCGTTGGCGGTGCGCGGCAGTTCGGCGAGCAGCGTCACCGTGGCGGGGACCATGTGCGCGGGCAGCGCCGCGGCGAGGTGCGCGCGCAGGGCGGCGGGGCCGGTGTCCCCGTCCACCGTCCGCAGGACCGCGTACGCCTGCAGCCGCTTGCCGTGCGGGGTGTCGCGGGCGATCACCGCGGCCTGGGCGACGGCGGGGTGCTGTGCCAGGGTGGCCTGGATCTCGCCGAGTTCGATGCGGAAGCCGCGGATCTTGACCTGGTCGTCGCCGCGGCCCAGGAACTCGACCGTGCCGTCCACCCGGCGCCGTACGAGGTCCCCGGTGCGGTACATCCGGCTGCCGGGCGCGCCGTGCAGCGTGCCGTACGGGTCGGCGACGAAGCGTTCGGCGCTCAGGTCGGGCCGTCCGAGGTAGCCGCGGGCCAGGCAGGCGCCCGCCACGTACAGTTCGCCGGTCGCCCCGTCCGGTACGGGCCGCAGGCAGGAGTCGAGGACGTAGACCCGGGAGCCGCGCACCGGCCGCCCCTGGGGGGCCGCGGTGCCGGCCGCGCCGCCGTCCGCCGCCGGCGCGGTCCAGTAGTACGCGTCGACGGTCGTCTCCGTCGGCCCGTAGAGGTTGACCGCGTGCAGCCCTTCGCTCGTGGTCAGCCGTTCCCACAGCGGTACGGGTACGGCCTCGCCGCCGACGACGAGCACGGCCGGGCGGTGCCGCCCGTGGTCCAGCAGCCCTTCGGCCAGCAGTGCTTCGGCGTAGGACGGGGTGACGTCGAGGTAGTCGATGCGGTGTTCGTCCACGTAGCGGGCGAGGGCGGCGGGGTCGCGGTACGAGGCGTCGTCCAGGAGGTGCAGTTCGTGCCCGTGGACCATCCACAGCACCGGATCCCAGGACGCGTCGAAGGCGAACGACGCGCTGTGCGCGACGCGCAGCCGTTCCCGGCCGGTGCGGGCGACGGCGGGGGCGACGTGGTCGCTGCCGTGCCCGGCGTACAGGTTCGCGAGTGAGGCGTGGGTGACGACGACGCCTTTGGGGCGCCCGGTGGACCCGGAGGTGTGGATGACGTAGGCGGCGTGGCCGGGCGCGGGCGGCGCGGCGGGCGCGCTGCCGGGCTGCGCGGCGAGCGCGCCGGCGGTGGCGGGGTCGTCCAGCGCGACGGCGGGCAGGCCGTGTTCCGGGAGTCCGGCCAGCGTGGCGGCCGTGCCGACGACGCAGACGGGCCGGGCGTCTTCGAGGACGGCCAGGGTCCTGGCGGCCGGGTGTCCGAGATCCAGGGGCTGGCAGACGGCGCCTGCCTTCAGGACCGCCAGCAGTGCCACCATCATGTCGGTGCCGCGCGGCAGCGCGAGCGCGACGGGGCGTTCCGGGCCGGCGCCCCGGGCGGCCAGCAGGTGGGCCAGCCGGTTGGCGGCGGTGTCCAGCGCGGCGAAGGTGAGTGTGGCCTCGCCGGTGCGGACGGCCACGGCCTGCGGGGTGCGGGCGGCCTGGTCGGCGAAGTACGCGGGCAGGGTGCGGCCGGCGGGCGGCTCGTGGCGGCCGGTGGTGGCGCGGCGTACGGCGTCGGCGTCCAGCAGGTCGATGGTGCCGACGGGGCGCCGCGGGTCGGTCAGCAGGAGGTCGGCGAGCCCGTCGAGGTAGCGCAGGAAGGAGGCGCGGTGCCGGTCGAGTTCGTCCTCGGCGTACCGTCCGGCGTGCGCGTCCAGGCTGATGCGCAGCCCGCCGTCCGCGTCGGGCACGGCGGTGACGGCGAGGTCCTCGACGGGGCCGGCGGCGAGGTTGTGGACCGTGCCGGGCAGGCCCGCGAAGTCCAGGGCGTCGTCGAACGGCTTGATGTTGACCATGGGCCCGGTCAGCGGGACGGCGGCGGAGGAGAGCGCGAGGTCGCGGCGGATGTCGGCCTGCGGGTAGCGCTGGTGGCGGCGTACCGCGCGCATTTCGAGGACGATACGGCGCAGCAGCCCGGCGCCGGTGTCCTGCGGGCGTACGGCGATGCGCAGGGGCAGGACGTTGACGGTCATGGCCGGGGTGCGCAGGGCGGCGGGGCCGCGGCGGTTGGTCAGCGGCAGGCCGAGCACCACGTCGTCGGTGCCGGTGAGGCGGTGCAGGTGGCCGGCGGTCGCGGCGATGACCAGTTCCGCCCAGGTCGCCTTGACCGCTTCGGCGGCGCGGGTGAGCCGGTCGAGCGTGGCGGCGGGCAGGTCGGTACGGGTGCGGAGCACGTCGCCGGCGGCGATGGCGTCGGCGAGCGAGGCGGCGGTGACCGGGGTTCCGGGGGTACGTGCCGCGCGGGTGCCGACCGTGCCGCTCGCCAGGGTCACCGGCTCGGGACGGCCCGCCATCCGTTCGGTCCAGAACTCCCGGTCGGCCGGGTACTGCTCGCTCTCCAGGTACCGCGTCTCCTCCTCGACGAGGTCCCGCAGCGGCGCGAAGCGGGTGGCCGCGGGCTCCTGCCCGGTGGCGAGGGCGGTGTAGAGCTCGGCGACCCGCTTGCCGACGAGTTGCAGGGCGTACGCGTCGACCGCGATGTGGTGCACCCGCTGGTACCACCAGTACCGGTCGTCGGCGACGCGGAAGAGGGCCTGGGTGGTGAGCCGGCCGGCCTCGCCGAGGTCGGCGGCCCGGGTGAGGTCGGCGTGCATCCAGTCGCGGGCGGCCTCTTCGGCGGGCCGGCCGGTGCCGCGCAGGTCCATGCGGTGCAGCAGGCGTTCCGGGTCCGGCGGTACGACGTGCTGCTGCGGGACACCGTCCGTCTCGGTCACACACACGCGGAGCGTCTCGGCCTCGGTGACAGTGCGCAGCAGGGCGCGCTCGAACAGCGTCTCGTCCAGGGCCCCCTGGATCTCGACCACGTCCGCCGTGTTGAGTGCCGGGCTCTTGGGGTGGATGTGACCCGCGTAATGGATGCCGGCCTGCGCGGTGAGCAGCGGGAATCCGTCGGGCCCGGCGGGCGGCGGGGTTCCCGGCGCGGGAGCGCTGGGGCGCGACAGGGCCGCGGGGACTGCCTGGTCGACCGGACGCTGATGCATGTGTGTGACAACTCCCAGGGAGGAATGTGACCTTCGCGGACCGGCCGGCAGCCCGCGCACAAACTTAGGGAAGCCTAAGTTATTTTTACTCTTTCGCGGTGCCGCCGACCGTCATCGGCACCGGTCACCGAGCCCGAAGAGGAGACGATGACGTCCGCCCCCGCTCCCGCCCCCGGCCCCGCCGCGCTCGCCGCCGTCAAGGACGCCGTACGGCAGCACATCAACGGCAAGAACACCGTCCTGACCGACCTCAGCCGCCGGATCCACGGCCACCCGGAGACGGCCTTTACCGAGACCAAGGCCGCCTCCTGGTGCGCCGGCCTGCTGCGTGAGCACGGCTTCGAGGTGACCGCGCCCGCCCACGGCCTGGCGACCGCGTTCACGGCCACCACCGGGACCGGCCCGGTCACGGTGGCCATCGCCTGCGAGTACGACGCCCTGCCGGACCTCGGCCACGCCTGCGGCCACAACCTGATCGCCGCGGCCGGTGTCGGCGCGGCGCTGGGCCTGGCCCCGTACGCGGCGGAACTGGGCCTGACGGTGCGGGTCGTGGGCACGCCGGCCGAGGAGCGCGGCGCGGGCAAGGCGCTGCTGCTGGAGGCCGGCGCGTTCGACGGGGTGGACGCGGCGATGATGGTGCACCCGTGTCCGTTCGAGCTGTCCGACTTCCGGTCCTTCGCGCTCGGCACGCTGTCCGTCACGTACACCGGCCGCACCGCCCACCCCAGCCTCAACCCGCACGAGGGCCGCAACGCGGCCGACGCGCTGACCGTGGCCCAGGTCGCCCTGGGCCTGCTGCGCCAGCAACTGCCGCCGCAGTGGCGGGTGCACGGCATCACGACGTCGGCGGGCGCCGCGCCCAACGCGATCCCCGACCGCGCGACGGCCGAGTACGAGATCCGCGCCGAGGCCGCCGAGGACCTGCGCGAGCTGCGGGAGCGCGTCGAGGCGTGCTTCCGGGCCGGTGCGCTGGCCACCGGCTGCGAGGTGACGTTGGAGCGCCCGGAGCCCGACTACCTGGACTTCCGCGGCGACCCCGAACTGATCGCCCTGTGGGGGGCGAACGCGCGGGCGCTCGGCCGGCCGGAGCCGGTCGAGCGCGGTCCCTTCGCCTGTACGGACATGGGCAACGTGTCCCATGTGGTGCCCGCCATCCACCCCGTGCTGGACATCAGCGGGGGCGTCTGCGGGCCGCACGAGGCGGAGTTCGCGGAGGCGGCGGTGGCACCGCGCGCCATGCAGGCACTGCTGGACGGTGCGGTGGGGCTGGCCTGGACGGCGGCGGACTTCGCGTACGCCAGGAACGGCGGCGCGCTCCAGGGGTGACGCACGCGCCGGCGGCGCCCCGGGTGTCCCGGGAGCGCCGCCGGCGCGGGTCCGGCCGTGCGGGCCGCCGTACCGGCTGCCCGTGCGGCCGTCCAGGTCAGGACTTGGTCAGCGCCTTGCTGATGTCGTTCATGACGACGTCGCCGGCCAGCGGGCCGCCGCGGGTGGACCAGACGGAGCCGTTGACGGTCACCACGTGGCCCTTCTTCACCGCGCCCAGCTCCTTGTAGGCGGGCTTGGTCTGGACGTCCTTGAGGGCCTTCTCGCCGTCGGAGGTCAGGGTGGACAGGAACAGCCAGTCGCCGTCGATCTCGTCGATCTTCTCCAGGCTGAGCGACGGGGCGTGCGCGTTGCCGTCCTTGTTCTGGTTGTCGGGCCGCTTCAGGCCCATCTCCAGGGCGACACCGCTGGCGAACTGCTTCTTCTCCATCCAGCTCGGCCCGTCCGGGTTCCAGCGCACGATGGAGACGGCGGCGCCCTTGTTCGCGCCCAGCTTCTCGCCCGCCTTCTTGGCGGCGGCCTCGTGGTCGGCGATGACCTTGTTGGCGTCGTTCAGCTTGTTGACGGCGTTGCCGATGCCGCGGAAGGAGACCTTCCAGTCGTCGGTGGGCGCCATGGTCACCAGGGTGGCGGGGGTGATCTCGCGCAGCTGCTTGAGGACCTGCTCGTCCTGCATGTCGCCGGCCAGGATCAGGTCGGGCTTGGCCGCGACCACCTTGTCCATGACGGGCTTGAGCAGGCCGCCGACGATGTCGATGCCCTTGACCTTGTCCTTGAGGTAGGCCGGCGGCTCGTCCAGGCCCTGCCCGTTGGTGATGCCCACCGGCTTGAGGTCGAGCGCGAGGACCGCGTCCAGGTCCTCCTGGGTCAGCGTGACGATGCGCTGGGGGTGCGCGGGCACCTCGACGACCTTGCCGGTGGCGTCCTTGACCGTACGGGTGCCGCCGGACGCCGCCGCGTCCTTGCCGCCCTTGTCCTTGCCGTCCGCGCCGGCGTCCGAGCCGCAGCCGGTCAGCAGCAGCGCCGCGGCACCGAGGGCGGCGACGGCCGTCGCCGTGCGGCGTCGGGCGGTGAGAAGAGAGCGGCGGGACACGGTCATCAAGAACTCCGGGTTCAATGGGACACGACGTGACGAGGCGTGCGTACGGCTGCCGGAGCAGCCACAGTTCCGCCCATTAGCGTTAAGGTTAGCCTTACCTTATGACAAATAGGCAAGAGGTGTGACCTCTGGCCCTGGGGAAAGGCCGGCATCAGTGGAACTCCGCGTCGAGCAGCTCACCGCCGGATACGCCGGGCACCCGGTCGTCGACCAGGTCGATCTGACGGTGGAGTCGGGTCAGGTGGTGGCGGTGGTCGGGCCCAACGGCTGCGGCAAGTCCACCCTGCTGCGCTGCCTGGCCCGCCTGCACGAGCCCGCCTCCGGGCGGGTGTTCGCGGGCGACGCCGACGTGTGGCGGCTCAAGCAGCGGGAGGCGGCGCACCGCATCGCCCTGCTCCCCCAGTCCCCGCAGGCGCCCGAGGCGGTCACCGTGGCGGGCCTCGTACGGTACGGACGCCACCCGCACCAGGGCCTGTTCCGCCAGTGGTCCCGCGAGGACGAACAGGCCGTCACCCGCGCCCTGGAGGCGACCGGCACCACCGGCCTGGCCGACCGCCGCCTCGACCAGCTCTCCGGCGGCCAGCGCCAGCGCTGCTGGCTGGCCATGGCGCTCGCCCAGGAGACCCCCGTCGTCCTGCTCGACGAGCCGACCAGCGCCCTCGACATCGGCCACGCCGTGGAGGTGCTGGACCTGGTCCGTGAGGTCGCGGCGGCCGGGCGGACCATCGTCATGGTCGTCCACGACCTCGCCGCGGCGGCCCGGTACGCCGACACGGTCGTCGCGATGCGGGCGGGCCGCGTGGTCGCCTCCGGCCCGCCGCGCGACATCATCGACGCGGCGCTGGTGAAGGAGCTGTACGGGGTGGAAGCGGAGATCCTCGCCGCGCCGTCCGACGGCTCTCCGGTGGTCGTACCGACGGCCCGCGTGGCGGCGGGGTCCGTACGGTCCTGACGGGGCGGGGGCGGCGTACGGGGCGCGGGGCGTGGCGTACGGGGCGCGGGGCGCAGCTCAAGCGCCCCAGGCGCCACGGCGCTTCGCCACTTTGCCGCCCCGTCGCCCCGTCGCCTCAGGCGATGAGCTTCTCCAGATCGTCCACGACCTGCCCGACGTCCGGCAGCGCGAGGCTGGCGAGCTGTGCCTGCCGCAGCCGGGCGGCGACCTCGCGGTCGTCCAGGACCTCCCGGCACACGGCGGCCACGGCCTCCGGCGCGGTGTCGGTCAGATGCCGCCCGAGGCCCAGCTCCTGCACCCGCTGCGCGTTGGACAGCTGGTCGCCGAAGTTCGGCAGTACGGCCATGGGCGTACCCGTGCGCAGCGCTTCGCGGACGCTGTTGTAGCCGCCGTGGGTGACGAACAGGTCGGCGCACTCCAGCAGCAGCGGCTGCGCGAGGCGGTCCGTGAGGTGGACGTGCGGGGCGGGCTGCGCGCCGGCCGGCTCGATGCCGCCGGTCGCCACCACGGCCGTGCAGTCCAGCCGGGACAGGCCCGCGATGATGATGCCCAACTGCTCCGCCGGGTCGGTCATGCCCACCGGCAGCGGGGTGCCCTCGGGCAGCAGGTCGCGGAACATCGGCAGCGCGGTGCCCACCGCGGCGAACACCAGCGGCCGGTCGGTGGGCAGCCGGGCCACCCAGTCGGGCAGTCCGGCGGTGCGGTCCACGACGGTGGACTGCCGGTAGGCCAGGACCGTCGCCGGGAACCGGGCGAAGGAGAACTCGGGGGGCAGGTAGTCGAAGCGGCCGTACGGGTAGAGCGACGCGGGCGACTCCTGTACGGGCAGCTCCAGTTGCTCGCGCAGCCGGTTGACCCCCGGCAGCAGCAGCGCCGGGTCGAGCACGTTGACCGTACCGGCGGGGATGGGCAGCTGGGGGATGCCGAGCCGCTCGGCGAGCAGGCACGCGCCGATGTCCATGCCGTCCCGGATGATGACGTCCGGCCGCACGGTGCGGGCCAGCGCGGCCAGCACGTCGTAGGTCTGGACGGCCATGTCGCCGGTGAGCCGGCCGATCAGCACCCGCAGGTGCCGTTCCTCGGCGGAGAGCTCCTCCGTACCGTCCGCGTCCGGCGCACCGGACACCTCCTCGACGTCCTGCTGCCAGCCGGACCCGAAGTCGATCCGCGGCAGGCAGGTCTCCACCGTGACGGCGTCGGCGGCGAAGACGGGCGCCACCTCGGGCGTCGTGGCCACCGTGACCTCGTGGCCGGCCCCGGCCAGCGCGCGGGCCAGGGGCAGCAGAGCTCTGCCGTGCGACGGTGAGCCGGTCGCGGTGCACAGGACGCGCATGAGTTCCTCTTCTCCGGGCGGGGGGCGGTGCGATCACCGTAGGAACCCGCGAAAAGAGGTGTCAAAGAAAGGTGACGACATACGGCGACATTGAGTCATCCGGCATGAAAGGGCCGTTGAGCGGGCAGGGCCGGGTCCATGATCCACCGTGGCCGCCGCGGGCCACGGGCCGGGTGCGCGCAAGATGCGATCAGCGGTGGGCCGCCACACGATGGGAGCACGCAGGCGCTGCGGCGCACGCCCGGCAGGAAGGCGGACAACCGACGTGGAGCACATCGACGACCGCTCGGCACCGGCCGGCACCGGCGGCGCGGCCGGGGCCGGATCCCCGGTCGAGGCCGCCCGCTCATGCCTGACCCACTCGGCCGTCTGCCTGATGTCCCCGGCCTCGGTCCGGGCGCAGCTGGGCGCGGACGACACGGCGTGGGCGCGCTTCGCCGCGCACTGGGACGAGCTGGGTGAGGACCGGTACGCGGCCGAGCAGGGCACCCGCAGGCTGCGCCGGTACGGCCAGTTCTCCCTCACCCCGGCCACCGGGGAGCTCGTCCAGCTGCCCCACACGCCGTTCGTGCAGCCGAAGGACACCAACCCGCTGTACGAGACGGTGGACCGGCACTTCGAGCCGCTGACCGACGCGTTCGTCTCCGATCCGCTGCTGCGGCCGCTGTTCGGCCTGCTGGCGCAGGCGGCGGCCGCCCTGGACGACGCCGGGCGGTGGCTCGTCAAGGTGCATCCGTTCCGGGTCGTCGCGACGGCCGACGACGCGGGCGACCCCACCCCGGAGGGCCGGCACAAGGACGGCGTGACGCTGGTGTCCTCCCTGCTCGTCTGCCGCGACAACGCCACCGGGGGCCAGAGCTGCGTCTACACGCACGACGGGCGGGAACTGCTGTGCACCACCCTGCACCGGCCGGGCAGCCTGCTGCTGTCGGACGACCGGGAATCGCTGCACTGCGTCTCCCCGATCCGGCCGATGGACCTCTCGCGGCCCGCGTACCGCGACGTCCTGGTGACCACCCTCACCGCGGCGTGACGCCGGCGCCTCTCCCCTGACCTCGGCGTGTCGCGGGCGCGGCCCTGCCCGGGGGCGGGCGTTCGCGGGGCGGGCACGCGCCGCGCCGGGCAGCTTGTTTCGTCTGTCGTGGGATGAACGATGTTTCCGGGGTACCCGTGGCGCGTGTTCTTCATCAAACCTCCCGGCGTGTACGCCCCTCAGGAAGACACCGGAATGCTGGCCGCGGCGCTCCGGCGCGAGACGCTGCGGCCCGGCGCCGAGGTGCTGGACGTAGGCGCGGGCAGCGGTGCCCTGGCGGTCGCCGCGGCCCGGCACGGCGCCGGGCGGGTCACCGCCACGGACGCCGCGTTCGCCGCCGTGCTCACCACCCGGCTGAACGCCTGGTTCGCCGGGCACGGCAGCCGGGTGCGCGCGCACCGGGGCGACCTGCTGCGCCCCGTGGCCGGGCGCCGCTTCGACCTGATCATGGCGAATCCGCCGTACGTACCCTGCCCGGCCCCCGTACTGCCGCGCGGCGGCCGGGCGCGTGCCTGGGACGCCGGACCGGACGGCCGGGCCGTACTGGACCGGCTGTGCGCGCAGGTGCCCGGGCTGCTGGCCCCGGACGGCGTGCTGCTGCTCGTCCACTCACAGCTCTGCGGCCCGGAGCGGACGGTGCAGCTGCTGACGGACGCCGGGCTGGAAACGTCGGTCACCGACCGGAGGTTCATTCCCTTCGGGCCCGTGATGCGGCAGCGTGCCCCGTGGCTGGAGGCCCAGGGGCTGATCGCCCCTGGGCAGGACAAGGAAGAGCTGGTGGTGGTCCGTGCACGGCGAACCGCGTGAGCAGGAGCGTGAGCAGGAGGGCGCGTCGGAGCGCGCGGAGTCCGTACCGGAGTGCGAGGGGTACATACCGAAGCCCGGGGGGAGCGCGCCCAAGGAGGCGCGCCGGGTCGTGCAGGACCCCAAGGGCCCGGTGCTCATCGAGGGCCCGGTCGAGGTGGAGCTGGACGACGGGACGACGGCCCGTTCCGACCGGCCGTTCGTAGCGCTGTGCATGTGCCGCCGCAGCCGGACCTTCCCGTGGTGCGACACCAGCCACCGCGGCCGCAAGCGGCCCCCGGCCGCGCGTACGGCCGGGGGCGCCGACGCGCGGCAGCGAGCGTCACAGGGGGGCGAACAGTGAGGACGCGCCCGCCCGCCAGGCGCTGAGCAGGTGCTCGCCCAGCCGGTCCTCCAGCAGGTCGGTGGCGGCGATGCCGAACGCGACGTCCGGGGCGAGCGCCGGCTCCTCCCGGAGCAGCCCCTTGACGACCTGGTGGCGCACCAGTTGTTCGTGCACGGCGTCCGCCTCGACGTGTTCGGCGTAGAAGTGCACGGCCGCCCGTCCGGCCTCCAGCCGCTCCATGGCCTGCGCCAGGCGGCGTGAGCCGGGGGACGAGGTGACCTCGACCCAGGCGAAGTGGCCGACCAGGGCGCCCCGGTGCAGCCGGTGCAGCCCGAACAGGGACATCAGGTTGTTGACGGCGAGCATCTGCCGCGAGCAGGCGCCCAGGTAGCGGCCGTACGAGCTGTCCAGTCCGAGGTCGTCCATCAGGTCGGCGAAGAGCCGCGCGTGCACCCGCTCGGCGCGGCCGGCCCCGAACTCGTCGAACTCCACCGCCATCATCCCGGCCTTGGCCTGGCCCCACAGGCGCGGCACCACCCACAGGTGGGGGTCGGCCTCCTTGAGGTGGTAGAGGGAGCGCTGGGCCGCGTACTCGCGCAGCTGCCAGTGTTCGCCCTTGTCCCGCAGGAAGTGCGAGACGCCGTCCCCGTCCACCGGCTCCACCAGCAGGCCGTCGAGCAGCGTGTCCACGTCGCCCGGCTCGGGGACGTCGGCGCGCAGCGCGCCGAGGAAGGCGTGCTCCAGGGCGGCCCGGAAGCGCAGCAGCTCCGGATCCCACTCCCAGGTGTCGGGTACGGCGTCGAAGCCGCGGTAGTGCAGCTCGTAGCAGAGGGCCAGGGCCAGTTGCAGGTCGTCGCCGTACGGGTCCGACGCCGCCGCCGTACGGCTGTCCGGCAGGTGCGCGGTGCCGGGCGGCTGGTCCAGCGCGGAGACGACCGCCGCTGACAGCTCTCCGCGGGCCGGGGGGCGTTTCACGTCGCAGTCCTTCCCTTCGCCCGTACGAACCCGTACGGACCCGTATGGATCCGCACGAAGCTGTGTGAACCCGTGTGGACCCGAGTGAACCCGTGCGGGACGGTGTGCCGTGTGGCTCACGAGTGCCCCCGGCGGCCCCGGGGAAACGCGGTGGCCTGCCGACTCGGCTTCGCCCCCCGCCCCGGCCTCGTCTCCCGCCCCGGCTTCCCGTGCCCCCGCGGCCCCCGGCCGTCCGGCTTCCGTGTCCGCTCCGGCGCGCCCGGTTCCGCGAAGTGGGTCAGCTCGTACAGCAGCTGCTTCATCTCCACGAGCAGCTCACCGCTCGCCGCGGCCGCCGGCGGGTCGCGCTGCTCGCGGAAGTCGTCCGCGAGCCCGTCGTACAGCTCCTGTGCCCGCTCGCGGGCCCGGCGGTAGCGCTCCCCCGCCGCCGCCCGGTCGCTGTCCGCGAGCAGTTCCTCCTCGGCCCGGCACAGCGTCGCGGCCTCGTCCGCCAGGTCGGCGTAGCGCCGCAGGAACGCGGCGCCGGGCGCGGTCAGGCGGGCCTGCTCACCTGCCGTGCCGGCCAGCGTGCGGGTGATGGCCGTCAGGTGGGCGACGGCGCGTTCCCACACGGCGTCGGCCTTCTCGGGCGGCGGCGGGGGCGGCCCGGTACGGCGCAGCCGGAAGCCGGGGTTGAAACGGGAGCTCTCGGCGGTCCACTCACGGGCACCGGCCAGCGCCCGCAGCACCTGGCCGAGGCGGCGCGCGCGGTCGTGCCAGCCCGCCGCGTCCGTGGCGCTCCACTCCTCGCCGCGCAGGCCCTCGGCCAGGACCCGCAGCAGTTCGGCGCTCTCACGGGGCAGCCGCCGCAGCTGGTCGTGCACGTTGCGCAGGTGCACCGGCGGGAGGACCAGCGCGTTGACGGCGATCCCGATGACCGCCCCGATCGCCGTCTCCATGAGCCGGTGCCCGACCTCGGTCAGCGAGTAGGCGCCGTAGGTGATGACGAACAGGGCGGTGGTCGCGCCGTAGATGCCCTGGGCACCCAGCCGGCGGTGGGTACCGACCAGCGTCATCACCGGCAGCACGATCAGCATGGCGCCCAGCGTGCTGCCGTCGGTCACGGCCATCGCCGCGGAGGCCAGCAGGGCGCCGAGGACGATCACCACGAGCTGCTGGAGCCCGGACCGCAGCGAACGGTAGGACGGTCGCGTCGACCAGCGCCAGCGCGGTCCAGGGAGCCATCAGGGCCAGCGGCGCGTTCAGCCACCAGCCCGTCAGCGCCCAGGCCGTGACCGCGGCGCCGGCCGCTTTGAGCGACTGGACGACGGTGTCCCGCTCCGGCCCGGCGCGCCGCACCGCGCTGCGCACCGTGCGGCCGACGGCGGCCACTTCCCACCACAGCCACCGCCACCCGGCCGTGCGCCTCGCCTCCGCCAACTCCGCCTCCCGGCTCGACTCCCGTGCGGGTCGGGTCCGCCGCGGTCACCGGAGGCCCGGCGCGCTGGGTACCCATGATCGTCCGGGCTAGTCGCAGCCTGTTCTCGAACACCCCTGCCGGTCCGTCTGCCGCACGAGTGATACCGGGCACCCGTAGGGGTGGTAGCGCGGACCACGGCGCTTCGTCGGCACGCGTGCGCGCCTTGACTGGGGTGCGCGCCTCGTCCGCGTCCCGCCTCGTCCCCGATCCGTACGGAAGTCCTCACCCTGATGCGTATCCGTCCCGCAGTCGTCACAGTGCTCGCCGCGGCCGGTGCGGCCGCCCTCGCCACGCCGCCCGCCGCCGCGAACTCGGCGTCGAGCCCGGTGGTCTCCTCGCTCACCGAGTCCAAGGCCGTCGAACTTCTGCGCATTCCGCTGAGCGAGTCCAACGTCAAAGCGGTGCTGGGCCTGGCCCAGAGGGCCGCCCGGCCGCTGAACATGGAGAAGGGCGCCTCCCTCACCGGGCGGTGACACCCGTGAGGCGGTCACCCGCAGGCGGGCCCGCGTGCCGGGAGGTTTCCGCGCGGGCAGGAGCCCACAGGGCGCACACACGTACGAGCCACTACGCGCGTGTGCGCCCCCGTCTGCGCCTGCCCGCCCCCTCGCCCCGGCGGCACCGTGGAGTACGAGACCGGTACCCCGGACCTTCGACGAGGAGAGCGAAGTGATCCACATCAGCGAGACGCTCATGCTCCAGACGGTCGAGGAGTTCCTCACCGCGGAAGAGATCACCCGGCTGGTCAAGATCATGGACAGTGAGGCGGCCGGCTGGCGGCCCCGCCACCAGGCCGAGGTCCTCACGGCCCCGGCGACCGCCCAGGACGTACTGGCCGAGGCCACGCAGCGGGCACTGCCCGCGATCCGGCGCAGCATGCCGTCCATCGCCGGGTCCGGGCACTGGGGTTACACCGAACTCGCCGTGGGCCAGGGCGTGCCCACCCACCTCGACGGGATCAGCAGCCCGCGGACGCCGCCCCGGCGCATCGGCCGGATCGGGGTGACGATCGCGGACGCGGCGGAAGGCGGCCGGTTCTACATCGAGACGACGTCGGACTCCGCTCCCTGGACCGACACGATGCTGGGCGCGGCCGACGGGTACGAGCCGGGCACCCCCCTCAGCCGCAGCCTGCCGCACGGCCCCGCCGTCCACGAGGAAACCCCGCAGTGGCTGAGCGCGCCGCGCAAGAGCCGGTGGCTGACGGACGCCGGGCCGGGGGTGGCCGTCGCGTACGGCGCGCAGGTCATCCACGGCGTCACACCGGTACTGCGCGGCCGGGTGCGCAAGTTCGTCACCGACCTCGTGGACACGGCAGCGGCCTGACACCGTACGCCGCGACCGCCCGCGCCCCACCGCACCGGTGGGGCCGGTCCGCTCAGCGCCGTATCACCCGGGCACCCGCCCAGTGCGTACCACCCGGCCCCGCCCAGCGCCGTACCACCCGCCCCCCTCGCTCAGCGCCGTACGACCCGGAGACCCGCTCAGCGCCGTCCCCCCCCGGAGACCCGCTCAGCGCCGTACGACCTGGACCCGTGACACCCCGAGCAGTCCGGCCAGCGGTACGTCCGCCGACGTCTGGTCCGGGTTCACCGTGAGGCCCTGCTCCCGCACCAGGTCCAGGAGCCGTTCGGCCAGCGGCATGACCATGTGCCGCCCCCAGCACCGCTCGTTGGCGTGCCCGAAGGGCAGGTAGCCGGGCTGGTCGTCGGGGTCGAGGCCGGCCCAGCGCTCGGGCCGGAACTCGTCCGGCGCGTCCCACACGCGCGGATCCCGGTGGCTGAGCAGCGGCAGCATCAGCACGTCGTCGGCCGGGCCGATCCGGTCGTCGAGGGCCGCGAACTCCGGCGACGCCACGCGCAGCAGGTTCCACGAGGGCGGCAGCAACCGCATGGACTCGTGGAGGATGTGACGGTTCGGTACGCCGTCGTCGAAGGGCGCGCCGAGCCAGAGGGCGTTGGCGACGAGCGTGGAGACGGTGAAGCACACCGGTGCCGCGGCCCGCCGGTACAGCCCCATGGCGTAGCGCCGGTCGCCGTAGCCCGCCGCGGCGGCGGTGAGCCCCGCCAGACGGGAGACCGGCGCACCGGCCGCGGGGCACCCCGGCAGCGCGGCGCCCGCCGCGATCACCGTCCAGGTCAGTTTGGGGGTCCATTCCAGTTTGCGGTCCACCAGTACCTGCAACCGGAAAGGATCGGATCCGAAAACCAGCTCACGTAAATACAGATGGCCCGTCCGCGGCCATTCCCCGGAAAGATCGGCGGCTTTTCCCGTACCGTTCCCGGGTTTTTCCAGAGCCGCGCGCACGTCCTGCGAAACGGCCCGCATGACGGCGGAGGATTCCGGGCGGCTGATCGCCCTGCCCTGCAACGGTTTGAAGGTCGGCCGCTCGGCCGCGTTGGCCGGTCTGCTGCGCAGCACGGCGTCGATCAGTTCAGGTCCCGCGACACCGACGGTGTCGTCCTCCAGCCGGAAGACGTCCGTGCCGCGGTGCTCGCTCAACAGCCGGCCGAGCCGCGGCGTGAAGACCGTGACCCGGTCGCTCCGGTCCGTGCCGTACGTACGCATCGGCGGCCTCCGAGAGCCTGGATGGGGGAACTTCCGGGTCACGTGCCGATCAGTACCAGATGTACCAGGCGTACGCCTTCAGGCTCTTCTCGCCCTGGAACTTCTTCTTCAGGGAATGGACCAGCTTCATGACAGCACCTCCGAGGGACGGCGAACTGACTGAACTGTGCTGCGACTCAGGCGCACCGGCACGGCAATGGACGCTGCCGCCGCAGAATCCGGCTTTCCGCTTGCAGTCACCGGAAAGTGAAGCCGAGCACGAAAGACACGTCAATGTGGTGTGGATCACCGTAAAATCCCGGTATGACGGGTTTATTGGTTGCGTACGTCACACCACGGGCGCGGCCGTCACCCGCCGGAACGGTGGCGGTGCTGCCCCCGGTTGCTCTGCGCGTGCCGGGCGGCGGGCGGCGGGGCGGTGGCGAGGTCGAGCTGCCGTACGAACTGGTGGAAGCAGAGCAGGACGGTCAGCGGCGGCAGCCCCGCCACGGCGATGCCCGCCGGGGAGGGGTGCACCTGGGCGACGCACAGCAGCGTGGCCACGGCGGCGAAGAAGATCACGACGGCCCAGGAGTGCAGCGTGCGGCGCCGGTAGGCGCGGGCCCGCAGGATGGACAGGGTGGCCACGACCCAGGGGCCGTAGATCAGCAGCGGCCACAGCCCCGCGATGTCCGCCGGCGCGACCCCGTCCGCGATCGCGCGCAGCGACGGGTAGGAGGCCACCGCGCCCAGCGCCGCGACGGCGACCGCGATCACCGCCGTCATCAGCACGGACGTCGCGCTCAGCAGGCGCCTCCAGGACCAGCCGTCGGGCCCGGCACCGGCTGGGGAACCGGCGCCGGTGCCGGCCTGCGCACGGGCGTCCGCGTACGCGCCGCCGTGGGCCTCCGCGTACGCGCCCTCGTGCGTGTCCTCGTAGTACGTGTCCTCGTACGCGTCCTCCTCGTAGACGCCTTCGCCGACGCCCCCGTGGGCGTCTCCGTAGACATCCGCGATCCGTGCCGCAGGACCGGTCGGGCCGAACGCGGGCTCGTCCGGCGGGAAGACGGTCCCGGAGGAGTGGAAGACGGCCTCCCCGGGGAGGAAGACGGATTCCCGGCGGCGGTGCGGGGCCTCTCCCGGGTAGTGGCCGGCGTCGTCAGGGTGATAGCTGACGCCGCCGTCGTGGAAGGCGGCACCGTCGGAACGGAAGCCGGCGTCGCCGGGGCGGAAGATGCCGTCGCCGGGCGGGAACACCGGCTCACCGGCCGCGTAGAACACGGTGCCCGGGCCGCCCGCCATGGGCGGCTGTTCGGCGCTGTCCCACAGCTCCGCCAGCTCGGGGCCCAGTTCCTGCATGACGGCGGCGTCCCACCCGTCGTCGGCCATCTCCTGGCCCAGGGGCCCGTCGTGCGGGTACGGGATACCGCCGGGGAAGGCGACGGGCTCTTCCGTACTCTGGCGCGGCAACCGGTGCCGGCCGGTACCGGGCGGCACGGGAACCCGCGGGGTGTCGTTCACAACAGCTCTCACAGGAGTCGGTGGTGGCCGGTGGGGAAGGGGCCGGCCGACGCGCCGCCCGGCGGGGGCGGCGGACGCCGGAGGAGCCGTCAGCGGCCGTCCTCGATGCCGTCGAGGGCGGCCAGGAGCTGCTCCAGCAGGTCACCGGTGTACTCCAGCCGGACACGCTGCCCGGGGCGCAGCAGGTGGACGTCGGGGCGGACGTCGGGCGCGCTGCGGGGCACGGTGGAGCTCAGCTGCCAGCTGCCGAGCTGCCGCGTGGGGGAAAGGATCGTCTCAGTCATACGTCGTCAACGAATGCGCCTCACAGCGGGTGACTGCGGCATACGGGCGAATGAGAATTAAGATAACTAATTCCTCATAACGGTGCTTCGCCGAAGGAACCGGAAGCAGTCGCACGGGCACGAGTCGAGCAGACCGGGCACCGTGCGGCCGCCCCCATCGGGTCGCCACCCCATGACGCGTCACTGACCAGCGACAACACCATAAGGGGAGAGTCGCGGGCAAAGCGTCAACTTCCCCGGCAATTCCGGCACTTTCTCACGCGTACTCGCACGACGTTCCGCCACTGCCCCGCCGCCCCGTGCCTCCGCGTCACTCCGTCACTCCCCGTGAGCGGCCGCCGGGCCCACCAGGCAGGGCCGGGGCGCCGGCGCGCTCCCGCAGGACGCGCTCGGTGTGCTGGTCCATCGGGAAGAACAGCTCGATCGCCAGCTCCGAGAGGGTGACGTCGGCCGGTGCGCCGAAGGTGGCGATGGTGCTGAACATCGCCAGTTCGCCGTACGGGGTGCGGAACCGCATCGGCACCACCGCTTCACGCGGTCCCCGCTCCTGCGGCGGAGCCGGGGCCTCGTGCGCGGGCACCTCGTAGGCACTGACCTCGTCGTACAGGGCGCTCAGCGCGGGGTCGCCGGTGGTGAGCGCCTGCTGCGCGAGCCCGCCGAGCAGGTACGCGCGCACCTCCCCGTAGCCGACCGCGTGCGCCGGGAGTCCCTTGGGGTGCAGGGCCAGCCGCATCACGTTCGGTGTGGGGGCCGACAGTTCCGCCGGGGCGACGTCGAGCATGACGCTCATCGCCCGGTTCGCGCGCACCACGTTCCACAGCCGGTCGACGACGACGGCCGGGTACGGCTCATGCCCTTCCAGCAGCATGTCCACCGCCGAACGCACCGCTTGCATCTCCTCGCCCTCCAGCGGCCGCTCGCGGTAGACGGGCGCATAGCCCGCGGCGATCAGCAGGCTGTTGCGCTCGCGCAGCGGTACGTCCAGGTGGTGGGCCAGCCGCAGCACCATCTTCCGGCTGGGCCTGGAGCGCCCGGTCTCCACGCAGGACAGGTGCCGCGACGAGGTGTCCGCCCGCAGGGCCAGCTCCAGCTGACTGAGCTTGCGCCGCAACCGCCACTCACGCAACAGCACGCCCACCCGCGGCAGTTGATCGACTCCCATACGCCCGACCCTACCGACGCCCCCGAAGCCCGGCCATGACCTCCGAGGTCATGGCCCCCCTCACCTCCCGCGCGTGGCCCGCTCAGCCCTCACACACCGGCCTGCCGATACCGGCCGCCGCCTCGGCGGCATCCGCGTGCGTCATGACCGTGGCGGTGCCGGACAGCGCGATCATCAGGCCGGCGACGACGCCCAGGACGGCGAAACGGCCCTGCGGGCCCGTACCCAGTTCATCTCCTCGGCGCCGCGCACCACGACGGAGCACGAGGTACACGCCCACCGCCAGCACGGAGGCGGCCAGACTGCCGTAGGACAGCGCGAAGTGCGTCCATGGCACGGCCATGTACCTCTCGGCATCTCCGCCGCCAACCCCCACGACAGCCAGGCGCTCATCCCGCTGGTCCGCGGCATCCCGCCCCTCCGCTCCCGCCGTGGCCCCCGGCGCCGACGGCCCGCAAAGCTCCACGGCGACAAGGGCTACGACTACACCTACCTGCGACGTTGGCTCTCCCTACGGGGCATCCGTCACCGAATCGCCCGCAAAGGCACAGAGTCCTCCCAGCGGCTGGGGCGATACCACTGGGTCGTGGAACGCACGGTGTCCTGGCTCGCCGGATGCCGCCGCCTGCACCGCCGATACGAAAGCCATCCCGAGCACTTCCTCGCCTTCACCGCGATCGCTGCGACCCTCATCCGCCACCGCCGAATTACCAAATGAAATGACGTCTGAAGGCCCGGGGCTCGGGCGGGCGTTTCAGAAGGGCGGCATCACCGTGCGTAAGGAGGTGGACCGGTCGCACGAACCCGGTCACACGAGCCCGGCCGCTGTCCGCGACCTGCCTCGCCATGGCAGCGAACCGCAGGCCCCACCGGGAATGCCGGTGGGGCCTGCGGCCTGGCGGGGATGCGCGTTCGTGGTTCAGCCGGTCAGGAGGGTGCGCAGGTGGGTGGCCACGGCTTCCAGGTTGGGGGCCTTCAGCACCGTGTAGTGGTCGCCGGGTACCAGGTGGATGTCCGAGGGGACGGGGCACAGCCGGCGCCAGGACTCCGCTGTTTCCGTGCCGCCTCCGGCCTCGGCCTGGAGGAAGTGCACGGGGATGTCGAAACCCCGCGGACGGTATCCGCACAGGGCCCGGGCGTTGTCCTCGAAGCGCTGGAAGACCGCCTCGAATTCCGGGAGGTCGATGTCCGGGGACAGGATGTGCTGGGCGCGGAGGGCGTCGAACAGCTCAGGGACGGTGCCCGGGAGCGTGCCGGTGCCGGCCGGCTCCCGTACCCCGTCCGGTGCGTCGGCGACCGGCCAGGAGCGGCCGGTGAGCCCGGCCAGGTCCCGGCCGAGCCAGGCGAGGGCCCGCTCGCGGGTGACGTCGATGCGGGCGAGTTCGTCAGGGGACTCCAGCACGTCGACGGCGGCGACGAAGTCCACCGTGCGGCCCCGTGCGGTGAGTTCGCGCGCGAGTTCCATGGCGAGCACGCCGCCCATCGACCACCCGCCCAGCCGGTAGTGCCGGCCGGGAACGTCGCGGACGACGGCCTCCGCGTAGTCCGCCGCCATGCGCTCCAAGGTGGGCCGCTCGGCGTGCCAGTCAGGTGACTGGAGGGCGTAGAAGGGCTGGTCGTCGCCGAGCGACGGGGCCAGCTCCGAGTAGCAGAGCACCTCCCCGCCGATGGGGTGGACGAAGACCAGGGGGACGGCCGAGCCGGTGGTGCGTACGGGCACCACCACGGAGCGGTCCCCGCAGGCGCCGGCGGCTTGCAGGTCGCGCAGTCGCTGGGCCAGTTCGCGGATGGTGGGCGCGGAGAAGAGGGCCGCCACCGGTACGGCCGTACCGGTCTCGCGGCGCAGGACCGACATCAGGCGGACCGCCTGGAGGGAGTCTCCGCCGAGCTCGAAGAAGTTGTCGGTGACGGAGACCTCCGGTATCGCGAAGAAGGTGCTCCAGATGTCGAGAAGCAGTTTCTCCTCGGCGTCGGCGGGGCCTTCCACGGTGGCCTGGGCGGTCAGCTCCGCGTCGTGGAGCGCCCCCAGGGTGACCCGGTCGACCTTCCCGTTGGCGGTGAGCGGGAACTCCTCCCGTACCGAGATGACCGCGGGGATCATGTAGTGCGGGAGGGCGTCGGTGAGGAGCCTGCGGAGCTCCGCGCCGGACCGCCGGCATTCCGGTTCCAGCAGGACGTGCGCGAGCAGGCGGTTCTTGCCGCGGTCGCCGTGGACGCCGGCGACCGCGGCCCGGACGCCCGGGCAGTCGAGCAGCGCGGCCTCGACGTCGCCCAGTTCGATGCGGTGGCCGCCGACCTTGACCTGCATGTCCTCGCGGCCCAGGAACTCGATCTCGCCGTCCGGCAGGAGCCGCCCCCAGTCGCCGGTGCGGTACAGCCGGATGCCGGTTTCCGGGTCGACCACGAAGCTGTCGGCGGTCCGTTCCGCATCCCCCAGGTAGCCGCGGGCGAGCCCGGTCCCGGCGATGTAGATCTCGCCCGGCACCCAGCACGGGCGGGGCCGCCGCATGCTGTCGGCCACGTAGACGTGCTGGTTCTTCATCGGCGTCCCGTACGGAATGGACGGCAGCTCGGCGTCGGACGGCGTGATGCGGTGCCAGATGGACCAGATCGACGCCTCGGTGGCGCCGCCCAGGCTCCACAGTCCGGCGTCCGGGAAGAGGTCCCAGACGGCGGCGGGCAGCGAGACGGGAACCCAGTCACCGCTCATCAGCACGCGGCGCAGCGGCGGGAGCGCGGCGGGCCGCGGGTGCAGCGCGGAGGTGTGTGCGCAGAGCATGGCCATCAGTGCGGGGACGCTGTTCCAGACCGTGACCTGTTCGTCGGTCATCTGCTGGAGCCAGCTCCCGGGTTCCCGCGCGTCGTCCGGTGACGGGATCACGACGGCGCCGCCGACGGACAGCGGGCCGAAGATGTCGTAGACGGACAGGTCGAAGTGGAGGGCGGACAGCGCCAGTACGCGGTCCGCCGCGGTGAGGGCGATCTCCTCGTTGACGTCCTGCACCGTGTTCCAGGCCGCGCCGTGCTCGATCATGACGCCCTTGGGCACACCGGTGGAGCCCGAGGTGTAGATCACGTAGGCGAGGTCGGACGGGGTGACCGGCGCGGGGGCGTCCTCGGCCGGGACGGTCACCGGGGCGTCCTCGGCCGGGGTGGTGCCGGCGGCCGGCGGGGTGACGGCGGTGGCCGAGACCGACTCCGGCCAGGCGATCTCCGTCCCCGCTCCGGTCCCGGCCCCGGCACCGGCCAGGAGCCAGGGCTGGGTGAGCACGGTGGTGATGCCGGCCGCGGCGAGGATGTCGTGGCGGCGCTTCTCCGGCCAGCGCGGATCGACGGGTACGTAGGCGGCCCCGCTGCGCAGTACGCCCAGGCAGGCCACGACCTGCTCCCAGCCCTTGTCCATCGACACGCCGACCAGCGCGCCCGGGCCGATGCCCTGCCGCGTCAGCCCGGCGGCCACCGTGGCGGATTCGGCGGCCAGTTCACCGTAGGTGAGGGTACGGTCCCGGCCGATGACCGCGGGCGCGGCGGGTGCGGCCGCGGCCCGGTCGAGGAAGGCCCGGTGGAGCAGGGCGGTCGGCGACATCGTGCGGTGCGGGACGGCCGCCGTGAGCTCGGCCCTGATCTGCGCCGACTCGTGGGACCACGCGGGTTCGGTCCAGGCGGACTCAACGGCAGAGTTCATGGATCAGCCTTTCGTACGCGGCGAACATCTCGTCCACAACGCCGGTCGGGAATGCTTCTTCCACCACGTCCCAGTTCAGGATCAAGCTGCCCTGCTCCTCGAAGGCGGTGTGGTCGAGGATGACCTGGGGGGTGCGGACGCCGCTCCAGACCGGAGTGCCGCTCTCGCCCATCCGGCACAGGGCGCCGACCGGGCCCGCGGTGCGGTCCGTCGCCTTGGCCGCGCCGCCGATCGTGCTGTTGAAGACGACCGGCATCCGCGCCCGTCCGGCGTCCCCGTCGAGCCGGCTCAGATCGCGCAGGACGTCCAGGCCGGTGTAGGCGGCGTGCTCCATGTCGCGGACGAGCTGCCGCTGGATGGCGCCGGCGAGTTCCCGGAACGGTACGGCCGGATCGGCGTGCACCTCCAGGAGGTTGGTCGAGGAGAAGTTGCCGACCACCCGCGACATGTCCTGCGGGGTGAACCCGGCGCGGTTGGACACCAGGACGTTGACGGTGAAGTCCGGCGTCTTCGACCACCTGGCCAGCACCGTGCAGTACGCGGCGAGCAGGGCGCTGGAGGCGGTCGTGCCCGCTGCCGCGGCGTTGCGCTGGAACGCCTGCCACTGCGGTGCGTCGATCCGCAGGAAGCGGTTGCTGAACACCGGCCGGTCGATGTCGCTCAGCCGGACGGCGCGGGGCAGGTCCGGGGCGAGCGGCAGGGTGGCCGCCCGGTCCTGCCAGTACTGCCGGCTCGGTGCGATGTCCTCGGACGTGCAGAAGGCGCGGGCGGCGCGGGCGAACTCCTCGAAGGTGCTCTCCGGTTCGGGCAGCGCGCGCTGCGGGTCGCGGTACAGCTCCGCCCATTCGTCGAACAGCAGGGCGCTGCTCCCGCCGTCCGAGATCAGGACGTCGATGCCGACGTGCAGCCGGGTGACGGTGCCGTCGAGGTGGGTGGCCCGTACGAGGAAGAGCGGCCAGACGGCGGTGTCGAAGGTGTGCGCCTTCAACTCCGCGCGGAGGGCGGCCAGCCGCTGGTCGCGTTCGGCCGCGGTGAGTGCGCGCAGGTCCTCGGTGTGGATGCGGTAGGCGGGTACGTCGCCCAGTACGCGCTGGGCGCCCGGCTCGTCGAAGACCGCGCGGAGCATGGGGTGCCGCGTGATGAGCGCGCGCAGGGCGGTCTCGGCCCGCTGGACGTCGAAGGCGGTGAGGTCGACCTCGATGTAGAGGTAGGTCGACACGTTGCCGAGTTCGAAGTCCCCCGCACGGCCGGCGAGGTACGCCTCCTGCAGCTTGGTCAGGGGGAAGGGGTCGGAGCCGGCCGGGGCGGGTACGGATGCCCGGTTCTGGTCCTGATCCTCACCCTGACCCTGGCCCCGATCCTGGTCCTGGTCCTGGCCCTGGCCCTGGTTCCGGGCGCAGGACCGATCCTCCGCCTGTTCCCGCCGGCCCGGAGAGCTGCCACGGTCGCCGGCGTCCTCACGGGCAGGCGCCGACTGTCCGGTATCGGTGGCCGCCGGCTGTCCGGCACCGGTGGGCGCCGCCTCGCCGTCCGCGGCCCCGAAGAGCTCCAGGACATGCGCGGCCAGGGCTTCGGGGGTCGGGTGGTCGAAGACCACGGTGGCGCCGAGCCGCATACCGAGGCGGCGGCCCAGCCGGACCCGCAGTTCCATCGACGTCAGCGAGTCGAAGCCCATCTCGTAGAAGGACCGCTCGGCGTCGACCCGGTCGGCCTCGGTGCCCAGCAGCCCGCCGACGCTCTCCTTGACCAGCGCGAGCAGCGCGGCCAGCCGTTGGTCGCGCGAGGCGTCACCGGAGGCGAGCACGGTGAGCACGTCCGTGGCCTCCTGCTGAGCGGGGGCCGGGGACGGCGGCGTGGCGGCTCCCCGGGGCTCGGCGGGAGCGGGCCGTACGGGAGCGTGCCGTACCGGAGTGGTGCCCGCGGGCACCTGGCCGGCGGCGCGGTCGCGCTGGCCGGTGAGCGTTTCGAGCAGGAAGGGCCCGCCCAGCCCGGCGGCATCACCGGGTTCCGGGAACGCCAGCCGCGCGGCGACCAGTGCGGTGGCTTCGCTGGTGAGGGCGGCGTCGAAGAGGGCGAGGCCCTCGTCGACGTCGAAGGCCGCCACGCCGTTGCGGCGCAGCCGCAGCAGGTCGCCTTCCCCCAGGTGGCCGGTCATGCCGGACGCCTGGGACCACAGCCCCCAGGCGATCGCCTCGGCGGGCTGCCCCTGTGCCCGGCGCCATGCGGCGAACTGGTCCAGGAAGGTGTTGGCCGCGGCGTAGTTCGCCTGTCCCGGGCCGCCCAGGACGCCGTACAGCGAGGAGAAGAGCACGAAGAACTGCAGGTCGTCGTCGCGGGTGGCGGCATCGAGGTGGAGGGCGGAGTCGACCTTGCTGCGCAGCACCGTGTGGAGCTGAGCGGGGGTCATGTTGGTGACGATGGAGTCGTCCAGCACACCCGCCGCGTGGACCAGGCCCGCGATCGGGCCCTCGGTGCGGGCCTTGGCCAGCGCGGCCTGCACGCTCTGCGCGTCGGAGGTGTCGGCGGCCAGCACCTGTACCGCGGCGCCCAGCGCCTCCAGCTCGGAGCGGAAGGCGGCGACCCCGGGCGCCCCGTCACCGCTGCGGCTGAGCAGGGTCAGGCGCTGCGCGCCCCACTCGGTGATCAGGTGCCTGGCGACCTCGCGGCCGATGGTGCCGGTGCCGCCGGTGATGACGACCGTGCCTCGGCCGAGGTCGGGGCGGGCACCCTCCGCGGCGGCGTACGGGACGAGCTGCGGGCGCAGCACCCGGTCCCCGCGGACGGCGAGCTGGGGTTCGGAGCGGGTGAGCGCCGTAGCGACGGTGCCGGCGTCAGCAGCCGTGCAGCTGCTGACGTCGACGATCCGGAAGTGGTCCGGGTACTCGGTCTGGGCCGAGCGCACCAGCCCCCACAACGCGCTGTCCTCCAGGCCGGACGTGGCGTCGCCGGGGACCGTGACCGCGTCCTGGGTGACGAACGCCAGCGGGACGCGCCCGGCGATCTCCTCGTTGCGCAGCCACTGCTGGATCGTCTCCAGGGCCCATTCCGCCGAGGCGTGGACCTGTTCGCCGGTGGTTCCGGCCAGGCCGGGGGCCGGGAGGACGACCTGCCAGGCGCCGGGCAGGCCGCGGGTGACCATCGCCGCCTCGTCCAGCGTCGCGACCGAGATCCCGCCGCGTGCGGCGTCCCGGACGAGGGTGGTCAGGTCCCGTCCGTCCGCGCCGACGACGCAGATGCGGCACTCCTCGGCGGCATCGTCGGCCACCGGATCCCACTGCATCGCGTACAGCGCGGCCGCGTCGAGGTCCGGCTGCGCACCGGGCAGGCTCAGGCCGCGGACGACCATGCGGTCGACGCTGAGCAGGAGGCGGCCGTCGGCGTCGGTCAGGGTGAGCGCGACGGCGTCGGGGCCCACCGGCCGGGCGGCGGCGCGGCAGCTGTCGCCGACGGGGCCGCTGCCCAGGCGGACGCCGCTGAAGAGGAAGGGCACCGCGATGCGCCCGGCGCCGGGCTCGCCCATGAGGCCGTGGCGGACGGCGGCGTGCAGCGCGGCGTCGACCAGCGCCGGGTGGACCGTGAATCCGCGGTGGTTGACCTGGGCGGCCGCCGGGAGCGCGACGTCGGAGAGGACCCACTCGCCGCGCTGTTCCGCGGTGCGGACGCCTTGGAACGCCTCGCCGTAGCCGTAGCCCATGGCCCGTAGCGCCTCGTACAGTTCCCCGGCGCCCTGCGGCCGGTCCTGTGCGGCGGGCAGGCCGGTGGGACCGGACGGCGCGGGGCCGCGGGGTGCGGACAGCAGGCCCTGCGCGTTGCGTACCCAGGTGTCCGTGCCGGTGGTACGCGAGGAGATGGCGGCGGCGCGGGCGCCCGCGGCGTCAGCCGGTTCGACGGCCAGCTGGATCTCCACGGCGGTGCCGTCCATCGGCAGCAGCAGCGGGTCGCTCAGCAGCAGTTCGTCGAGTGCGGCGCAGCCCAGTTCCTGCCCGGCCGACAGCAGCAGTTCCGCGAAGGCGGTGCCGGGCAGCAGGGCGGTGTCCTCGACCCGGTGGTCCATGAGCCAGGGGTGGCTGCGTACGGAGAGGCGCCCGGCCATGAGCGTGCGGCCGTCCGCGGTCTCGATGACGGTCGAGATCCAGGGGTGTCCGCCGTCCGAGAGGAGGCTCGCCGGCCGGTGCTCCCGGCGGGAGGTGCCGGCGGCTCCCATGTCCTGGTGGAGCCAGTACCGCCGCCGTTCGAAGGGGTAGGTGGGCAGGTCCGCGAAGGTGGGCCGCTGCGGTACGTCGTCGGGGCAGAGGACGCCCCAGTCGACGGGGTGGCCCTGGGTGTACGCCTCGGCCACCGCGGTCAGGAAGCGCGCGTAACCGCCCTGGTCGCGCTTCATGGTCGCGCAGACCGGGGCGCTGTTGCCGGCCTGCTCCAGTGCGGACCGGATCGAGCCCACCAGTACCGGATGCGGGCTCATTTCGAGGAACGCGTCGTAGCCGTGGGTGGTCGCCGCCACGACGGTCTCGGCGAACCTGACCTGGTGGCGCAGGTTGCGGTACCAGTACTCGGCGGTCAGCTCCGTCCCGTCGACCCGGCGGACGTCGACGGTCGAGAACATCGGCAGCGTGCCGGCGACCGGGGTGAGGCCGGACAGGCCGCCGATGATGTCGTCCTGGAGGTCGGCCATGGCGGGTGAGTGCGAGGCGCACTTGGCGGGCACCGGGCGGGCGTAGATGCCGCGGTCCTCGCACAGGTCCAGCAGGCGCTGGATGCCGGGGGCGTCGTCGCCGGAGACCACGACGAAGTCGGGTCCGTTGGTGGCGGCGATCACCAGGTCGGCGCCCACTTCGCGCACCAGGCCGGTGGCCTCGGCCGCGGAGGTGGCGACGGCGGCCATGGCGCCGCGGCCGGACGTCTCCAGTGCCTGGCTGCGGCAGGCGACGACGCGGGCGGCGTCCTCCAGGGACAGGGCACCGGCGACGCAGGCGGCGGCCACTTCGCCCTGCGAGTGGCCCACGACCGCGGCCGGCCGGACTCCGGCGTGCTGCCACATGGCGGCCAGCCCCAGCATCATCGAGAAGATGAGGGGCTGGACGACGTCGGTCCGCTCCATGTCGAGGGTGTCGTCGGTACCGGCGAGGGCGGCCGTCACGTCGTAATCGAGGTGGGGCGCGAACGCCGCCGAACACTCCTCGATCCGGGCCCGGAAGACCTCGGACTCCCGCAGCAGCGCGGTGGCCATGCCCTGCCACTGCGATCCCTGTCCGGGGAAGACGAAGACGGGGCGGCGTACGCGCCGCGCCACGCCGTCGACGGCGCCGGGGTGCTCGGCTCCGGCCGTGAAGGCGCGCAGCCCGTCGAGGAGTTCCGTCCGGCCGGTGCCGACGACCACCGCGCGGTGGTCGAAGTCCTCCCGCTGGTGGGCGAGGGCGTGGGCGAGGCCGGCCACCGCGTCGGTGCCGGCTTCCAGCCGGCCGGCGACGGCGGTGGCCAGGGAGCGCAGCGCGGTGGGGGTCTTGGCGGAGAGCTTGAGCGCCGCGGGGCGCGGCTCGTCGGTTTCCGGGGCCGGGGTGACCGGCTCGTCCTCCTCCCAGCTCTCCAGGATGACGTGTGCGTTGGTGCCGCTGACGCCGAAGGAGGAGACCGCGCAGCGGCGTACGCCGTCCACGGCCGGCCACGGCCGGTTCTCGCGCAGCACCTCCACCGCGTGCGTCCAGTCCACGTGGGAGTTGAGGTCGCCTTCGACATGCAGGGTCCTGGGCAGCACCTGGGCGCGCATCGCGGTCAGGCACTTGATGACGCCGCCGACGCCGGCGGCGGCCATGGAGTGGCCGATGTTCGACTTCAGCGAGCCCAGCCAGACCGGCTCCCGGCGCTCTCCCTGGCCGTAGGTGGCCTGGATGGCGTTGGCCTCGATGGGGTCACCGAGCTTGGTCGCGGTGCCGTGCGCCTCGACGAGCTGGATGTCCTGGGGTGCCAGCCGCGCGTCGGCCAGCGCCTGGTTGATCACCTTGATCTGGGCACGGCCGTTGGGTGCCGTGAGTCCGTTGCTCGCGCCGTCCTGGTTGACCGCGGTGCCCTTGATCACGCCGAGGACGCGGCGGCCCAGCCGCCTGGCCTTCGCCAGGGGTTCCAGGATCAGGACGCCGGCGCCCTCGGCCCAGACCGTGCCGTCGGCGCTGTCGGAGAACGTCCGGCACCGGCCGCTGGGCGAGAGCGCGCCCTTCTTCGCGAAGTCCACGAACATGCCGGGCCCGGCGAGCACATTGGTGCCCGCGGCCAGGGCGAGGTCCGTCTCACCGCTGCGCAGCGACCGTACGGCGGTGTGGATGGCGACGCCGGAGGAGGAGCACGCGGTGTCGATGGTCAGCGCGGGCCCTTCGAGGCCGAGCAGGTAGGAGATGCGGCCGGAGGCGACGCTGGGCGAGGTGCCGGTGCCCATGAACCCGGCGGTCTCGCCCTCCTGCCACTTCCACAGGGGCATGCCGTACTCGTTGGTCATCAGTCCGACGAAGACGCCCGTCCGGGAGCCCTTGAGGCTGGAGGGGACGATGCCGGACCGTTCGAGGGCTTCCCAGGCGGTCTCCAGCAGGATGCGCTGCTGGGGGTCCATCGCGGTGGCCTCGGCGGGCTTGATGCCGAAGAACTCCGCGTCGAAGGTGTCGGCGTCGTGGAGGAATCCGCCCTGCCGTACGAAGCGCGCTTCGTAGAGGTCGTCGGTGTCCCAGCCGCGGTTCACCGGGAAGTCGCCGACGGCGTCCTTGCCGTCCCGTACGAGTTCCCACAGGGCCTCCGGGCTGTCCACCCCGCCCGGGAACCGGCACGCCATGCCGATGACGGCGATGTCGTCCTGCGGTATCTGCCGGTCAGCCATTCCTCGACTCCATCTTGCCGTTCACGCATGCCGCCAGTTCATTGATCGTCGGGTAATCGAAGAGAGTGGTGTCGGGGAGGTCTATTCCGGTCACGACGTGGATGCGTTCCAGGAATTCCAGCTGCGTCATGGAGTCGACGTCGTAGTCGCGGAAGGGGAGGTCCGGGTCCAGGTCCGGGACGGAGCCGCCGAGGATGAGCAGCAGCTCCCGCTCCAGCATCGCGGCGAGCTGCCAGACGCGTTCGGGGCCGGCCGGGGCGGTCGCCCAGGGCTCGGCGGGCGGCGGGCCTGCCGGGGGAAGCGGGTGGTCCTCGCCGGTGCCGCCGTGCGGGGCGGGGGCCGGCCGGTGCAGGAGCGGGAAGGCGGCCGGGGCGAAGGGGTGGGCCTGCGGGAGGGCGGCCTTACGGGCGGCACCGGCGAACAGCGCGGTGATCTCCGTGAGGTCCCCGGACCCGAGGTAGGTGCCGGCGAGTTCGACGAGCCTGCCCCGTGCGGGTGCCGCGTCCCGCAGCCAGGCCCCCGGCACGGCCAGGCCGTTCCCGGCGACGATGCGCGCGAGCCCCTGCCGGAAGTCCTCCGGTCCGGATCCGAGCACGACGGCGCGGTGCTCGCCCTGCGTGCGGTGGGCCAGCGTCCAGGCCACGTCGGCGGCCGGGGTGGCCGGCCGGGCTCCGAGGGCGGCCAGCAGGTCCGCGGCCAGGTTCCGTACGGCTTCCGGGGAGCGTCCGGAGAGGCACCAGAGGGCGTCCTGCGGCTCCGCGGGTTCGTTCCGCCCAGCGGTGGGCGAACTGCCCAGGACGACGTGGACGTTGGTGCCGCCCATGCCGAACGAGCTGACGCCGACCGCGTCGCCGGGGCGGAAGGGGTGCGCCTCCGGCTCGGTGACGACCCGGAGGTTCAGTGCGTCGAGCGGCACCTCGTCCGGGCTCCGGGTGAAGTTCAGGCTCGGCGGGATCACCCCGTGGTGCAGCATGAGGCAGGCCTTGATGAGCCCCGCCATGCCCGCGGCGGATTCCAGGTGCCCGATGTTCGTCTTGGCGGATCCGACGCGCACGGGGTCGCCCTGCGGCCGCGCCCGCCCGGCCACCGCGCCGAGTGCGCGGGCCTCGACGGGATCCCCTACGGGGGTTCCGGTGCCGTGCAGTTCGACGTACACCACATCGGCGGCGCCGGTCCCGGCGGCGGTGTGGGCCGCCTCGATCACCTCGCGCTGGGCCTCCAGGGAGGGGACCGCCAGGCCGTCCCGCCCGCCGTCGTTGTTGACGGCGCTCCCGCGGAGCACACCGTAGATGTGGTCCCGGTCGCGTACCGCGGCGGCCAGCGGCTTGAGGAGGACGCAGCCGCCGCCCTCGCCCCGGACGTAGCCGTTGGCGCGCTGGTCGAAGGTGTGACAGCGGCCGTCCGGCGACAGTCCGCCCCACAGGCGGACCTGTTCGGTGACTTCCGGCAGCAGGTTGAGGTTGACGCCCGCGGCGAGGGCGGCCTCGCACTCGCCGAGCCGCAGCGCGGCCAGCGCCCGGTGCACCGCCGTCAGTGAGGACGACTGGCCGGTGTCGACGACTTCGCTGGGGCCGCGCAGGCCGAAGTGGTGCGAGACGCGGTTGGCCAGCATCGTCCGGCTGGTGCCCAGGTGCCCGAACCTGTCGAGGCCGCCCGACATCAGGTAGGCGGTACGGAAGTCGTCGGCGCAGGCTCCGACGAACACGCCCCAGCGGGCGCCGGTGACGTCCGCGGACGGTACCGCGGCGTCCTCCAGGCACTCCCAGGCGAGTGCGAGCATCAGCCGTTGCTGCGGGTCCAGGTACCGTGCTTCGCGCGGTGAGATCCCGAAGAAGTCCGCGTCGAACTGTTCGAGGTCGTCCAGGAATCCACCGGCGGAACCGGGGGCGTCCTGGTTCGCCGCGCCGGTGCCGGCGGGCCGGCGCTCTTCCGGTACGGCGCCGATGCTCGCCGTACCGGAGACGAGGTTCTCCCAGAAACGGGCCGGGGTGGCCGCTCCGGGGAACCGGCAGGACATGCCGATGACCGCGACGGCGGTTTCCATGTGCGGGGCTCCGATGTCAGTCATGTGCGCGTCCTGTTTCCGAGATTCCCGGAACCGGCCCGACCCGGAGGTTCCGCAGCCCGCGGAAGGTCGGGCTGACCTTCCATGCGTCCGCCGCGGGCGGGGCCAGGACCGACAGTTCGGGGCAGCGTTGGATGAGCATGCCGAAGGCCACTTCGGCTTCCAGCCGGGCGAGGTGCTTTCCGATGCAGTTGTGGATTCCGCCGCCGAACGCCAGGTGTTCCCGGCGCGGTTCCTCGATGGCGAATTCATCGGGCCGGGCGAACCGCCGGTCGTCGCGGTTGGCCGCGGCGAACGCCAGGAAGACGATGGCGCCGGCGGGTAGTTCGACCCCGTTCAGCACGGTGGTCTCGGTGACGTACCGGTAGAGCGAGAGGTTGAACGGGGACTGGTGCCGGAGCATTTCCTCGACCGCGCCGGGCACGAGGGCCGGGTCCGACCAGAGCCGCCGCTTCTGCTGCGGGTCGGCCTCCAGGGTGAGGAATCCGGTGACGATGAGGTTGGCCGTGGTCTCGTAGCCGGCCGCGAGCAGGGCGTACGCCTGGGCGACGGCCTCGTCCTCGTCCAGCGAGCGCGCGAGCAGGGAGAGTACGTCGTCCTCGGTGCCGGTGCGCTTGGCCCGCAGCAGGTCCCGGAGGTACGCGGCCATCCGCCCGGCGTCCCGGGCGAGTTCCTCGGGGCCGGCGGCACCGGTGATCGTCTGGACCCAGGAGTTGAAGGCCGCGCGGTCCTGTACGGGGACGCCGAGCGTGTCGCAGATGACCGCGATGGAGAAGGGGAACGCGAAGTCCTGGACGAGGTCGAAACCGTCCCGGCCGCGGTGCGCCGCGGCCACCGCGTCCAGGGTCTCTGCCGCGGCCCGCTCGATGTCGGCGCGCTTCGGGGCGACGGCCCGCGAGGTGAAGATCCCGTTGAGCGGCTTGCGGAGCCGGGTGTGCTTGGGCGGGTCGTTGTTCGCCATGTTGTCGTAGAGCAGCGAGGAGCGCCCTGGGCCGCCGCCCTCCTGCCGTGCGGGCGCGTTGGCCGCGAAGAGCGGCATGGCGTCGGCGATGCTCTTGGCGAACCGGGGGTCGCGGAGGACGGATTCGATGTCCTCGTACGACGTCACCAGCCAGGCTTTCAGGCCGGGCGGGATGTAGGCCATGCCCGTCTTGAGGATGACCTCGGTGGGCTTGTTCCCGTTCTTCTTGATCTCGCGGTACACCGGATGCGGATCCCGGAAGAAATCATGGTCGAGCATGATGGGCCCGTTTTCGGGCGCACCGGTTTCCAGCGTCATACCAACCTTCCGATTTTCGTGCGTGCGCAGCCGCCGGAGAAGGCGCGTCAGGGCGCGTTCTCAGCTGCTTGCATGTGCTGAGCCGAAGTCAGTCGATTCCGCGGCGGAGGGCCCTCAGAGAACCCTCCGCCGGGTATGTCCGGAAGCGTTCCGGACTCGCCGCACCGGCGTTTCCCCCGTCATGTCATCCACACCAAAACCGGAAAGAGAGTCAGACCTGTCCGAAGACCAGGGAAACGTTGTGGCCGCCGAATCCGAAGGAATTCGCCAGCGCACCGTGCCAGCTGCCGCTGCGTGCGGACCCGGCGACCACGTCGAGCGTGACGGCGGGGTCGAGGGTGTCGAGGTTGCGGGTGGGCGGGACCGCTCCGTCGCGGATCGCCAGCATGGCGGCCACCGCCCCGAGCGTCCCGGAGGCGCCCAGCAGGTGCCCCGTCATGGACTTGGTCGCGGTCACCACCGGGTGTTCGCCGAGTACGGAGGCGATGGCCTCGGCCTCGGCGACGTCGCCCTGCGGGGTCGAGGTGGCGTGCGCGTGCACCAGGCCGATGTCCGCCGGAGCGAGTCCGGCGTCGCGCAGGGACTGGTTCATGGCGCGGACCTGCCCGGGCACGTCGGAGGCGGTGATGTGGGAGGCACTGGAGCTGATACCGGCGCCGAGCAGCGCGCCGTAGGCCCGGGCGCCCCGGGCCCGGGCGTGGTCGGCCCGCTCCAGCACGACCACCGAGCCGCCCTCGCCGAGCACGAACCCGTTGCGTCCGGTGTCGAACGGCCGGCAGGCGTGCGCGGGGTCGTCGTTGGCCGTGGACAGGGCCATCATCTGCCCGAACGCGGCCAGCGGCAGCGGGTGGACGCTGGCCTCGACGCCGCCGGCGACCACCATGTCCACCCGGCCGGACCGGATCAGGTCGAGGCCGAGCGCGAGCGCCTCGGCGCCCGAGGCGCAGGCGCTGACCGGGGCGTGGGCGCCGCCCTGCGCGTCGAGGTCCATGCTCACCCAGGCCGCGGGCCCGTTCGCCATCAGCATCGGGACGGTGTGCGGGGAGACGCGCCGGGGGCCGGAGTTCTCCAGGGTGCGGTTCTGCGCCAGCAGGGAGGTGACGCCGCCGATGCCGGTGCCGATGACCACGGCCAGCCGCTCGGGCTCGATCTCGGGCGCACCGGCGTCGGCCCAGGCTTCGCGGGCCGTGACCAGCGCGATCTGCTCGGAGCGGTCGAGGCGGCGGGCCTCGGTGCGGCTCAGCGACTCGGCCGGGTCCTTCTTCAGCCGGGCGGCGATCCGCACCGGCAGCTGTTCGGCCCAGCTCTCGTCCAGCGCCTCGATGCCGTTCTCCCCGGCCAGCATGGCCGACCACGTAGTGGCCATATCGGAACCAAGGGGAGTAAAGGCACCAAGGCCACTTATCAAGACATCATTCGCAATTGGCATGTTCCCGCACGCTAGTCAGCGTCCTCGTCGGTTGGCAAATGCTCGTACCGCGATGATCGGCGGCTAGGGGCCCCTACGCGCAACCCCTAACTCCCCTGGAGGGAAAGGACCTGCCAAACCTGAAACAACATTCTGAATTCGGACCGCCACCGCGGGCTTTCGACGGCGCCTCCGGGCAGCGGAACGCCCCGCGCCGGCCACGCCCCGGCAGGCCCTCTCCCGCCGCCGCCCGGCGGCTCATGTTTTGATCGTCAGGATTGCCGTCGCACGGCCGATCCGCGACGACGACCGGAATCAGGGGGAGTGACCGTGGAGCTGGTGGAACGATGTCGGACCCGGGAAGCCCTTGCCGACCTGCTGGCCCAGGCATGCCGGGGCAACGGCCGGGCGGCGCTGATCTCCGGGGCACCCGGCATGGGGAAGACCACACTGATCCAGGACATCCAGTCACACGCCGATGCCGCGGGCGCCCTCGTACTGTCCGCGGTCGCCTGCGCCGAGGAGCGCGGCCTGCCCATGGGAGTGGTGGGCCAGCTCTTCCGTTCCGTCACCCTCGCGCCGCAGCAGTCCGGGCAGCTGGCCGGGCTGCTCCAGACCCTGGGGGCCGGCGCGCTCCCGGAGCGGGACGCCGTACCGCGCCCGGGCCCGATACCGACCGGCGTCGCCGACGGGGTCAACCGGCTCGTCCACCAGCTGGCCGAGCACACCCCCCTGGTCATCACCGTCGACGACGTGCAGGAGAGCGACCCGGCCTCCCTGCAGTGCCTGCTCTACACGGTGCGCCGCATCGACAGCGCCCGGATCCTGGTGGTCCTCGGGGAACGTACCGAAGTGCCGGGGACCGGACTGGCCCTCACCGCCGAATTCGTCCGCAACGCGCGCGGGGCGGTGATCCCCCTGGGCCCGCTGTCCCCGTCGGAGACCTCCGCGCTGGTCACCGCGAGACTGGGGCCGCACACGGACCCCGCGGTGGCCGCCCGCTGGCACGAGGCGTCAGGGGGCAGTCCGCTGCTGCTGCGGGCGCTCCTGGAGGATCACGGCGGCGCGTCACCGCCCGGCGGTGAGCCGCCGGTGGCGGGCCGGGCGTTCGCCCTGGCCGTCCGGTTCGCCGTGCTGCAGCTCGGCGAGGAGCCGCTGCGCGTCGCGCGCGGCCTCGCCGTCCTGGGTGACGCCGCGTCACCGGCCCTGCTCGACCGGCTGCTCGCCCTGCCGCACGGCGGCGCCGCCCAGGCGCTCGCCGCGCTGGACACGCTCGGGCTGACCCGGGACGGACGCTACCGGCTCGCCCCCGCCGGGACCGCAGTACTGGCGGAGATGCCCCCCGGACACCGCGCGGGTCTGTGCCGCCGTGCGGCCGAAGTACTGCACGAAGAAGGCGCGCCCGCGTCCGCGGTGGCCGAACAGCTCGTGGCCGGGGGCTCGTGCGGGGCGGACTGGTCCGTCGCCACGCTGCGGGAGGCCGCTGCCCAGGCGCTGCTGCACAGTGATCCCGAGGGGGCGCTGAGGTTCCTGCGCGTGGCGCACGACGCCTGCCAGGACCCGGCGCTGCAAGCAGAGGTACGCGCCGAACTCGCCCAGGCCGAGTGGGAGGTGGACCCGGCAACGGTCCATCGCTACCTGGGCCGCCTCATGGAGGACCACCGCCAGGGCCGGACGCCGCCCGGCCGGAGCCTGCGGCTGATCGGCTACCTGCTGTGGCACGGCCGGCCCGACTGGGCCGACGAGATCCTGGGCGGCCTGGTCGCCGAGGAAGACCGGCTGGACGAGGCGACCAGGGTGCACCTGGGTACCGTGCTCGTCTGGTACGCGTACTGGTACCCGCAGCTCGGCGCCCGGTACGGCGACAACCCCGCGTTCGGCGACGCCCGGCTGGGCCGCGCCGCCGGAACCGTGGACCCGCAGAGCGGCGGGGCACGTCTGCTGTCCTCCCTGCTGGCCGAAGGGCCCAACGACGGCGCCCTGGAGGCCGCCGAGCAACTGCTGCAAGGGGTGGTGCTGCACGAACCGCCGATCGCTCCCGCCGTCGCCGCGCTCGCCTCCCTCGTGCGCGCCGCCCAACTGGACGGTGCCGCCGCATGGTGCAGCACCCTGCTCCAGGGGGCGGAGCGGCGCACCCCCACCGCCCGGGCGATCCTGCTCGCGGCGAGCGCCACGGTCGAGAGCCGGCGGGGCAACGCCGAAGCCGCGCGGCGCCACGCGGACGAGGCACTGACCCTCCTCTCGCCCATGGCCTGGGGCGTGGCCATCACCCTGCCGCTCTCGGCCAAGGTGCTGGCCTGCATCGCCCAGGGCGACCGCGAGGGCGCGGCGGCCTGCTTCCGCGTCCCGGTTCCCGACATGGCCTTCCAGACCCTTTCCGGACTGCACTACCTCCAGGCGCGTGGGCGCTACCACCTCGAACTCGGCCACCACCACGCGGCTCTCGGCGACTTCTTCGCCTGCCGCGACCTGATGGCCGCCTGGCGGCTGGACCTCTCCGCCTGTGTGCCCTGGCGGATCCACGCCGTGGAGGCACTGATCGCACTGGACAGCCCGGCCCGGGCCAAGGAGCTCCTCGCCGACGAACTCGCCGGGCAGGGCCCGGAGAACGGACCGGCGCGCGCTCGGGCGCTGCACCTGTCCGAGCGCCTCGGCACACCGCCCGAACCGCCACTCGGGCCGGAGAGCGACCGCGATCCCGTGGCCCGGCTCAGCAGGGCGGAGCAGCGGGTCGCCGTGCTGGCCACCCAAGGCTGCACCAACCGGCAGATAGCGGAGAAGCTCTACGTGACCACGAGCACCGTGGAGCAACACCTCACCCGGACCTACCACAAGCTGGGCGTACGGAACCGGGCGGAGCTGTCCGCGGTGCTGGAACCGCCGGTCAGCGCCTGAGCGGGGCGGGCGGCGCGCAGAATTTCTTGCATGCGCGTCGCCTCCGGGACGAACATCCGGCAACCACCGAGCCGATCTCGGTACAGCGTAGGAAATGCCCCGGCGCCGGAGAACCCCTAGGTTCCCCTGGTTCCCCTATGTCCCCCACCCCTACCCCTCCCCCCCTCCTTCCCCTCCCTTCCTCCCCACCCCGAAGCCCTGAGCGCCTGCCCGCCGGCGGCCGGAACGCAGGGGTGGCCAGGGGTTGTCCGGTCCCGCCCGCTCCCGCACGGTGGTAGCCGATTCCAGGCGGCGACGCCGTCGGCCGACATCACCAGCGAGGACGGAATGACCGAGAAGCCAGCCGACGGCGCACCATGGATCCGACGGTTCCACCCGGCTCCGGACGCAGCGGTGCGCCTCGTCTGCCTGCCGCACGCCGGAGGTTCGGCGAGTTTCTTCTTCCCCTTCTCACGGGAACTGGCGCCGGAGACCGAGGTGCTCTGCGTCCAGTACCCGGGACGCCAGGACCGCCGGGCGGAACCCAACATTCCCGATCTGCACGAACTGGCCGACCGGATCGCGGAGGCGCTGACGCCCTGGGACGCCCGGCCGACGGCGCTCTTCGGACACAGCATGGGAGCCACCCTCGCCTTCGAGGTGGCGCGCCGGATGCAGGCCGCGGGCCGCCCCCCGCGGGAACTCTTCGTCTCCGGCCGCCGCGCACCGCACCGTAACTTCGACGACGGACTGCATCTGCTGCCCGACGAAGAACTCGTGGCGGGCCTGAAGGAGCTGGACGGCACCGGCACGGAGGTCTTCGGGGATCCGGACCTGCTGGACCTCATCGTGCCGGCCATCCGCAGCGACTACCGGGCCGCCGAGACCTACCGCTGCGCTCCGGGGCCCCGGCTGAGCTGCCCCGTCCAGGCGTTCACCGGATTCTCCGATCCTCGCGTACCGGTCGGAGAGTTGCACCACTGGAGCGCGCACACGGACGGGGCGTTCGACCTCCAGGTCTTCTCCGGAGGCCACTTCTACCTGCTGGACAACATGCCGGCGATCCTGCGGACCGTCACCCGGCGGCTGGCCTGCATCGCGGCGTGCTGAGCCGTCCGTCGCGGGGGCACGGGGCCACGGGGACTACGGGGGCTGTGGGGGCTGTGGGACCGCGGGGCCGGTGTCAGCCGGTGTCAGCCGGTGTCAGCCGTCGGTCCGGAACTGCAGCGTGGGGGTGTCGCACTGTGCCACCCCCCACTGCGGTGCTTCGTGCGTGTAGCGCGGATGCCCGTCCGGCGCCGATACGTACCCACCGACCGGGGCCGGCCCGCCCTCGGCCACCCTTCCGCCCGCGTACAGGGGCGAGGGAACGGCAGCAAGGGCCCCGACCGGCGGCTGCATCCCGGTAGTTCCGGCAGATCCGGCGGGCCCGACAGGCCCAACAGGCCCGGCAAGCCCGGCGTCCGGCGCCTGCACCGCGATGCCCGCCGAGCCAGGCGCCTGCACCGTGGCACCCTCCCGTCCGTCTACCTGCGCCGCCTGCGCCGCCTCCCGCTGCGTCGCCCGGCGGATCCGGGCATCCCCGTACAGGTAGAGCCCGATGCCCACCACCAGCCAGAAGAGCAGCACCAGCACGGACCGTCCGGAGTTCGCGCCGCCGAAGAAGGCGACCGAGCGGAGCAGCGAGTTCATCGCGCCGGGCGGCAGGAACTGGCCGAGCGCTCCCCAGCCTTCCGGGAGCAGTTCGGGTGCGCTGGTGAAGCCGGACAGCGGGTTGCCGAGCAGCACGATCAGTACGGCGCCCACTCCCAGCCCGGGGTTGCCGAACCCGACACGCAGCCCGACGAGCATCCACACCGTGGCCGCGATGCCCAGCGCGGCGCACGCGCTCGTCAGCAGGTAGCTGCCGCCGAGGCTGTGGAACACGTACTGCTCCAGTGCGATCAGCACCAGCCCGGCGACCACGGCGAAACCGAGACCGGCGAACAGCCTCGGCCCGGTGCCGCGCACCATGAGCAGGATGACGACGGCCCCCACCCAGCCGCCCAGTACGAGCGGCAGCGCACCGGCCCCCAGGCCCGCGCCCTTGGGGTCGTCGGCCGTGGTCGGCACCAGGTCCAGCACCTTCGCCGGCCGGTAATCGGGGTGTTCGAGGGTGACGGCGAGTTCCTTGAGCAGGTCGGCGACGGCCGGACTGCCCGCGCTCGCCACCATGACGGAGGGGCCCGAGGGTCCGATGACGACGGCGCCGTACGCCTCCCGGTCCAAGACCTTCCGGCGGGCGTCCTCCGCCGTCGGCACCTGCTCGAAGGCGAAGGCGCCGGGCTGCCGGGCGGACAGCCTGCTCTCCAGCGAACCCACCTCCTGGGACGGGCCGGTGACGGCAAGGGGGATGCCGTGGGGCCCGGCGTGGAGCTGGGGAAGGGCGAAAGCCAGGAGAAGCACCGTGACGAGCGCCGTCAGGATTCCGATGGCGGTGCCCGCGCGTTTCCACGCGGACAGGTCGTTGCGCGCACGTGCCGTGCCGTGCGGAGCCGACATATGACTTCCTCAGGGAATAGGGAGGAGGGAGAGGACCACGGGGCCCGGAGGGCTCACACCGGGCAGGAGCGCGCGGCGATCACCGGGGCATGCGGAGTGCCCAGCCCGGCGGCGAGGTGGGCGACGGCCTGCCGGACCGCGGTGGTGACGCAGCCGGTCATGCCGTCGGCCAGCCACTGGTCGACGGACAGCCGGATCGCGCACGTCACGGCCGCCGCGGTGAGCCGGGGATAGAGATCGGCACGGACGTCCGTACCGGTACGGGAGGCGATCTGCTGCGACAGCGGCTCCTCCAGCGCGGCGAACATCTGCAGCCGGGCGGCGGCGAGCACCGGTGTCCTGGTCAACAGGCGCACCATGCGTCCCCACGCCTGGAGGTCGGTGTCTTCGGGCAGATGCTCCGCGACGACAGCGTCGAGCGCCTGCCACACCGTCTCCTCCGGCGGCCGCGCGGCGAGCGCCGGCGGCAGCTGGAAGATGCGCGCGTGAACCGCGGCGACGACCGCTTCTTCCTTGCTGGAGTAGTAGTTGCTGAAGGTACGCCGCGACACGCCGACAGCGCTCGCGATGTCCTCCACCAGCACCTGACTCAGCCCGTGCTCGATGGTCAGACTCAGCGCCGCCTCACTGAGAGCACGTCGCGTGGCGTCCTTCTTCCGCTCGCGAAGCCCGGGTGCGGTGGGCACGTGTTCGTTCATCGCGGGTCACCCTAGGGCGAAGTTTCCCAGCGCGCAATATTTCCCAGCAGGCAAAATTACCCCCAACCAACCCCTCCTGCCGCCCCCCAACCAACCAACGGCCCCCTGAAACCACACCCGCCCCACCCGCGTCCACCGAATCAAGCCCAGACCCCCACCCACCACCACCGCACCCAGAACAAGGAAACCCGCACCATGCCAGACCCCACCAACACGGACGACCCCCCTACGCAAAACACCCCAAAACCCCCAACCCCCTCTTCACTCCCTCCGTACCCTCCACCCCTCCCCCCACCCCCGCCCCCCATCGTCCCGACCAACGCCGACCACGCCCTGGAGATCGGCCGCTCACACTTCCCCCCGGCCGGTTCCCCCAACGGCCCCGTAGGCGTCTACGTGCACGAATTCGACATCGGCTACCTCATCTACGCCGGCTACCCCACACACGACACCCCGAACACCCCACCCCCCTCCCCCGGAGGCACCACCATCGTCATCTCCAAGACCAACGGCGAAGTGACGTTCATGCCCAACTACCCGATCGAGCCCGCCATGGAGCTCTACCGCCGATTGCGACGTCCAAGTACGCCCTGACGCAGTCCGACACCCCACCTTCGGACCACGACCACCCCCGAAAAAGCACTCACCCTCATCCGCAGCCGCAGCCGCTACGCCCAGCCCCAGCCCCAGCCCCAGCCCCAGCCCCAGCCCCAGCCGACAAACGACTCACCCGCCCCACCCCCCCCGAAACCGCCATAGCCCTGTATCGCGGCCAACTCCCCACCGATTCCTGACGAGAGCACGCCCCCCGCACGCGCGCCCGCAAAACCGAAGGTCAGGCCCCCTTAGCCGCCCTCTCAAGAATCATCACGCACTCCACATGATGCGTAACCGGAAAAAGATCGAAAGCCCGCATCCTCCGCGGCACGTACCCCTCCCCCGCGAAGTACTTCACGTCGCGGGCCAAGGCGGCCGGGTCGCAGGCCACATAAGCAATACGCCGGGCCCCCAGCGAAGCCAGATGAGCAACCGTCGCCCGTCCCGCTCCCGCTCGCGGCGGGTCGAGGACGATCAGGTCCACGTCCGAGATCCCGGTGCGCGGGAGGATTTGCTCCACCTTGCCGTGTTCGATGCGGACGCGGTCCAGGTCCTGGAGGTTGTGGCGGGCGTCCTCGGCCGCGCGCTTGCTGGATTCGATGCCGAGGACGGCGCCCTTTTCGCCTACGCGGTCGGCGAGGGCGCCCGCGAAGAGGCCGACGCCGCAGTAGAGGTCGAGGGCCATGTCGCCCTTCTTCGGCATCAGGCCCTGCATGACGGCTTCGACCAGGAGGTCGGCGGCCTTGGGGTGGACCTGCCAGAAGCCGCCGTTGCCGACGCGCCAGGTGCGGTCGGCGGCGCGTTCGCGGACGAAGGGGCGGCCGTGGACGCGGTGGACGCCGCCGTCCTTCTCGTGGACGCGGAGGACCGAGACGGGCTTGTCGAGTTCGACGATGGGCAGGCGGCCGCCGGGGCGGGGGGTCAGGACGACCTGGCGGTCGTTCGAGCCGGAGGCGGCGATGGCCTCGACGGTGGCGATCTGGGGCCAGTCGCGCTTTTCGATGCCGAGTTCGGAGACGCCCGACGCCGCGATCAGGCAGTGGTCGATGGGCTGGACGTCGTGGGAGCGGTGCTTGCGGAGGCCGACGCGGCCCTCGGGGTCGATGGCGTACTGGATGCGGGTACGCCAGGCCGGGACCTCGCCCTTGGGGACCTTGTCGCCGGGGGCCGGCTCGACGGTGCCGTCCCAGCGGGCCTCCTCGGGGGTGAGACCGGCCAGCCGGGAGAGCTGTTCGGTGATCACCTCGGACTTCAGTCGGCGCTGGGCGCCGGGGGCGGCGTGCTGCCAGTCGCAGCCGCCGCACTTGCCGGGGCCGGAGAAGGGGCAGGGAGCCTCGACGCGGTCCTTGGAGGCGGTGAGGATCTCGACGGCGTCGGTGCGGAGGAATCGGTCGCCCTCGGCGCCGTCGGTGACACGGGCGATGACGCGTTCGCCGGGGAGGGCGTGGCGTACGAACAGGACCTGGCCTTCGTCCGTACGGGCGATGCAGTGGCCGCCGTGTGCGACGGGGCCGACCTCGACCTCGTACTCCTCGCCTACCAGCGACTTCTTGGGTTCTGTCTGCATGGTGGGGGAGCTCCTGAGGTGGGTGGAGGAAGGGGGAAGAAGGGGGAGGAAGGGGAGAAGGCGGGGGAAGGGAGGCGGATGCCGACCTGCAAGTCTACGGGGCCGCCGGGCGGAGTCCGAACCGGGCGAGGGGAAAGCGGAGAGGTGGCAGGGAGGAAGTGCGGCAGCGCAAGGGCCCGGGCCTGCCGGATGGCAGGCCCGGGCCCCGGAGCGGTGTGGCGTGACGCTACTTGCGCGTAGCCGCCTTCTCCTTCTTCGGCTGGGCGACCGGGCCGCGGCGTACCGCGCCGGGCGCGTTCCACTCGGCGCGCTTGCGGGCGCGGCGCTTGGCGGCCTCGGAGGAGTCGAGCTGCCAGGGGACGGAGGTGACCATGACGCCGGGCGAGAAGAGCAGGCGGCCCTTGAGGCGCAGGGCGCTCTGGTTGTGGAGGAGGTGTTCGTACCAGTGGCCGACGACGTACTCCGGGATGTAGACGGAGACGGCGTCGCGCGGGCTCTCGCGGCGCAGGGACTTGACGTAGTCGATGATGGGCCGGGTGATCTCGCGGTACGGGGAGGCGAGGACCTTCAGGGGTACGTCGATGTTGCGGCGTTCCCATTCGGCCTTGAGGGCCTTGGTCTCGGCGGGGTCCACGTCGACGCTGACCGCCTCCAGGGTGCCCGAGCGCATCAGCTTGGCGTAGCTGAGGGCGCGGAGGGTGGGCTTGTGGACCTTGGAGACGAGGACGATCGAGTGCACGCGGGACGGGCGGACCGCCTCGTCGCCCGGTACGTCCTCGGCGGCGATCTCCTCGGCGACCCGGTCGTAGTGGCGGCGGATCGCGGTCATGGTGGCGTAGAAGATCACCATGCCGAGGACGGCGACCCAGGCGCCGTGGCTGAACTTCGTCAGCAGGACGACGACGAGCACCAGGCCGGTGAGGGTGGCGCCGAAGGCGTTGATGGCCCGGGAGCGGTGCATCCGGCGGCGCTTGGCCGCGTCCTTCTCGGTGCTCAGGTGGCGGTTCCAGTGGCGGACCATGCCGACCTGGCTGAGCGTGAAGGAGACGAAGACGCCGACGATGTAGAGCTGGATCAGGCGGGTGGAGTCCGCGCCGTAGAGGTAGACGAGGACGATGGCCGCGCCGGCCAGCAGCACGATGCCGTTGGAGAAGGCCAGCCGGTCGCCGCGGGTGTGCAGCTGGCGCGGCAGGTAGCGGTCCTGGGCGAGGATCGAGCCGAGCAGCGGGAAGCCGTTGTACGCGGTGTTGGCGGCGAGGAAGAGGACCAGCGCGGTGGCGGCGGCGAGCACGACGAAGAAGAACGTGCCGTCGCCGAAGACCGCGGCGGCGACCTGCGAGATGACCGGGTTCTGGACGTAGCCGGAGCCGACCGGGACGCCGTTGTGCAGCAGGTCCTTGGCCGGGGTCTCGGCCATCTTGACGTCGGTGGCCATGGCCAGGCCGATGATGCCGCAGAACATGGTGACGGCCAGGCCGCCCATGAGCGCGAGCGTGGTGGCGGCGTTCTTCGACTTGGGCTTGCGGAAGGCGGGGACGCCGTTGGAGATCGCTTCGACGCCGGTGAGGGCGGCGCAGCCGGAGGAGAACGCGCGCAGCAGGAGGAAGACGAGGGCGAAGCCCGCGAGGCCGCCCTGTTCGGCGTGGATGGTGAAGTCGGCGGTGGGCGCCTTCATGGTGTCGCCCATGATCGCGCCGCGCACCACACCCCAGATGATCATGATGAAGACGCCGGCGACGAAGATGTACGTCGGGATCGCGAAGAGCTTGCCCGACTCCTTGACGCCGCGCAGGTTCATCAGCGTCAGCAGCACGATCATGGCGATCGCGCAGAGCGTCTTGTGTTCGGTGACGAACGGGATCGCCGAGCCCAGGTTCTCCACCCCGGAGGAGATGGAGACGGCGACGGTCAGGACGTAGTCGACCAGCAGCGCGCTGGCGACGGTCAGCCCGGCCTTGGGCCCGAGGTTGGTGTTGGCGACCTCGTAGTCACCGCCGCCGCTCGGATAGGCGTGCACATTCTGCCGGTAGGACGCCACGACCGTGAACATCAGCACCACGACCGCGACCGCGATCCAGGGGCTGAAGTGGTACGCCGACACGCCCGCGACGGACAGGACGAGCAGCACCTCGCCCGGGGCGTAGGCCACGGAGGAGAGCGGGTCGGAGGCGAACACGGGGAGCGCGATGCGCTTGGGGAGAAGGGTTTCTCCGAGCTTGTCGCTGCGCAGTGCGCGCCCGATAAGGATCCGTTTGGGCACGTCGGTCAGTTTGGACACGCAGAGGATGCTAAGCCTTCGTCAAGGCAGTCGCCCACCCGCCACCCGCGCGGGCGGCGGCGATGGGTCCGTATGCCGGGACCGAATTCCGCGGCCGCTGCGGCCACCAGCGCTTTCATCGTCCCTGCACAACACGGGCCGACGCTCCCCGCCCCCTTCTTCTTCGCTACGTCTTCTTAACGCCGCGGGATTTCCATGACTTCGTAAAGAGCGGTGTCCGGCGCCCCGGGATTTCTACGGTTTCTTAACGGGCCGGGTGACACCGATACCGGCTCACGCCGTCCCGGCCGGCCGTGATCTCCACATCTTCTTCACCTCGGCCCAGCGCCGCGCCTGCCCGGGTGTGAGGCGGCCGCGCAGCTCGGCCAGCTTCAGGAGATTGGCCTCGGCGCCGGTGGTGAGGGTCTGCGCCTCGCCGCGGTAGTGATCGTCGATGAGCGACTCCAGCTCCGTGTCGTTCGTCACGGGGACCAGGCGCGCCGCCATCTTGTGGGTGTTGCGGTAGGAGCCCTGGAGGAGGAACGGCGGCTCGGTGCGGGTGGCGTCCGCCTGCGCGGCGGAGGCGATGTAGGCGCGGTTGACGGTCAGCGCCGCCTCGCGGAAGCGCAGCAGCCCGCGCAGTACGGAGACGGTCTCGCGCAGCTCGGCCGTGCCGTAGGGGTGGGTGGGCCGGTCGGCGCGTACGGAGTCGTCGCCCTCGGCCATCCGGACCAGCAGCCCGAGGTCGGCGCGGTCGCGGGCGGCGAGCGGGGCGAGGACCGGGTGGGCCGGCAGCGCGTTCTCGATGTGGGAGTGGGCGAAGAGCGCTTCCTTGCCGCTGAGCACGCCGCCGAGGTTCCACACGTCGGCGCGGTTGGCGAGCATGTCCGCGAAGATCAGCGCGCTGCTGCCGGCGGTTAGGCCGGTCTCCTCCGTACGGACCTGGATGACGGCGGTCGAGCCGTCGTCGGCGCGCACCTCGGCCTGGCCGAATCCGGACGAGACGCGGCCGGTGCGGAGGACGCACACCCGGCCCACGAAGTCGTCCCGTGAGGCCACCCGTTCAGGAGGCAGCAGGCGGCGGGCCGGCCGTACCGCGGCACGGGTGCCGGCCCAGGCCGCGAGCAGCGCGAGCGCCGGCGCGGCGGCGCGCAGCGGCACGCTCCCGGTCAGCGCGGCGCCGGCCAGGGACACGGCCCAGGCGATCAGCACGCCGAGTGAGAGGGTGACCGTCACGGGCAGTCCGGCGGAGCCGCCGTCGACACCCTCACCCCCGTCGAGGATGTCGACGCCTGCCCCGCCGAACAGCACCAGCAGCCCGTACGCGGCTACCACCAGCAGCGCGAAGGTGAAGAACACGGCCGGGAAGACGAGTGCGGCCCGGGTGAACGCGCCGAAGTCCGCCATGGTGTCCGTCCCCCGTTCGCGTGTGTTCCTGCCGGTTCCCAGATCGTGGCAGGGCGGAGGGGGACCGCACATTGCCGGATTCCGGCAATCTTCATGCGTTCCTGATGTCCTGTTAACGGGGCACGGTCTTGCTTCCGGGGGTGGCCGGGCGGTAAACGAACGGCCCGGAAAACGCCCATGTCCGCCAGCCCGCGGGCTTCGTGGCCCCGGGCCTACAGCGGCTTGTCCGGCCAGCCCAGCAGCCGTGCGCCCATCGCCGCCGTCTCCAGCGTGAAGCGCTGCAGGCCGTCCGCCGGGTCGTAGCCGGTCAGGAACGTGATGCGCTCCAGGCGGTACGACAGGGTGCGCACGCTCACCTTCAGGCGCCGGGCGGCCTCGGCGTTGACGTACCCGGACGCCGCGAGCGCCCCGATCGTCTCCAGCAGCGGTCCCGCACCGCCACGCGACCGGGTCAGCGGCCCGAGGACCGTGTGCACGAGGTCGGCCATGGCGGCGCGGTCGCGCAGCAGGACGGGGAAGACCAGCAGGTCGGCGGCGCGCAGGACCGGTTCGTCCAGTTCCAGCTGCTCGGCCAGCTCCAGTGCGCCCAGTGCCTCCTCGTAGGAGTGCACCACGCCGCCCGCGCCGGAGTGCACCCGGCCGATGGCGACCCGCCGCGCGCCGGGCCGCCCCACGTCGGGCCAGCGCGCGTACGCGGCGAAGGCGTCCAGGACCGTACGCTCGCGGCTCGCGCCGACGCAGACCAGCCGGCCCTCCTTCGTGGTGATCAGGACGTCGCGGTCGCCGAACCGGCCGAGCAGTTCACGTTCGACCCGGCGGGCGACCGGGTGGACGTCGTCGAAGGGCTCGTCGCCCTCGGCGACGGCGACGGCGTGCTCGTGGGCCAGCCGCAGCCCGAACCGCTCGGCGCGCTCGGCCAGCCGTCCCAGGTCGCTGCGCCCGTACAGCAGGTCGTCGACGAACTCGCGCCGCGCGGCCTCCTCCTGGCGTACGGCGAGCCGCTGCGCGCGTTCGTGCCCTTCGCCGAACGCGGCGATGGCGGCGTCCACCGCGCCCAGCACCGCGTCGCCGGTACGGGCCCGCTCCGCCGCCCCGGCGGCCCGCGCCACGCCGGGCAGCGCGCCCCAGACCCGCCGCGTCTCCCCCAGGAAGAGGCCGACCAGCTCACGCAGCCCGTGGCCCGACTCGGCGGCCCGCTCCCCCAGTTCCCGCAGCGCGTCCAGTTCCGCGCGCCGGGGCAGCCGCCCGGTGTCGGACACCTCGGCGAGGAGGGTGGCGTACCCCTCCAGGTACTCCGCGGGCATCCCGCCGTCCTGCACCGTCCGTACTCCCTGCCACCGCGTCGCACACCGCCCCGGCTCTCGGGGCACCGTCCATCCTGCCGGACGTCCGCGGCGGCTCCGGCCCGGTACGTCCGAGGCGTCCGGCCTGGCGGTCCCCGGGGCGGTCGCCCTACGCGCCCTACGCCTCCTGCCGGGCCGCCCCCGCAGCGCGCGAGTGCCGGGTGACCAGTTCACCCAGTCCCTGACGGGTGGCGACGAGCAGGACACGGTCCTGGGGGCGCAGCGCGTATCCGTCCCCCAGTTCCCGTACGAGCCGGGCGCGGGCGCGCTCCGGCGGTGCCTGGGCGGCGCCGGGCGCGGTGTCCGCCGGGTCGTCGGGGGCGGAGGTGTCCACGGCCAGCACGCGCAGCAGGCCGGGCCGGAACACCTCGGCGATCGTGTGGCCCTCCAGAGCCGCGTGGCCGCGCACCTCGACCCGGGCCACCAGCAGCACCTTCCGCTCGACGGGGATGGCGCCGATGATCTGGCGGCCCATCATCGCGCCGGCGAAGGCGGGCGCGGCCAGGAAGCTGACGCTGCGGCTGCGGGTGCGCGCCTGGGGGTGGGCGGCGCGCAGCGTGCGGTAGACGGCGGTGGCGAAGCGGTCGTCGAACAGGCGCAGTGTGACCCGCAGCTGCGGCTTGACCGAGCGGGCGTAGAGAGCTGCCTCCAGGTTGGTGGTGTCGTCGCTGGTCAGGGCCAGCAGGGCGTGCGCGCGCTGAATTTTCGCGGCTTCCAGTACGCCTTCGTGCGTGACGTCTCCCACCACCGTCGGCACCCGCAGCCGGCGCGCCAGCGCGATGCCGCGCGCCTCGGGGTCCGCTTCCACACACACCACAGGGGTGCCCAGCTCATGCAGTTGGGTCAGTACCCGCGTACCGACCTTTCCGAGGCCCAGCAGCACCACGTGCCCGGACAGTCCGCGCGGCGGGCGGCGCAGTGCGGTGGCGTTACGGAAGGTGCCGAGCCCTTCCAGCGCGGCGGCCACCAGGACCGGCAGCAGCAGCAAGCCGGTGAGGCCGGACAGGAGTTGCAGCACCTTGCGGGAGACGGGTTCGCCGATCGCCGGTTCGTTGATGGCGAAGAGGTCGAGGAGCGAGAGGTAGGTGGCGTGCAGCGGGGAGTCGCCGGTGGTCACGGAGGAGGCGACGGCCAGCGCGAGGACGGCGCCGACGACGCCGGCCAGCGACCAGCGCAGCCTGCGGGAGAAGAAGGAGCCCAGCGGCACACCCCGGCCGCGCAGGCTGCCCAGCCCCCACCGGGCGCCCGCACGCCGCTCCGGGCGCCTGGGGCCGTTCCGGCTGCCGGGGCGCGACTGGCGGCCCTGGTAGGTGACGGTTTCCAGAACGACGGTGCCGCGCCCGGCGGCCGCCGCCGCGGTGGCTTCGTCGGGGAGCAGCTCGGGCCCGTCGTCGGCGGAGGGTCCGTCCCCACCCGGCGCGTCCGACGGGCCCGCGGCCACGTCCGCCGTACCGGACAGGACGGCCAGCGGGCAGAGCCCGGAGGCGGTGGCAGGGCCCTGCCGGGCGGGGCTGCGCTCCACGGCCCGCAGCAGCAGGCCGTCGGCCTCGATGACTTTGCTGGTGCCCGCGACGGCGGTGCCCGCCAGCGCGGGAGCCACGGTGTCGGCGTCGGACAGGACCGTGGTGGACGCGTCGGCCCCCTCGGCGTCCAGGGCGCCGACCGCCGCGGCCTGGTCGAGCAGCTGTTCCAGGTACTGGCCGAGCTTGCGGTTGTAGAGGCGGATCACCAGGCGCAGCCGGGGGTTGAGCCGCCGGGCCCGCAGCGCGGCGTGGATGTTGGTCTCGTCATCGTCGTACACCAGCGCGAGCGCGCCGGCCGCGCCGATACCGGCCTCGGCCAGGGTGTCGTCGTCCGCCTCCGCCGCCTCCAGGACCCGTATGGGCTCGTCGGGCGGATCATCGGCGCTCCCGTCGCCGCCGGGAGCATCAGGCGCGCCGGTCTGCGTACGCACCATGGCGGCCGAGACCCGCCCCAGCAGGGCCTGGGCCCGTCCCAGGGCTCCGGGGGGCGGCGGGATGCGGGGCCGGTGCGGTTCCCTGGCGGAGGGGACGACGAGCGTGACGCGCTCCCGGTAGACGTCCTTGAGTTCGGCGGCGAGGCGGCGCGCGAGGGCGTCGTCGCCGCAGACGACCATATGCGGGGCGAGTGCGCCCTGTTGGGGCTGCTGAGGCACGGTGGACACGATGCTCAGCGTGCCGCACGGAGCGGGGGTGGCGCACATGATCACGTACGGTGGCGGGCTCCGCCCTGGTCGCGGCCGGGCCGGACGCGCCCGCCACGGGCACCCCGGTCCATGATCGACGACCAGATTCCCGCCCGTACCGCAAGGAAACTTACCCTCCTCTTATGTTCTCTTGTCACTTTCTTAACGCCCCAGAGAGCCGTGCGGGCGAACTGCGTGGATGCAGCGGCTCCCACGCCAGGTAGCGTGGTCGCCGAACACGCCAGGTCGAAGCAGCCGGCGTCACAGCACAGGGAAAGGTGCGAGGTAGGGGCCGATGCACATCGTCATCATGGGGTGCGGGCGGGTGGGTTCCGCGCTCGCACAGACCTTGGAGAGCCAGGGTCATACGATCGCGGTGGTCGACCAGGACCCGACCGCCTTCCGCCGCCTGGGCTCCGGCTTCGGCGGCCGCCGGGTCACCGGGGTCGGCTTCGACCAGGACACGCTGCGCGAAGCCGGCATCGAGGAGGCGGGCGCCTTCGCCGCCGTCAGCAGCGGCGACAACTCCAACATCATCGCGGCCCGGGTGGCCCGCGAGATGTTCGGGGTGGAGAACGTTGCGGCCCGGATCTACGACCCGCGCCGCGCCGAGGTCTACCAGCGCCTGGGCATCCCCACGGTCGCCACCGTGCGCTGGACCGCCGACCAGATGCTGCGCCGGCTGCTGCCCTCCGGGGCCGAGCCGCTGTGGCGCGACCCGAGCGGCGGCGTCCAGCTCGCCGAGGTGCACACCTCGCCGGCCTGGGTGGGCCGCAAGATCAGTCAGCTCCAGGAGGAGACCGGCGTCCGTGTCGCCTTCCTCACCCGCCTGGGTGAGGCGATGCTGCCGACGTCGCAGACCGTGCTGCAGGAAGGCGACCTGGTGCACGTGATGATGCGCACCGACGAGGTCGAGAAGGTGGAAGCGGTGTTCGCCGAAGGGCCCGAGGAGGCGCACGCATGAGGGTCGCGATCGCGGGCGCGGGTGCGGTGGGCCGGTCCATCGCGGGCGAGCTGCTGGAGAACGGGCACGAGATCCTGCTCATCGACAAGGCGCCGACGGCGATCTCGGTCGAGCGGGTGCCGCTGGCGGAGTGGCTGCTGGCCGACGCCTGCGAGATCACCTCGCTGGACGAGGCCGCGCTGCAGCGCTGCAACGTCGTCATCGCGGCGACCGGCGACGACAAGGTCAACCTCGTCGTCTCGCTGCTCGCCAAGACCGAGTACGGCGTGCCGCGGGTGGTGGCCCGCGTGAACAACCCCAAGAACGAGTGGCTGTTCAACGAGGCCTGGGGCGTGGACGTCGCCGTCTCCACCCCGCGCCTGATGTCGGCGCTGGTCGAGGAGGCGGTGAGCGTCGGCGATCTCGTACGGCTGCTGCGCTTCAGCCACGGCGACGCCAACCTCGTGGAGCTGACGCTGCCTCCGGAGGCGGCGCTGGCCGGCACCCGGGTCGGGGACGTCGAGTGGCCGGAGGACACCTCCCTCGTCACGATCATCCGCGGCACCCGCGTGCTCACCCCCAACCAGGAGGACGCGCTGGAGGCCGGTGACGAGCTGCTGTTCGTCGCGGCCCAGTCGCGCGAGGAGCAGCTGGAGGACCTGCTGTCGGTACGCCGCGAGGCGTGACCGCCGACGGGTGACACCTGACGGCGAAGGGCCCGGGAACCAGGCGGTTCCCGGGCCCTTCGGCGTGCGTACGGCTCTCAGCCCCGCTGCTGCGAGGTACGGGGCTGCTCGGCGGCCAGCGCCTGCGGCGTGACGTCCGCGGCGAGGTCGGCGGCGACCCCGTCCAGGACGCCGTTCTCGCGCCCGCGCCGCGCCTTCGCCTCCTCCTCGGCCTTCTCCTTGGCCTCCATCTCCGCGAAGACGTCGATCGGCGCCGGTGCCTTGGCCAGGAACAGCCAGGTGAGATAGACCGCCAGCAGGAACGGCGGAATCTTCAGCGCGATCAGCACCCAGCCCAGGTGTGTGGTGTCCGCCCACCAGTACAGCGGGAAGAGGATCGCGCACTTGGCGAGCAGGATCGCGCCCCAGGCGTAGCTGGCCTTGGCGTACGCCTTCTTGCGGCCCGGGTTGCGGGTGCGCCAGGAGAGGTTCTCCTTGAACACCGGCCCCAGGATCAGGCCGATCAGCGGCGCGCCGGCCAGGGTGGTGACGATGTAGGCGACGCCCAGGCCCAGGGTGTAGAGCATCCCGGGCAGGTAGAAGTCCTTGGCGTTGCCGGTCATCATCGCGAAGACCACGCCGAAGGCCACCCCGAAGACGCCGCTGAAGGCGTGCTTGACGGTGTCCTTGCGCACCAGGCGGGCGGCGGCCAGCACCAGCGAGACCGCCAGGGCGGCGATCGCGGAGAGGTGAAGGTCCTTGTTGACCGTGTAGATCGTGACGAACAGCAGGCCGGGCAGCACGGTCTCGACCATGCCGCGCACGCCGCCGAAGGCCTCGAACAGGGCGGCCTCCGTGACGGCTCTGCCGTCCGCTGCGGCCTCCTGTTCCTGGGCCGGCTCGCCGGCCGGTCCGGTGGTTCGGTTCGGTCGGTCGTCAGACGTCACCGGCTACTCCTGTCCGAGTGGTCGGAGTTCGTATTTCGGATTGAACAGCACCCGGCGGCCGTGGCTCATGGAGATCCGGCCGGAGGCGATGAGCTTGCGGCCCGGCTCTATGCCGGTGATGGCACGCCGTCCGAGCCACACCACGTCCAGTGCGGCGGAGCCGTCGAACAGCTCCGCCTCCAGGGCCGGCACACCGGCGCGGGGCCGCAGCGTCACATGCCGCAGCGTGCCGGTGACCTTGACGATCTGCCGGTCGTCGCAGTCGCAGATGCGGGTGCAGCCCGTGTTCTGTGCGTCCTGCTGCAGCTCGGCCGACTCCAGCTCCTCCTCGGAGGAGGACAGCCTGTCGAGCATCCGGCGGAAACGGCCTGCCGGCTTCTCGGATCTGGTCCCAGCGCTCATGAACCCAGCGTACCGGTGCGCGGGGCCCGGGATCACGGCCCCGCACGGCGCCGCACCGCCTCTTTCGGGGACCGGCGGTCACTGCTCGAAGCGGTAACCCATCCCGGGCTCGGTGATGAAGTGCCGGGGGTGCGAGGGGTCGCTCTCCAGTTTCCGGCGCAGCTGGGCCATGTAGACCCGCAGGTAGTTGGTCTCGGTGCCGTACGAGGGGCCCCAGACCTCCTGGAGGAGCTGCTTCTGGCTGACGAGACGGCCCGTATTGCGGACCAGGACTTCCAGCAGATGCCACTCGGTCGGCGTAAGGCGCACGTCCCGGCCGTCGCGGTTGACCTTCTTCGCGGCCAGGTCGACGGTGAAGCCCTCGGTCTCCACGACCACCTCGTCCTCGGCCGGCCCGGTCGGCTCGGCGCGGCGCACCGCGGCCCGCAGCCGGGCCAGCAGCTCGTCCATCCCGAACGGCTTGGTGACGTAGTCGTCCGCCCCGGCGTCCAGCGCCTCGACCTTCTCGTCGGAGGTCTGCCGGGCGGAGAGCACCAGGATGGGTACGCGGGTCCAGCCGCGCAGCCCCTTGATCACCTCCACGCCATCCATGTCCGGCAGGCCGAGGTCCAGGACGATCACGTCGGGGTGGCGGGCGGCGGCCAGCTTGAGGGCGGTGGCCCCGTCGGGGGCGGCGTCGACCTCGTACTTGCGCGCCTTCAGGTTGATCACGAGGGCCCGTACGATCTGCGGCTCGTCATCGACCACAAGCACCCGGTTCACTGTCGTTCTCCTCGTGGTGGGGAAACCCGCCGGGCCGTGCCCGCGGGGTGTCGGCTGGATGGCGGCTCCAGTGGGCCGGGGGGCGGCACGCGCGGTGCCGCTCCGTGGGCGGCGGGACGCCGGTTCACGTCGTCGCCTGGGCCGGGATGTCGGGCTGCACCGTAGGTCCGCCGGGCGCGGCACGGAGCGTGAGGACCATGGTCATGCCCCCGCCGGGGGTGTCCTCGGCGGCGAGGGTGCCGCCCATCGCCTCCGCGAAGCCGCGGGCGACGGCCAGGCCCAGTCCCACGCCCGCGCCGCGCGGGGCGTCACCGTACCGCTGGAAGGGTTCGAAGATCCGGCCCTTGGCGCTGTCCGGCACGCCGGGGCCGCGGTCGGCGATGCGCAGTTCGACGCGGTCGCCGAGGGCGCTGGCGGAGACCAGGACACGCTCGCCGTCGGGGCTGTACTTGACGGCGTTCTCCACCAGGTTGGCGACGGAGCGTTCCAGCAGGCCCGGGTCGACGGCGACGATCGGCAGTTCCTCGGGGATGTCGAGGGTGACGCTGCCTTCGGGGACGCCGCCGAGCGCCATCGGCACCACCTCGTCCAGGTCGATCTCGCGGATCAGCGGGGTGACCGTGCCGGTCTGCAGGCGGGACATGTCCAGCAGGTTGCCCACCAGGTGGTCCAGCCGGTCGGCGCCCGCCTCGATGCCCGCCAGCAGCTCCGCCTCGTCCTCCTCGGACCAGGCCACGTCGTCGGAGCGCAACGAGGTCACCGACGCCTTGATGCTCGCCAGGGGCGTGCGCAGGTCGTGGCTGACGGCGGCCAGCAGCGCCGTACGGATCCGGTTGCCCTCGGCCAGCTCGCGGGCCCGCTCGGCCTCGCCGACCAGCCGCTGGCGGTCCAGTACGACGGCGGCCTGGGCGGCGAAGGCGGCCAGTACGCGGCGGTCCTCGGCGGGCAGCACCCGGCCGGTCAGCGCCAGCGCCATGTGGTCGCCGACCGGCATGTCCACGTCCGCGTCCTCGGGGCGCTGCAGCGGCCTGGCCTCCGGGTCGTCGACCGCGGGGCCGCCGACGCGCCCCGCGCAGGTCCACGGCTCGACGTCGCCGGCCCGCTCCAGCAGCGCGACCGAGTCCATGCCGAAGGTCTCCCGTACCCGCTCCAGCAGCGCGTCCAGCGTCGTCTCGCCGCGCAGCACGCTGCCCGCCAGGAAGGAGAGGATCTCCGACTCGGCGCGCAGCCGCGCCGCCTGGTGGGTGCGGCGGGCGGCCAGGTCGACGACGGAGGCCACCGAGACGCCGACCGCGAAGAAGATCAGGATGGCGACGATGTTCTTGGGGTCGGCGATGGTGATCGAATGGGTGGGCGGGGTGAAGTAGAAGTTCAGCAGCACCGAGCCGACGGCGGCCGCGGCGAGCGCCGGCATCAGTCCGCCGAGCAGCGCGGCGGCGACGGTCAGGAAGAGGAAGAGCAGGACGTCGTTGGCCAGTCCCGGGCCGTTGTCGATGGCGGTGAGCAGCAGCGACAGCAGGGCCGGCGCGATGACGCCGACCAGCCAGCCGGCGATGATCCGGGCCCGCCCGAGCCGGGCACCGCGGGCCACGGGCAGGCCGCGGCCCTTGGCGACCTCGTCGTGCGTGACGATGTGGACGTCGAGGTCGGGCCCGGAATCCCGGGCGACGGTGGCGCCGACGCCCGGCCCGAAGACGTACTGCCAGGCCTTGCGGCGGCTGGAGCCCAGCACGATCTGGGTGGCGTTGACCCCGCGGGCGAACTCCAGCAGCGCGTTCGGTATGTCATCGCCGATGACGTGGTGGAACGTGCCGCCGAGGTCCTCGACGAGGGTGCGCTGCACGGCCAGTTCCTTGGGCGAGGCGGAGGTCAGCCCGTCACTGCGCGCTATGTAGACGGCCAGCACCTCGCTGCCCGAGCCCTTGGCCGCCATCCGGGAGGCGCGGCGGATGAGCGTCCGCCCCTCGGGGCCGCCGGTGAGGCCGACGACGATGCGCTCGCGCCCCGCCCAGATCTTGGAGACGCTGTGCTCGGAGCGGTACTGCTGGAGGTACTCGTCGACCCGGTCGGCGACCCACAGCAGCGCCAGTTCCCGCAGGGCGGTCAGGTTGCCCGGCCGGAAGTAGTTCGACAGGGCGGCGTCCACCTTGTCGGGTTTGTAGATGTTGCCGTGCGCCATGCGGCGCCGGATCGCCTCGGGTGACATGTCGACCAGCTCGATCTGGTCGGCCCTGCGGACGATCTCGTCCGGGACGGTCTCACGCTGGCGCACCCCCGTTATCGACTCGACGACATCGCCCAGCGATTCCAGGTGCTGGATGTTGACCGTGGAGATCACGTCGATCCCGGCCTCCAGCAGCTCCTCGACGTCCTGCCAGCGCTTGGTGTTGCGGGAGCCGGGGACGTTGGTGTGCGCGAGCTCGTCGACCAGCGCCACGGCCGGCGCGCGGCGCAGCACCGCGTCCACGTCCATCTCGGTGAAGGTCGAGCCGCGGTACTCCAGCTCGGCGCGCTCGGTCTGCTCCAGACCGTGCAGCATGACCTCCGTACGGGGCCGGTCGTGGTGCTCGACGAACGCCACCACGACGTCCGTACCGCGCTCCACCCTCCGGTGCGCCTCGGACAGCATCGAGTACGTCTTGCCGACGCCCGGTGCAGCGCCGAGATAGATCCGTAGCTTGCCGCGTGCCATGGCCCCATTGTCTTACGTGAAGGCCGCCCCCACCGGGCTGAACCTGAGGCGACCCTACCGACCCCACACCCTGACAAAAGCCGCAGGTGACGGCTGTGGGGCAGGTCTTGACGCGACTCTGATACGGGGCGGGCCGGCCGGTCCGGGCCGCTGCTGGGCAGGGGGGCGTCCCGTTGGCGGGCCCACTGCCGGGCAACGGCATCCCATCGACGGACCCACTGCCGGGCAACGGTATCCCGTCGACGGACCCACCGCTGGGCGGCGGTGGCCCCTTACCGGACCCGCCACCGGGCGGCGGTGCCTCATTGACGCACCCACCGCCGAGAAACTAGTTTCCTCTCAGGAAACAGGTTCCGCTGGAGCAACGAGAACTCCGAGGAGGCAGCCATGTCACCCACACCATCGCCGTCCGCCCCCGACGCCCCCCGCCCCTCGCCGGACGAAGCGGCCCGCGCCCTCGCGGACATCGGCCGCCGCCGGGACCAGGCGCACAGCTCGGCCGTCGAAGCCCGGTGGGTGTACGTGCTCTCCGGCGTCGTCTTCTGCGCGCTCTTCGCCGCCCCCGACTTCCTCGGCCAGGAGGCGAGCCGCTGGACGCCCGCGGCCTTCGGGGCCCTGGCCGTCGGGTACGTGGCGCTGCTCAACACCCGTAAGGGCGCGGCGGCGCTGGGCAGCCCCGTCCGTACCCGCAGGCAGGAGATCACCCCGCGCTTCCGCCGTTACGCGCTGCTCACCCTGCTCGCCGTACTCCTGGCCGGCTTCGCCCTCCAGCTGCTGCCCCCGGACCGGCATTTCGGTGTGCCCTACTGGCGGACCGCGGTGGGCGCGGCGGGCGGCGCCGCGCTGGCCCTGTTCGGGCCGCGCTGCCGGCGGGCGCTGCTCTCGGCCGCCGTACGCGACGGCCGCGGCACGGGAAGAAGCGCCTTCCATGGCACCCACTGAATTCGACCCCGTCCTCCTGGACCCCACCCGGCTGACGATCGTCTCCCTGCTCGCGGGCGTGCAGTGGGCCGAGTTCGGGTGGGTGCGGGAGTCGGCGGGCCTGTCCGCCTCCGCCCTGTCCAAGCAGATCAGCACGCTGGAGTCGCACGGGTACGTCGAGGTGCGCAAGGGGTACGTCGGCAAGCGCCCGCGTACCTGGGTGAACCTCGGCGACGGCGGGCGAACCGCGCTGGAGGCACACGCGGCGGCTCTCCAGCGGATCGTCGAGGCGTCACGGCGCACGGCGGGCGGGGACGGCGCTTAAGGCGCGCCCTTCGCATCGCCCTGGCCTTGCGTCGGGACGCGGCGCAGGTTCAGTTCGGTCTTCGGGCGGGCCGGGAGCTTGTCGTCCAGCTGCCGGCCGAGCGGCGCGGCGATCTCCAGAGCGGCCCGCGGCCCGATGCCCCGGTAGAGGTGGCCCGGAGACGGGCGGTGCCGGACGTGGGCTTCTCCCCGTTCAGCACCTTCTCGACGCGGGTCCGGGCGAAGCCGGGCTCGCCCTCGTGGCGCAGTTCCCGCCATGCCGCCCACCACTGGGACCGGACGGTGATCCACCCCAGAGCGCGGTCCAGCATCCGGAACGCCGGCTTTCCAGGAAGAAGAACACCGCGAAGACGAACTCCCCCACGAGCCCGAACGCGAGCAGCAAGGCGAACACGACGAGGAACACCGCCACATGCACCGGGAAGTGGATCAACATCCCCAGGTGACACAGGATCAGCACCCGCCGCGAGCGGACGGGCCTCGGCCCCCAGCCCGCGCCCGGGTGCGGCGGCGGGCTGCCGGGCCGGACGTACGGCGGGCCGGGCTGGTGGTACGGCGGGGCCGCGGGCGTGCTCACGGAGCCATCCCACCATGGGCGGACCAGTACATGACAACGCGCCACGGACCGCCCGACCGTCACCCCGCCGACACTCCTCCGGCACCCCCACCACCTCCACGATCATGACCCCATGACCGACGCACCCACTCACCCCGCTCCCCTTACCCCGCACCTCCACCTCACCCACACCGCGGACCTCGACGCCCCTGCCCGCGCCGCGGCCAAGGCGCTCCTCCACGACGTCTTCGAGGGCAACTTCTCCGAAGAGGACTGGGACCACGCTCTGGGCGGCGTGCACGCCCTGGTCCGGGAGGGCGACGAGCTGATCGGCCACGCCGCCGTCGTACAGCGCCAGTTGCTGTACGCCGGCCGCCCCCTGCGGTGCGGCTACGTGGAAGGCGTCGGCGTCCGCGCGGACCGGCGCGGCCGGGGCCACGGCGCCGCCATGATGACGGCCCTCGAACACGTCGTACGCAGCGCCTACGACCTGGGCGCCCTCAGCGCCTCCGACACCGCCGCCGGTTTCTACCCGGCCCGCGGCTGGCGCCGCTGGCAGGGCCCGACCGCCGTCCTCTCCCCCACCGGCCTGCACCGCACCCAGGAGGAGGACGGCGCCATCCACGTCCTCCAGGGCGACACCCCGCTGGACCTGACGGAACAGCTGGCGTGCGACTGGCGGAGCGGGGACGTCTGGTGACATGCCCGAGCAGGCCCCCCGTCCGGGCACCGGGGGCCTGCTCAGTTCCTCACCTGCTCAGCTGCTCACTCGGCCGGTTCCTCACTTGGTGAGTTGCCGCAGCCCCATGTTCAGCCTGAGCACATTCACCCGGGGCTCCCCCATGAACCCCAGCACCCGGCCCTCCGTGGTGTCCGCGACCAGGCGTTCGACCTTCGCGGGGTCCAGGTGGTTCTCCTTGGCCACCCGGGCGGTCTGGAGTCGGGCGTACGCCGGGGAGATGTCGGGGTCGAGACCGGAGCCGGAGGAGGTGACGGCGTCGGCCGGGACCTTCGACTCGGGGACGCCGTACGTCTCGGCGACCCACTTCTTGCGCTCCTTGACGGCGGCGATCAGGTCGGTGTTGGTGGCGCCCTGGTTGGAGGCGCCGGAGACCTGGAGGTCGTACTGGGTGTTGACGCCGTTGGTCTGGTTGCTGCCCAGACCCGCGGACGGGCGCGGCTGGAAGTACCGCAGGTCGGGGACCGGGTTGCCGTCCTTGTCCGTGCCCTTGTCGTAGCGCTGGCCGAGGAGTTCGGAGCCGACCGTCCGGCCGTCCTGCCGTACCTCGGAGCCGTTGGCCTTGTCGTGGAAGGCGGCCTGGGCGACGCCGGTGACCACCAGGGGGTAGAGCACGCCGCAGACCACGGTCAGGGCGAGCAGGGCGCGCAGTCCGGCGCCGAGCAGGCGGGCGGTGTTGCGTACCGAGTTGTTCATGAGGAAGTCACCCGATCCCGGGGATCGCAGAGATGAGCAGGTCGATGAGTTTGATGCCGATGAAGGGCGCGATCAGTCCGCCCAGCCCGTAGATGCCGAGGTTGCGGCGGAGCATCCGGTCGGCGCTCACCGGGCGGTAGCGCACGCCCTTGAGGGCGAGCGGTACGAGCGCGACGATGATCAGCGCGTTGAAGATGATCGCGGACAGGATCGCGGTCTGCGAGCTGTGCAGCCGCATGATGTTGAGGGTGTCCAGGCCCGGGTAGGCCACCGCGAACATCGCCGGAATGATCGCGAAGTACTTCGCGACGTCGTTGGCGATCGAGAAGGTGGTCAGCGCGCCCCGGGTGATCAGCAGCTGCTTGCCGATCTCGACGATCTCGATGAGCTTGGTCGGGTTGGAGTCCAGGTCCACCATGTTCCCGGCCTCCTTGGCGGCCGAGGTGCCGGTGTTCATGGCCACACCGACGTCCGCCTGGGCCAGGGCCGGCGCGTCGTTGGTGCCGTCACCGGTCATGGCGACCAGCTTGCCGCCCGCCTGCTCGCGCTTGATCAGCGCCATCTTGTCCTCGGGAGTGGCCTCCGCGAGGAAGTCGTCCACGCCCGCCTCGTCGGCGATGGCCTTGGCCGTCAGCGGGTTGTCGCCCGTGATCATGACGGTCTTGATGCCCATCTTGCGCAGCTCGACGAAGCGCTCGCGCATGCCGTCCTTGACGACGTCCTTGAGGTGGATGACGCCGAGGACGCGGGCGCCCCGCGCGTCCTCCAGGGCGACCAGCAGCGGTGTGCCGCCGGCCTCGGAGATGCCGTTGGCCAGCCGGTCGGCGTCGTCGGCGACGGTGCCGCCCTGCTCCCTGACCCAGGCGATCACCGAACCGGCCGCGCCCTTGCGGACCTTGCGTACGGAGCCGTCCTCGGTGACGTCCACGCCCGACATCCGCGTCTGGGCGGTGAAGGGCACCCACTCGGCGTCGGCCAGCTCACCCTGGTGGCGCTCGCGCAGGCCGTACTTCTCCTTGGCCAGGACGACGATCGAGCGGCCCTCGGGGGTCTCGTCGGCGAGCGAGGACAGCTGCGCGGCGTCCGCGACCTCGGCCTCGGTCACGCCCTTGACGGGGACGAACTCGGCGGCCTGGCGGTTGCCGAGGGTGATGGTGCCGGTCTTGTCGAGCAGCAGGGTCGAGACGTCGCCGGCGGCCTCGACCGCGCGCCCGGACATCGCCAGCACGTTGCGCTGGACCAGGCGGTCCATGCCCGCGATGCCGATGGCCGACAGCAGCGCGCCGATCGTCGTCGGGATCAGACAGACCAGCAGCGCCAGCAGTACGATCATGGGCTGCTCGGCGCCCGCGTAGATCGCGAACGGCTGGAGGGTGACCACGGCCAGCAGGAAGACGACGGTGAGCGAGGCGAGCAGGATGTTCAGCGCGATCTCGTTCGGGGTCTTCTGCCGGGCGGCGCCCTCGACCAGGTTGATCATCCGGTCGATGAAGGTCTCGCCGGGCTTGGTGGTGATCTTGACGACGATGCGGTCGGAGAGCACCTTCGTACCGCCGGTGACCGCGGACCGGTCACCGCCGGACTCGCGGATGACCGGGGCCGACTCGCCCGTGATGGCGGACTCGTCGACCGACGCCACGCCCTCGACGACGTCGCCGTCACCGGGGATGATGTCGCCCGCCTCGCAGACGACGAGGTCGCCGATGCGCAGCTCCGTGCCGGGCACCTGCTCCTCGGAGGCGCCGTTCAGACGGCGCGCCACCGTGTCGGTCTTGGCCTTGCGCAGCGTGTCCGCCTGGGCCTTGCCGCGGCCCTCGGCGACCGCCTCCGCCAGGTTGGCGAAGATCACGGTGAGCCAGAGCCAGACGGCGATGGCCCAGCCGAACCAGTCCGCGGGGGACGCGATCGCGAAGCACGTGGTCAGCACCGAACCGACCTCGACCACGAACATCACCGGTGACTTGATCATCACCCGGGGGTCCAGCTTGCGCAGCGCGTCCGGCAGCGACCTGACCAGCTGCTTGGGGTCGAACAGGCCGCCACCGACACGGCCGCCGCCGTCCGGCGGGTGCCCGCCCGGTACGTCCTGGTGGGGCGCGCGGGACGAAGTCGCGGTGGACATGGAGCGGTGCTCCTCTTGCTGTACGTCGTGGTTCACATCGGTGGTCATGACAGCCCCTCCGCGATCGGGCCGAGGGCCAGCGCCGGGAAGTACGTCAGGCCGGTGATGATCAGGATCGTGCCGACCAGCAGCCCCGCGAAGAGCGGCTTCTCGGTACGGAGCGTGCCCGCCGTCTCCGGGACCGGCTGCTGCTCGGCGAGCGAGCCGGCCAGGGCGAGGACGAACACCATCGGCAGGAAGCGGCCCAGCAGCATCGCCAGCCCGATCGTGGTGTTGTACCAGGGGGTGTTCGCGTTCAGGCCGCCGAAGGCCGAGCCGTTGTTGTTGGCGCCGGAGGTGAACGCGTACAGCACCTCCGAGAAGCCGTGCGAACCCGCGCCCAGCGCCTTGGTGTTGAGCATCGAGCCCAGCGCGTCCGGCAGCACCATCGAGACGGCGGTGAAGCCGAGCACGAGGGTCGGGGTGACGAGGATGTAGCAGGCCGCGAGCTTGATCTCGCGGGTGCTGATCTTCTTGCCCAGGTACTCGGGCGTCCGGCCCACCATCAGGCCCGCGATGAACACCGCGATCACGGCCATCACGAGCATGCCGTACAGGCCGGATCCGACACCGCCGGGTGCGATCTCGCCGAGCATCATGCCCAGCAGCTGGATGCCGCCGCCGAAGGCCGTGAAGGAGTCGTGGAAGGAGTCCACCGCGCCGGTCGAGGTGAGGGTCGTGGCGACCGAGAAGATCGACGAACCGCCGATGCCGAAGCGGTTCTCCTTGCCCTCCATCGCCGCGCCGGCCGCCTGGAGCGCCGGGCCGCCGTGCGCGAACTCGGTCCACATCATCAGGGCGGTGAAGCCGAGCCAGATGATCCCCATCGTGGCGAGGATCGCGTAACCCTGCCGTACGTTGCCGACGAGCCGGCCGAAGGTACGGGTCAGCGCGAACGGGATGACCAGGATGAGGAAGACCTCGAAGAGGTTGGTGAAGCCGTTCGGGTTCTCGAACGGGTGGGCCGAGTTGGCGTTGAAGTAGCCGCCGCCGTTGGTGCCCAGCAGCTTGACGACCTCCTGGGACGCGACCGCGCCGCCGTTGGTCTGCTGGGCGCCGCCCAGGAACTGCCCGACCTCGTGGATGCCGGAGAAGTTCTGGATGGCGCCGCACGCGACGAGCACGAGCGCGCCGAGGACGGCGATCGGTATCAGCACCCGCACGGTGCCGCGCACCAGGTCGGCCCAGAAGTTGCCCAGGTCGCCGGTGCGGGTCCGGGAGAAGCCGCGTACGAGGGCGATCGCCACCGCCATGCCCGTCGCGGCCGAGACGAAGTTCTGCACCGCCAGGCCTGCCGTCTGCACGACGTGGCCCATGGCCTGTTCACCGCTGTACGACTGCCAGTTGGTGTTCGCGACGAACGACGCCGCCGTGTTGAACGCCTGGTCCGGACTGATCGACGCGAAACCGAGCGACAGCGGCAGGCCGCCCTGGAGGCGCTGCAGCAGGTAGAGGAAGAGCACACCGGCCACGGAGAAGGCGAGGACGCCGCGCAGATACGCGGGCCAGCGCATCTGCGCGTCCGGGTCGGCACCGATGCAGCGGTAGATCACCTTTTCGACGCGCAGGTGCTTGCGCGAGCTGTACGTGGCGGCCATGTGGTCGCCGAGGGGACGGTACGCCAGGGCGAGCGCCGCGACGAGCGCGGTGAGCTGGAGCACGCCGGCCAGGATGGGGCTCATCGGGACGCTCAGAACCTCTCCGGGAAGACGAGGGCGAGGACCAGGTAGCCGAGCAGGGCGACGGCGACGATCAGCCCGACGATGTTCTCGACGGTCACAGCCTCGTCACCCCCTTGGCGACGAGGGCCACCAGCGCGAAGACCGCGAGCGTGGTGACGACGAAGGCCACGTCGGCCATCGTGTGCTCCTAGTGGTTTCGGTGAAACGGACCCCTAGAGCAAACCTCCAACCCGACCGTTTCCGACCACCGTTGACGCCTCCCTTACGGCCATTAGCACCCCGTTGACGATTCCCATACGCCCCCCGACCTGACCTGCAAAAACACCGAAGGGCCGCACCCCTCGAAAGGAGGTACGACCCATCGGGACGCGGATTTTCGGCCTCCGCGGGCGCTCGCGGGGAGCGCCGGTGACGGCATCCGGTCAGGAGGTCCAGAGCGACCGCATCAGCTCACGGCGCTCCACCGGGGCCTCGGCCCGTACAAAGGCTCCCGAAGCGTCGCGGTGGATGCAGTCGATGCCGTAGCGGTGCAGGAGAGCGAGGTCGCTGCGCACCGGCAGGGACGGGAGCAGCGCGCTGAGGCGGTCGGGCGGCGCCGGGCAGTACGGCGCGTAGTCCAGCAGTTGACCGAGCGCCTGGCGGACGCACTGGTGGGAGGCGTCGCTCTTGGCCTCTATGAGCTCGGCGCCCTCGGCGTCGTCGAGATAGAGGTCGCTGATGCCCGACCGGCAGTAGAAGCGGCCGGCCGGCCCTCGCCCGCAGGACGCGAGGTGCTCCCGGTAAGCAGCCACCAGCCGTGCTTCCCGGCGGTCGACGACGACGAGCCGTCCGGTCCTGCGGTACGAGGCCGAGGAGGTGCGCATCTCCTCCGCCGCGGCCCGGCGGACGGCTTCGCGGGCATCGTCCGCGGTCGGCGCGGGGACCGGTTCCGTGCAGGCCCGGCTGAAGAACAGACCGGAAGTAATCATGAAGGCGTCCAGAACGGACTGTGCCTTGTCATCGCGCAGGACCTTCAGTCCCGGGTGGGTGTACTGCGGCTGGTACCCGAGCACGGCGTTCAGTTCGGTGTACGGGATGTCCACCTCGGCCAGGTCCAGCACGGTGTAGACGGTGTGCCAGCTGGGGCCGTCCTGCTTCGGGGGCCATAAGAGGTCGGCCAGTTCGGCGTTGCGGAAGATCGTCCCGATCTCCCCCACCGCCCGCACCTTGTTCTGTCCGGTGAACAACACGATGTCGCCGGGCACGACGTCGTGCAGCTTCTTGTCGTGCTTGGGCACCGCGCCCCAGAAACACGCCGTGCCGTCCGGGTGGGCAGCCTGCAGCCGGGCACGCTGATCGTCGGTCAGCGCACGGGCGTACCTGTCGTCGGTGAAAGCCACGGGCTGGTCGACGGTGTCGGCCCAGTGGCGGCGTGTCGCTGAACTCCCGTAGGAAGGCGATATAAGAACGCGCACGGAAGCGCTTCCTCCGATTCGAATACTGAGGGGCGGGCGGAAACTGCCCCCGAACTGGAGGAAGCGTGGCACACCGGCGCCGCGCGCCACGTGAAGGAGCGCTCCGACGGCCCGATACGCACGTCGCTCCCGTCACCGCGAGGGCTACGGGAGCGACGTGACGGTGCGCCGGACGGCGCCGCGCGTCAGCGGATTTCGGTGATTTCGGGGCCGCGTTCGAGGCGTTCCACGCCGCCGCCGAAGCGGGAGGTTTCGCCCGGTTCCTGCTGGACGCCGTCGGGGACCATCTGGGCGTCGTCGGGGAGCTTGAGGACGATGGGGTCGCGGGGGGCCATGGGGGCTTCGCCGCGGACGACGACGGTGTCCTTGAAGATGTGTTCCAGGATGCCGGCGGCCTCGGGCTGGACCGCGCCCTGGCCGGAGATGACGCCGCGCAGGAACCAGCGCGGGCCGTCGACACCGACGAAGCGTACGACCTGGACGCCGTTGGTGCCGTCCGGGAGCTGTACGGGGACCTGCGCGCGCAGTTCCCAGCCGAGCGGGCCCTCGACCTCGTCGATGATGCCGCCCTGCTGGGTGATCCCGGCGCCGATCTCCTCACGCACCTCGCCCCAGATGCCCTCCTTCTTGGGAGCGGCGAACGCCTGGAGCTGTACGGCGCTGTCCTGGAGGACCACGGTCGCCGCGACGATCGCGTCCCCCGCGACCTCCACCCGCAGCTCCATGCCCTCGACGCCCGGCACGAACATGCCGCCCAGGTCCACCCGCCCCTCGGCGGGGTCCGTGACCTCGGAGAGGTCCCAGGGGCCGTCGGGGCGGGGGGCCGGGGGCAGGCTCACCCGCGTCTCCTCCTCGCCGGACCCGGCGCCCTCGTCCGCAAAAGTCTCGTCCGAGGCCGTCTCGTCGGCTGCTTCCGCCGGCCGGGCCGACTCTGCGGGAGCCTCGTTCTTCTTGCGACGACCGAACACGTCACTGTCCTTCCCGGTCGGCACCGACCGATGCGTATCCATTCCCACCCGTGGAGCCGTCCACCGCCGCATGACCGCCGGTGGAACCGAATCCCCCCTCGGCCCGCGCCGAGCCGGGAAGTTCCGCCACCTCGTGGAAGCGCACCTTCTCGACCTGCTGGACGACCAGTTGGGCGATCCGGTCGAACCTCTCGAACCGCACGCTCTCACGCGGGTCCAGATTGACCACGATCACCTTGATTTCCCCACGGTACCCGGCATCCACCGTCCCGGGGGCATTCACGAGCGCCACTCCGCACCGGGCCGCCAGGCCCGAGCGGGGGTGCACGAACGCCGCGTACCCGTCGGGCAGGGCGATGGACACTCCGGTGGGGAGCACCGTCCGCTCCCCCGGCGCGAGTTCCGCCGCCGCGGTGGTGACCAGGTCGGCGCCCGCGTCACCGGGGTGCCCGTACGCGGGAAGCGGCACCTCCGGGTCCAGACGCCGGATCAGCACATCCACCGGATTGCGTACCTGACTCACGGGTTCACCTCAAAAGCACGAGCTCGTCTGACCTGGTCGGGGTCGGCCATGGCGGCCTGGATCTCGGCCGGCCGTCCGTTGTCGATGAAGTGGTCGACCTTGACCTCGACGAAGACGGCGTCGGCGCGCACCGCGACCGGGCCCTCGGGCCCGCCGATGCGGCCCACCGCCGTCGAGTAGATCTTCCGGCCGTGGACGGCGGTTATCTCCGCGTCCAGGTGCAGCACCGTGCCGACCGGCACGGGGCGCAGGAAGTCGGTCTCCAGGCGGCCGGTCACCGCGATCACCCGGAGCAGCCAGTTCAGCGAGCCCAGCGTCTCGTCCAGGGCGGTGGCCAGTACGCCGCCGTGCGCGAGGCCGGGTGCGCCCTGGTGGGCCTCCTTGACCGTGAACTCGGCGGTCACCCGTACGCCGTCCTCGGCGCGGGCCTGCAGCTGCAGGCCGTGGGCCTGTGCCGCGCCGCAGCCGAAGCAGTGGTCGTAGTGCGCGCCGAGGAGTTCTCCGGGCGCGGGGGCGTCGGGGTGCCGCACCGGGGCGACGGCGTCGGCCGGTGGCGTCAGCCGCGTCGGGGCCTTGTCGGTTCCACTCACGAGTGCAGACCCTACCCGCGCGCGTAACCGGCCCGCGCCGTCGTGCCAAGCTGGAGCCATGCAGTCGTACGAAGAACGCCTCACCGCGCCCCGCTCCTGGTGGGTGATCGCCGGCCTGATCGGCGTGGCCTGCGCCCTGATGCTGCTCCCGCTGGGGACGCTGCCGATGCTCGGCGGGCTGATCGGCGGTGCGGCGCTGTCCGCGGTGGCGGTCAGCTCGTACGGCTCGGTGCGGATCCGGGTGGTGGGCGACTCGCTGATCGCCGGCGACGCCCGGATCCCGGTCTCGGCGCTGGGCGAGGCCCGGCCGCTGGACCCGGAGGAGGCGGTGGCGTGGCGGACGCACAAGGCGGACACCCGCGCCTTCATGCTGCTGCGCAGCTACGTCCGGACCGCGGTGCGGATCGAGATCACCGACCCGGCGGACCCGACTCCGTACGCGTACCTCTCGACCCGCGACCCGGAGCGCCTGGTGGCCGCGCTGGCGGCCGTACGGGCCTGAAGCGTCCCTGAGGGGGCTGCGGGAGCGGACGGGCGCCCAGGGGGCGGACGGGCGCCTTCGGGCGGCACAGCGGCCTTGGCGGCCCTTGTGGGGTGCTGCGGGCGCGTTCGGAGGGTTTCCGGAGGTCCTGGCGCTTCAGGCCGTCTCCGGCGGCCGTACGACGGCTCGGCGGGCCCTCAGGCGGCGCTCTCCGGCGGCAGCGGCGCCGGGCCGGTGTCCGGCAGCGCGCCGGCGTCCGGCAGGGCGTCCCACGGCACCTGTCTGGCGCGCAGGTCCTTGCGGATCTTCTCCGCGAGCTTCTTGGTGTCCCGCCGGTTCATGAACGCGCCGACCGCGGCGCCGACCATGAACGGGGTCAGGTTCGGCAGGTTGCGCAGGGTGCGCTTCATGATCTGCTGGCGCAGCTCGCGCTTCATCTGGCCGCCCAGCGCCGCGTTGACGGTCGTGGGTCTGGTGACGTCGATGCCGCGTTCCTCGGTCCACGCCGTCAGGTAGGCGGTGGTGCGCTGCCCGAGGCTGCCGGGCGGACGCAGGCCGTAGACCTCGTGGAGCTCGGCGATGAGCTTGATCTCCACGGAGGCCACTCCGACGATCTCGGCGGCCAGCTCGGCCGGCATGGCGGGCGGTACCGGCAGCATCGCCGCTGCGCCCACCCCCGCGCCTACGGCGGCGGCGCTGCGCGCGCCACCGGAGACCAGTTTGTCGGCCAGTTCCTCGGGGGTCAGGCCGGGGAACTGCCGGCGCAACGTCGCCAGGTCGCGGACCGGGATCCGCGGGGCGTTGTCGAGGATGCGCTCGGCGACCGCCGCCAGGCCCTTTCGGGCGCTCGCGCGGCCCTTCCTGGTGCCGCGGCCCACAGCCGCCGCGAGCGAGGCCGCACGGCCTCGCTCCTCCAGTGCACCGGTCGTCCGCTCCGGGGGCAGGGCGGTCGGGTCGGCGGGCACGGGCGCGTTTTCGTCGCGTGATCGTGCGCCGGCCGCCGGGCCTTTCTCGCCCTTGCGTCCCTTACGGAACGGGTTCACGCCTGCCACGGCGTCGACCGGTCCTCAGGCCGCGCAGTCGCGGCAGATCGGCTGGCCGTTCTTGTCCTCGGCGGCCAGCTGGCTGCGGTGGTGGACCAGGAAGCAGCTCATGCACGTGAACTCGTCCTGCTGCTTGGGCAGCACCCGGACGGCGAGTTCCTCGTTGGAAAGGTCGGCGCCGGGCAGTTCCAGGCCCTCGGCCTGCTCGAACTCGTCGACGTCGACGGCCGAGGCGGACTTGTCGTTCCGCCGCGACTTCAGTTCTTCGATGCTGTCCTCGTTGAGGTCGTCATCTGTCTTGCGTGGGGTGTCGTAATCCGTAGCCATGTCGCTCTCCCCCTCTGGGTGTCTGCGGTGTCTCCAGCGCACGTAACGCGTGAGAGGCCGGACTTGTGCCCGACCTGAGGCGGAGATTTTGCCTCACATCAAGGTCTGTTACTCAATCGACACCCAACCGCACCCCTGAAGAGGTGATCGGTTTGGATGGCGATCAGGACCGTACACGGTCCGAATGTCGCACCTCGCGCACGCCATCACGTGTACTTCCCGTGATCAAGGCCCCTGGAAACCCGGATTTTCCCGGCCTTCCGCCGACCATTCCGATCACGGAGAGTGGGTGGCTCGAATCTCGCGCCTGTGAGGGATCACACACGGACGGGCCGTCGGGCGGACCGTAGGAATTCAGCGCAAAGCGAACTCGGCGAAGGATCCATGGCCGCCCGGCGTCACGTCAAGCCGGGGTGGCCGGCGTGCGGAGGGCGACCAAGAGTGCCAAGAGGTCGGGTCCTGGGTCAAAAAGGACAGCAGGACGGGCCGGCGGCCGCGGGCGGAGGCGATGGCCCCGCCCGCGGTCCCCACGCCCGTCCACGGCCCCTCACAGCGGCAGGACGACCCGCATCTCCAGTCCGCCGCCCTCGCGGGGCGTCGCCGTGATGCTGCCGTCGTGTGCGCGCACCACGGAGCGCACGATGGACAGGCCGAGGCCGACGCCCTTGTCGCTGCCGGTCCGCTCCGTACGCAGGCGCCGGAACGGCTCGAAGAGGTTCTCCACCTCGTAGGCCGGGACGGCCGG